>JAOADB010000068.1 GCA_026417535.1 Caldilineales bacterium
GGGTGGCAGCAACTTCGGCCTCTATTACCTCCTCCGGCACATGCCGGCCGATGCCGACCCCCTGGGGCCCGATAACGTCCTGACCCTGATGCTCAGCGTTACCACCGGTTTGCCCTTTTCCGGCCAGAGTCGGGCCACGGTCAACGCCCGTTCGCCCCTGACCGGCGCCATCGGCGACTCGCAGGCCGGTGGATTCTTTCCGGCGGAGATGAAAAACGCCGGTTTCGACGGCCTGGTGGTGTACGGCCGGGCCCGGCGGCCGGTCTATCTCTGGTTGCACGACGGCCAGGCCGAGGTGCGGCCCGCCGACCACCTGTGGGGGCTGGGTACCGGCGACACCCAGGACCGCATCCGGGCCGAACTGGGCGATGACAAAATCGAGGTGGCCTGCATCGGCCCGGCCGGCGAGCATGGCGTCCGCTACGCGGCCATCATCAACATGGCCAGCCGCGCCTGGGGACGCACCGGTATGGGCGCGGTCATGGGCGCCAAGAACCTGAAAGCCATTGCCGTGCGCGGTCGTCTGCGGCCGCAGGCGTTCGATGCCACGCTCATCCGGCAGGTGGCCCGCGAAGGCTCCCGCGCCATGGACGAACAGGTCAATCCCGACATCTGGGCCACGGGCGTGCTGGGCACGGCCGCGGTCGTCCTGCCCCAACAGATGGTGGGCGGACTCCCCACCCGGAACTACACGTCGGGCAGCTTTCGCAATGCCGAGGCCATTTCCGGCGAACGCATGGCCGAGACCATCCTCAAGGAACGCGAGACCTGCTATGCCTGTGTCGTCCGTTGCAAGCGCGTGGTGGCCCTGAGCGATCCCCGCGGCTTCGTCGTGGATCCGAAACACGGCGGCCCCGAATACGAGACGATTGCCACCTTCGGCTCCTATTGCGATGTGGACGACCTGGCCGCCATCGCCTATGCCAATCAGCTGTGCAACGATGCCGGTCTTGACACCATCTCCTGCGGCGCCACCCTTGCTTGGGCCATGGAGTGCTACGAGGCCGGTCTGTTGACCGAGACCGACGGCCTGGACCTGCGCTTCGGCAACGCCGAGGCCATGATCGAGGCCGTGCGGCGGCTGAGCCGACGGGAAGGCCGCCTGGGGAATCTGCTGGCCGAGGGTTCGGCGCGGGCCGCGCGGCAATTGGGCCCGGCGGCCGAGGCGCGAGTGGTGGCCGTCAAGGGCAGCGAGGTGCCGGCCCACATGCCCCAGGTCAAGGCCAGCATGGGTCTCATCTACGCGGTCAACCCCTTCGGCGCGGACCATCAGTCCTCGGAACATGACCCCTTCTACGAGCCGAACGCGGCGCCGCTCTACCGCGACCGCCTGGCCGCCATCGGGCTGAACTCACCCGTGCCCTCCGATGACCTCGGCGCCGAGAAGGTGCGCTTTACCCTGTTGACCCAGTACCTGTACAGCGTCATGGACACCCTGTGTTGGTGTCAGTTCGATTGGGGACCGGCCTGGCAGCTTTACGGCCCAGAGTGGATGCCGACCGTCGTGCGCGGGGCCACCGGTTGGGATGTGACCCTGGACGAGCTGATGACGGTGGGCGCACGGCGGGTCGCCATGATGCGGGTCTTCAATGCCCGTTTGGGTCTCGACGCAACGGCCGATGTCTTGCCCCCGCGGCTGTTCGAACCCCTGCGCGGGGGGTTGACCGACGGCGTGGCCTTTGCGGCCACGGCGCTCGCCGAGGCCCGTCGCGCCTACTACGCGCTGGCCGGTTGCGATCCCGATACCGGCTGGCCGACCCCGGCCCATCTGGAGGCCCTGGGATTGGGTTGGTTGACCCCTCTTTTGCCGAACGTTGACTGATGTCCTACAATCGCACCATGTCGCCGGTCAAAATTGCCTGTCGTCATCTCTGGAAAATTTTCGGCCCTGAGCCGGCGCGCGTCCGCGCCGCGATCGAGCAGGGTTGGAGCAAAGACGATGTCCTCAACCGCACCGGCCATGTCCTGGCCGTGCGCGATGTCTCCTTCGAGGTGCGCCAGGGTGAGACCTTTGTCGTGATGGGCCTTTCGGGCAGCGGCAAATCCACCCTGGTGCGCTGCCTCACCCGCCTGATCGAGCCGACATCGGGCGAGGTGCTCATTGACGGCCAGGATCTGCTGGCCATGGATGAGAAGCAGCTGCGGGAAGTGCGGCGTCGGCGCATGAGTATGGTCTTCCAGAACTTCGGCCTTTTTCCCCATCGCAAAGTCATTGACAACGTGGCCTACGGGCTGGAGGTCCAACACGTGGATAAGGCCACGCGCTACCGCCGGGCGCGGGAGGTGCTGGAGCTCGTCGGTCTGGCCGGATGGGAAAATCGCTATCCCGACGAGCTGAGCGGCGGCATGAAACAGCGGGTGGGCCTGGCGCGAGCGCTGGCCGTGGACCCTGAAATCCTCTTCTTCGACGAGCCGTTCAGCGCGCTCGACCCTCTCATCCGCCGCGACATGCAGGACGAGCTGATCCGCCTGCAAGAGGTGATGCACAAGACCATCGTTTTCATCACCCACGATTTCCTGGAAGCCATCAAGCTCGGCGACCACATCGCCATCATGAAGGACGGCGAGATCGTCCAGCAGGGCACGGCGCAGGATGTGGTCCTCCATCCGGCCAATGCCTATGTGGCCGAGTTCACCGAGGATGTGCCACGCTCCCATGTGGTGACGGCGGCGGCCATCATGACCCCGCCCGAAGCGGCCGATACGCCCGAACGCTATCCTGCAGCGCCGCCCCACGCCACCCTGCAAGAGTTGGTGACGCTGGCGGCCGAGCGGGATGCCCGCATTGCCATCCGCGACGGCAACGGCGTCTTGCTGGGCATCGTCGTGCGCAGCCGGCTCATGCGGGCGCTGGCCGGGCTGGAGGTGAATCACACGGCGGGGAGGTAAAGGATTCTCATGGCCGAACTGATCTCATCTCGTCCTACCATCGTCCTACCTGGCGGTTTGCAGCGATACCGCCGCGTTCTGATCCTGGGCCTGGTGGTCGTTTTGGCGGTGCTCATGCGGTGGGGATTCGGCGACGGCGGCGTCTTTCCGGCCGCCTGGAACCTGCACTTACGTCAGCCGGTGGATGCCTTCCGCTCCTGGGTCATCGCCAACCAGAACACCCACTGGCTGTTCGTCTTCGGTTTCGATCCCCTCAGCCGCGTCATTGACCTGGTGTTGCGCGGCATCGAAAACGTCCTCCTGGCGCTGCCCTGGCCGTTCGTGTTTCTCGTCACGACGCTACTCGGCTTGCGGTGGGGTGGCCTGCAGACCGGCGCGCTCGTGGCGGGCTGTGTGTTGGTCATCGGTGTGCTGGGGTTATGGGCGGCGGGAATGCAGACGTTGGCGCTGATGGGTGTTTCGGTGCTCATCTCGCTGCTCATCGGCATCCCGTTGGGCATCCTGGCCGCGCGCCATGACCGTTTGGAGGCGGCGCTGCGACCGTTGCTCGATGCCATGCAGACGATGCCGGCCTTTGTCTATCTCATCCCGGTGGTGCTCTTTTTCGGCATTGCCCGTGTCCCCGCCGTCATCGCCACGGTCATCTACGCGCTGCCGCCGGCCATCCGCCTGACCGCGGCGGCCCTTCGGCAGGTGCCGGCCGACGCCCGCGAGGCCGGGGTTAGCTTCGGTTCGACGCCTTGGCAGCTCTTGCGCAAGGTGGAGCTGCCCCTGGCCATGCCCGGCATCATGGCCGGCGTCAACCAGACGATCATGATGGCGCTGGGCATCGTCGTCATCGCGGCCCTGGTCGGCGCCGGCGGCCTGGGTCGCGAGGTGTTGGTGGGGTTGCAACGGTTGCGGGTGGGCCAGGCGTTCGAGGCCGGCCAGGCCATCGTCTGTCTGGCCATCCTGTTGGACCGACTCAGCCATGCTGCGGCGGCCGCGCGGCTCGAGCATCTGCAACATCACCGCGGTCGTCGCGGGAAGACGTCGGCATGGGTTGCGCGCTTGCCGGGCGTGCTGCAGACCCACGGCTGGCTCGTCCTGGGTCTGTCCCTGAGCGGGGTCATCTGGTTGTGGCACCTCTTCATCGCCGATCTCAGTGCCTTTCCGGCCGGCTGGCGCCTGTCCCTGCGGGAGCCGGTGGACGCATTGGTGGCCTGGGCGCGCGACAACCTCTACGAAATCGGCCACACGGGGCTTGGCGCTGGTCCCCTGAGCGATTTCATCACTCTGACCTTCCTCAACCCCTTGCGGTCCTTTTTGCAGAGTTGGCTGCCTTGGCCGGCGCTGGTGCTCCTGGTGGCCGCGGTGGCTTGGTCGGCCTCGGGCTGGCGACTCGCTGTAGGATCGGCGGTGGGGATGGTGGCGTTGGGCCTGCTGGGCATGTGGGAACCTAGCCTGGACACCCTCAGCCAGGTCATCGTCGCCGTGCTCCTCTCGGTGGTCATCGCCATCCCTGTGGGCATCGTGGCGGCCAAGCGTCCCCGTTTCGAGATGGTCTTGCGGCCGGTGCTCGATTTCTTCCAGACCATCCCGCCCTTTGTTTATCTCGTGCCGGTGATCATGCTCTTCAACATTGGCCGTGTGCCCGGCATCATCGCCTCGGTCATCTACGCGCTGCCGCCCGCCATTCGTCTGACGACCCTGGGTTTGCGCCAGGTGGAACCGGAAACCATCGAGGCGGCCCGCGCCTTCGGTTCGACCTCCGCCCAAATGCTGATGAAAGTGGAACTGCCGCTGGCCAGGCCGATGATCCTGTTGGGCGTCAATCAGGCCGTGATGATGGTGCTTTCGATGGTCATCATCGCCGGCCTGGTGGGCGGCGGCGGATTGGGCCTGGAGGCGGTCATCGGGCTGGCCAAAAATGAGACCGGCCGCGGGGTCGAGGCCGGTCTCGCCATCGTGATCCTGGCTATGATCCTGGACCGCATCACCCAGGCGTGGGCGGCGAAGCGGTAATTGAACGATGGACGATAGACGATGGATCGTCCATCGTCTATCGTCCCTACTTCGGCAGCCAGGCCTGCCACTTGTCGGGGTTGGCATCGAGCCAGGCGCGGGCGGCTTCTTCGGGCGTCTTGCCGTCCACCTCAACGGCGGCGATCATGCTGATCTGGTCGGCGGTGCTGTAGTTGAAGTTCTTGAGGAAGGTGTAGGCCTCCGGCGCAAGGGTCTTCAGGTTGGTCGCGAAAATCTTGAAGAGGACATCGGCCGGGTAGTCGCAATCCACCCCGCGCTGGGGGATTTTGGCATAGCAGGCGTCGCTATAGGGCGGCAGCTGTACGGGGACGAGGTCGTAGCGGGCGTGGATGGAGTGGGGCGTCCAGAAGTAGAAGAGGATGGGCTGGCGCCGGCTGTAGGCGGCATCGAGCGCGGCGAGAATGGCCTCTTCGGAACCGGCCACGACCACCTGGAGGTGCAGGCCCAGATTGGCGATGATCTGGTCGTCGTATTGCACCCAGCTGGGGTCCCCGGCCAGGAACTGGCCTTTATCGCCGGTCTCGGCCGTGGCGAAAAGGCGGGCCAGTTCGGGGTTCTTGAAGCCCTCCCAGGTGGCCAATTCGGGATGCTCCTCGACCACGTATTTCGGTTCATACCAGGAAATTTTACCGACAACGCCCAATTCACCGCCATTTTCGACGACTTTTTGCTTTTCGATGTATTCGGCGATATTCTCGCCGTGACCGCTAGGCCACACCTCCAGGCTGGCATGGAGGTCGCCTTTGGCCAGACCGGCCCACTGGGCGTTTTCGTCAATGTCCACGACCTCGACCGGATAGCCCAGTTTCTCGCTGAGCAAGATCTTGGCGACGGCGACATTGACGGCCGAACCCGACCAGGGGTTTTGGGCCAGTTTGATGGTGGGTTTGGCGGCGGGCGTTTGGCCGGGAGCCGCGCAGGCGGCCAAGACGAGCATGAGCAGGGCCAGCACAGCCGCAACCGGCGCCGCACGACGGGATGGAGAGATGGGCATCGCTTCGCTCCTTTGGGTGTGTGATGGGCAGGATAACAAAGGTATATGAACGCGAAAACGGTGATATGTCAGGCCCGGCAGTATAACAACGGCCCCTGAGGCTGTCAACCCGATCGGATCTCCCTCCCTCAACCGCCGTTCCGATAATCGGCCCAGGTGCCGGACGATGGACGAGCGGGAGAAAGGAGGGGGCAGGAGAGCGATGAGAAGCCCGGCCGTTCACGGTTGGGGGGCTTTCTGTGCACCTCTGTCGCGTTTTTGACAGCTACGGCCGGCTGTGCTATCCTCTCGCTATCCTTCACCCTGACCCTGCGAGGCATGTCCGGTTCCCTGCTTCCCGTCGTATCGGCGCTTTGTCCGGCCCTGTGGTCGGCGGCAGGGAACCCGCGCGTGGCAAATGGCCCCCGCGGGTTCTTTTTTGGTTTTTACTTTTATTTTCCCTACTTCGGGCGGCCGCTCCGCGCCGGGCAGGGTATGAAGGTCTGAATCCTTCCTGTACACCGACATCCCCGAGCGTGGAGCGGTAACCGCCCACGCTCTTTTTATTGCCCGGACGGGGATGACGGGTGCAGGCGTGGGCGGTAGCTCCTTTCCACACAGGAGCGTGTCCCATGTTGCAAGTCGGTCTCTGGTATTCGCCGCCGGTCACCGTTCCGGCTTGGGCGGTGGCCTATCCCCGCAAGGAGGAGCCCCTTATGGTCTGTCGCGGTGTGCGCGGGGCCACCACCGTCGAGAACAACACGCGGGAGGATATCCTGCGGGAGACGCGACGGTTGCTGGCCTTGATGATCCGCCTCAACGACATCCGGGCCGAGGATGTCGCCAGCGCCATCTTCACCACTACCCGCGACCTCAATGCCGAGTATCCGGCTCTGGCTGCCCGCCAGCTGGGCTGGCTCGATACGGCGCTGCTCTGCGGGCATGAGATGGATGTGCCCAACGGCCTACCGCGCTGTATCCGGGTGCTCGTCCACTGGAACACGACCAAATCGGCCCGGGAGATCCGGCATGTCTATCTGGGCAAGGCGGCCGGCCTGCGGCCCGATAAGGCCGATCTGCCGCCGGTGGACGAAGCCGAGCTGGAAAGCTGGATCGCCGAACAGCTCCGCCATTGGAACGCCGGACAAGGAGGAGAACGATGAGCGACGCGCCGATGGTGGCTTTCCAGGGGGAGCATGGGGCCTTCAGCGAGGAGGCCATCCGGCTCCATTTCGGTCCCGACGTGCGCACGTTGCCCTGTCGGGCCTTCGAGGATATTTTTGCCGCCGTGGAGGAAGGCCGCGCCGATTTCGGCGCTTTGCCGGTGGAAAATTCGGTGGCGGGGTCCATCAACAAAGCCTACGATCTCCTTTTGGACCACGACCTGAAGGTGTGGGGCGAGATTTTGCTGCGGGTGCGCCATAACCTGCTGGCCCTACCGGGCACCACCCTCGACCGGATCACCACGGTGCGCTCGCATCCCCAGGCCCTGGCCCAATGCGAGCGTTTTATCAACCGGCATGGGTGGCAGGCCGTGCCCTGGTACGACACGGCCGGCAGCGCCAAAGAGCTGGCCGCGGCGCCCGCGCCGGGGGTGGCCGTCATCGCCAGCCGATTGGCCGCCGAAATCTACGGGCTGGAGGTCCTGGTGGCGGGCATCGAGGACCTCGAGTTCAACTACACCCGCTTCTTCGTCATCGGTCGGGGCGAGCCGCCCAAGGCCGAGCGGGCCAAGACCTCCCTGGTTTTTGCCACGGCCCATGTGCCGGGCGCGTTGGTGGCCTGTCTCAACGAATTCGCCGCGCGGGGCATCAACCTGACCAAGCTGGAGAGCCGGCCGCGGCGCAATCGCCCCTGGCACTATGTGTTTTACCTCGACTGTGAGGGCCACTGGCAGGATTCGCCTTGCCGCGAGGCGTTGGTCGGCCTGCTGGCCCGCGCCGCCTTTGTCAAGCTCTTGGGTTCCTACCCGGCCGCACCCCTGCCCGAACTCAACGGCGCCGCCCAAACCGCGCTTTTGCAAATCTGACGGGAGAATGCCGAGGAGCTCGGAGGAGTTTGAAGGAGCTTCAGGGAGCTCGGAGGAGCTTGAAGGAGCTTTGTCCATCGTCCATCGTCTATCGTCCATCGTCCAACCGCCATGATTATCGTCATGAAACCCAACTCCACGGCGGCCGAGATCGGCGCCGTGATCGCCCGTGTTCAGGAATTCGGCGCCAGTCCTCATCCCATTTACGGCGTTGAACGCACCGTGGTGGCCGTTGTCGGCGAGACCCGGTACGTGGACCGCGAGTCCTTTTTGAACATGCCCGGCGTCGAAAAAATCGCCAGCATCAGCGCGCCCTTCAAACTGGCCAGCCGCGAATCCCATCCCGATGACACCATCATCACCATCAACGGCGTCACCATCGGCGGCAAGGAGATCGTCGTCATGGCCGGGCCGTGTTCGGTGGAGAGCCGCTCGCAGCTGCTGGAGACGGCCCACGCCGTCAAGGAGGCCGGCGCCCAGATTTTGCGCGGGGGCGCCTTCAAGCCGCGCACCTCGCCCTATTCGTTCCAGGGCCTGGGGCTGAAGGGTCTGGAAATCCTGGCCGAAGCCCGCGAGCTGTACGGCCTCTACATCGTTACCGAGGTCATGACGCCGGAGGCCGTGCCCATGGTGGCCGAATACGCCGACATCCTCCAAATCGGCGCCCGCAACATCCAGAATTACGGCCTGTTGCACGCTGTGGGACGGGTGCAGCGGCCGGTGCTGCTCAAACGGGGGATGATGAGCAGCATGGAGGAGCTGCTCATGTCGGCCGAGTACATCCTATCCGGCGGCAATTACCGGGTCATGCTGTGCGAGCGCGGCATCCGCACCTTTGAGACCTACACCCGCAATACCTTTGACCTCAATGCCGTGCCCGTGCTCAAACAGCTCAGCCATCTGCCCATCATCGCCGATCCCAGCCACGGCACGGGTCGGTGGGATGCCGTGCCCGCCATGGCCCGCGCGGCCATCGCCGCTGGCGCCGATGGTCTCATCATCGAAGTCCACCCCAACCCGGCCGAGGCCATCTCGGATGGGCCTCAATCCCTCAAGCCGGAGCGTTTCGCCGCGCTCATGCGCCAGCTCAAGCGGGTAGCCGAGGCCGTAGACCGCACTCTCAGCACCGTACCCGATTGAGGACACGTTTAGAACGTTGGAACGTTTGCACGTTCGTTTCTACCATACGAAAGGGATGCTCCTATGATCGTCGTTATGAAACCCGGCGCGACGCCGGACGATATCCAGCGGGTTATCGAACGCGTTCAGAGTTTTGGCCTGGGTGTGCACATCTCCACAGGCGAATTGCGCACCATCGTCGGCATCCTGGGCAATACCAGCGGACTCGAACGCTCGACCTTCGAGGTCATGGAAGGGGTGGAGAGTGTCGTGCGCATCACCCGACCCTACAAGGTCGCCAGCCGCGAGTTCAAGCCCTTCGACACCGTTATCGAGGTGCGCGGGGTGCGCATCGGCGGACCAGGGCTGGTGGTGATGGCCGGGCCGTGCTCGGTCGAGTCGCGCAGCCAGATCCTGGAGGCGGCCCATGCCGTCAAAGAGGCCGGCGCCCACATCCTGCGCGGAGGCGCCTATAAGCCGCGCACCTCGCCCTACTCGTTCCAGGGTCTGGGCGTCGAGGGCCTGGAACTGTTGGCCGAAGCGCGCGAGGCCACGGGCCTGCCCATCGTCACCGAGGTCATGAGTCCCGATGAGGTGTCCCTGGTCTGCCAATACGCCGATATCCTGCAGATCGGCGCCCGCAACATGCAGAACTACCGCCTGTTGCAAGCCGTGGGGCAGGTGCAAAAGCCGGTGTTGCTCAAGCGTGGGCTGAGCAGCACCATCCAGGAGCTGCTCATGTCGGCCGAGTACATCCTGGCCGGGGGCAATTACGAGGTCATCCTCTGCGAACGCGGCATCCGCACCTTCGAGACCTACACCCGCAACACCCTCGATATCAACGCCATCCCTGTGCTCAAGCAGCTCAGCCACCTGCCGGTGATCGGCGACCCCAGCCACGGTACGGGAAAGTGGGAGCTGGTAGCGCCGGTGGCCAAAGCCTGTGTGGCCGCCGGAGCCGACGGTCTCATGATCGAAGTCCACCCGAATCCGGAACTGGCCTGGTCGGACGGCTCGCAGTCGTTGCGGCCGGAACGATTTGCCGCGCTCATGCAGGAGCTGACGGCGCTGGCGGCGGCGGTGGGGCGTTCGCTGTGAGCGCGGGGACTTCGTTGGCGGCGCAACGACTGGCCGCGGCCCGCGTGGTCATCGTCGGGCTGGGGCTGATGGGTGCGTCGCTGGGCTATGACCTGCGCGGGCACTGCGCGCGCGTGGTCGGGGTCGTGCGGCGCCCCGACACCGCCGCCGAGGCCGTGGCGGCCGGTTGTGTGGACGAAGCCACCCTCGACGGCGCCGCCGCCGTCGCTGCGGCCGACCTGGTCGTGCTGGCCACGCCCGTGCGGACGATTCTCCGCCAAATCGCCGAGTGGGGACCGCTCTTGCCGCCGGAGGCCGTGTTGCTCGATTTGGGTAGCACGAAGACAGCCATCTGTCGGGCCATGGCCGAGCTGCCGCCCCATGTCCAGGCCATCGGCGGCCATCCCATGTGCGGCAAGGAGACGGCCGGGCTGGCCGCGGCCGAACCGGGGCTGTACCGCGGTTGCTTGTTCATCCTCTGTCCGACGAGCCGCACCACTCCTGCGGCCCAGGCCCTGGCCGAAGCCCTCATCGCCCACATCGGCGCCCGTCTGCTCGTTCTCGAACCCGAACGGCATGACCGGCTTGTGGCGGCCATCAGCCATCTGCCCTATCTGGCCGCTTGCGGTGTGGTGGCCCAGGCCGAACAGGTGGCCGCCGTGGACCCGCGCGTGTGGGAGGTGGCGGCCGGCGGTTTTCGCGATACGACGCGGGTGGCCGCGTCGGACGTGACCATGCTGCTCGACATCCTGTTGACGAATCGCGAGGCCGTGCTGGCGGGGCTGGCGCGCTATCGGGCCGAGCTGGACCGCCTGACGACGCTGCTGACGGCGGAGGATGAGCCGGGTCTGCGGGCGTACCTGGAAGCCGTGGCTGCCACACGGCGGGCGTGGGGTCGAAGGGGTGGGTAAATGGGTGACTGGTGACTGGGTAACTCACCTGCGGAAAGGAAGGCCGTGGGCTGAGTCGTGACAACGATACCACAAAGCCTCACGCAATTGACGCGCTCTGTCCCTCGTGTTATCCTCTCCCTATCCGGCCTCAGGGCCGATCCACATCGCGTTTTTTCCCGGCCATCCTTGTGACCACATTTCGCCTCAGTTTGCAGGTTTCGCCCCCCGAACCCATCGTCGCCCGCTACTTTCGGCTTCCCTATCCGCAGCTCGTGCCCATGCAGGAATTCGTCTGCGATGTGGGCATCACGGCCGATTGCCATGCCGTGGTCACCGATTGCGTGTGGCGGATTTTCAGCGGCGATGATGTCTTCGCCGTGCGGCAGCTCATCGGCGAAGGGTTGATGACCCTGACCGGCGGCGATGTGAACGTCTCGCCGGAGGCCGGGCTGGCCCTGCGCCGATGCTACTTCCTGGAACCCACGGTTCTGCCCCTCGACCGCCTGCGCGTCTCGGTTCATGCCTTCGCGCGTGAGACCCGGCAGCCCCTTTCGGCCCAACTCGACGTGCCCCTGCGCTATTACGAACAACGGGCCGACCTGCGTCTGCCGTTTGCCGATGGCGTTTGGTACGCCATCATGGGCCACGATTGGACGGACATCCACAAGGCCGACCCGGTCAGCCAGGCGTTTGCCTACGATTTCGTCAGGATCGGCGCGGACGGCGCCTTTTTCGAGGGCACCGGTCTGCGCAACGAGGACCATTTCGCCTGGGGACAACCCGTGCTGGCGCCCGCGCCCGGCAAGGTCATTTTCGTGCGGGATGGTCTGCCCGACGCGCCGCCCGGTCAGGTCATCGAACCCGAGCGGTTTCGTCAGGACCCTCAGCTCATCACCGGCAACACGGTGGTCATCGGCCACGGGCATGGCGAATGCAGCTATTTCGGCCATTTGCAATGCGGTTCCATCGTCGTGGCCGAAGGCGACTACGTGCGCCGCGGGCAGCTCATCGCCCGTGTGGGCAACAGCGGTCTGAGTCAGGGTCCGCACCTCCATTACCATGTGCAAACCGGCCCGCATCTCTTTGTGGACCAGGGTTTGCCCGTGCAGTTCAGTCGCTTCCGCATCACCGGTGACGTGATCGAACGCGGGTTCATTCCATCCCGCGCCCTTATTTCCCCTGCCTGAAGCGGGTCTTTCTCTCTATCCCATTCCCTACGACGAGGTGTCCCATGGGCAACAATGGCTTGCAAGGAGAGCCGGCCGATTTCAATGCCTTTCTGACCGATGAGCTGTGGGAGGACTTGGTGACTCTGGAGGGCACACCGGTCGAGACCATCACCATTTGGGAAACGTCCATCGTGGATGAGGACCTCGAGGAGGAATCGGGTGTGCCCGTGACCGACGAGAACCGGGTCTTCGTGGATCTCGACCTCTATCTGGCCAACCAAACCCTGCTCGAGCTCTACGGCGCGGCGCTGCTTCCCGACGAGCAGTCCGACCCCATCGTGGGTATGGATGCCATCTCCGATACCCTGAGCGGTTTGGTGGAAAACGGCGCCTATCTCCAGGAGGTATCGTCGGACGAAGAGGACCGGCTGGTGTTGGTGCTGGCCGATGAGCATGACCGCACCTATCTGCTCTTCGTCACCGGCTGGTCCGAGTCCACCTGGGAAACGCTGCCCGACGAAGAATAGGCAGGTTCTTTGGCCTGTCCTATCCGCGCTTCGAGACCGGGTTAGTGTTCTCGCCCAATCGCAAGGTGAATGTAGCGCAAGATGCCATCTTGCGTGAGGGAATGCCATACCCATCGCAATGAGGCGGACTTTGCACCTTGCGAGCGGTTTAGAGCAAAGGCTGCCCTCGGTCGGAGTCGTGGCGTTTGGCCGGCGAGCGCCCGGATGTCTCGGTATGCGTTTCGACAACGAGGGTCCAGGTATAGAGGGCGATGATCACCAGGAGGACAACGAACAGGGAGACCATGATGAGACCTCGCTTCAATGGGAAAGGGATGATTTACCGAGGATGACGCAACGAAAGGCCAAAAGTTCCGGCGGACAAGTCTGTTGTAGAACAACTCCTGTGGAGTTGTTCTACAGTAAAGCATCATCGGGTTAAAAGGACTTGAACACGGCCGTCTGCCGGGATGACAGTTTTTTCACCCCTCCGGCGTTGGCCCGGAAGTCGCTCCCGTTTGCCTTTGCCGACCGATGTCGCTTCGAGGTGTCCTTCTCGTCAATACCGGTTCCCCCGATTCGCCCGCTGTGGCCGATGTGCGCCGCTATCTCGACCAGTTTCTGATGGACGGTCGGGTGTTGGACCTGCCCTGGCCTTTGCGGCGGGCGATCGTCAGCCTGTTCATCCTGCCCAAGCGGCCGCAACGCTCGGCCGCAGCCTATCGCGCCATTTGGTGGCCGGAGGGGTCGCCGCAGATCGTCATCGGTCGGCGGCTGGCCGAACGACTCCAGCGCGAGTTGGCGACGCCGGTGGCCCTGGCCATGCGCTACGGCCATCCGTCCATCGCCGCCGGACTGCGCGAGCTGCTCCGCCAGGGTGTGGATGACCTGCTGTTGGTGCCGCTGTTTCCTCACTATGCCATGTCCACGACCGGTTCGATCGTGGCCGAAACCCAGGCCGCACTGGCGCGTCTGCGACCGGGGTTGTCCTGGCGGGTGTTGCCGCCGTTTTACGCCGATCCGCGCTACATCGC
This sequence comes from Caldilineales bacterium, assembly GCA_026417535.1. Lineage (GTDB taxonomy): Bacteria > Chloroflexota > Anaerolineae > J102 > J102 > SSF26. The sequence goes on from JAOADB010000068.1 coordinate 13,715, forward strand.
TGCGCTGGTCGCTGGCGCTCGGCCCTATCTCGACGCCGGTTACGACCATCTGCTCTTCAGCTACCACGGCCTGCCCGAACGCCATCTGCGCAAAACCGACCCCACTGGCCGTCATTGCCTGCGGGTGGCCGATTGCTGCGCCCAGCCCAGCCCTGCCCATGCCACCTGCTATCGCCATCAGGTGTTGCGCACCACGGCCCTGTTCGCAGAGGCGGCCGGTGTGCCGGCCGACCACTACTCGGTCGCCTTTCAGAGCCGCCTGGGGCGCGACCGTTGGTTGCAACCGGCTACGGCGGACGAGCTGGTGCGATTGGCGCGGCGCGGCGTCCGGCGTTTGCTGGTCATCTGTCCGGCCTTTGTGGCCGATTGCCTGGAAACGCTGGAGGAAATCGGTATGAACGGCCGGGAGACGTTTTTGGCGGCCGGAGGCGAGCAATTCACCCTTATCCCGGCCTTGAACGACCATCCCGATTGGGTCAAAGCCCTGGCCACGCGGATCGCGGAAATGTAGAACAACTCTCCAGGAGTTGTTCTACATCCTGTCCACGAGTATCATAGGCCATTCCGTGCATGTCCATCCCCGGCGAGAGAAGGACGACGAGCGATGCCACAAGCTTTGTCCATCGCCTTTGCTCCTTCCTCTCGCCGCTGGTCAAAACCGATCACCCGTTATCACCATGCGTCTTGTCACCTTTCGCACCCATGATGGTACCCGCGCCGGTTTGGTGCGGGATGATCTCGTCTTCCCTCTGCCCTGGCCCGATGTCGGCGCTGCCATCCCGGTCGGGTTCCCGGCCATTCTGGCGGCGGCCGCAACGGTCGCGCCCCTTGCCCTCGAAGGGTTGACGTTGCTGGCCCCCATCCTGCGGCCGGGCAAAATCGTGGCCGTGGGCCTCAACTATCGGGACCATTGCGAAGAGCAAAACCTGACCCCGCCGGAACGGCCCACCCTGTTTGCCAAGTTCACCACCGCCATCACCCATCCCGAAGCCGAAATCCGCTGGGACCCGGCCGTGACCCAACAGGTGGACTACGAAGCCGAGCTGGCCGTGATCATCGGCCGCACGGCCCGACGGGTGTCGGCGGCCGCGGCCTACGATTACGTGTTCGGCTACACCTGTCTCAACGACATCACCGCCCGCGATTTGCAAAAGGCCGACGGGCAGTGGGTGCGCAGCAAGAGCCTGGACACCTTTTGTCCGTTGGGGCCGGTCGTCGTCACCGCCGATGAGATGCCCGACCCGCACGGTCTGCGCATCCAGACCTGGGTCAACGGCGAGCTGCGCCAGGACAGCAACACGAACCAGCTCATCCACAATGTGCCGGCGCTGATCGCCTTTTGTTCGGCCGCCTTCACCCTGGAACCGGGTGACATCATCACCACCGGAACGCCGGGCGGGGTGGGCCTCTATCGGCAGCCGCCGAGTTTTCTCCAACCCGGCGACCGGGTCGAGATCGCCATCGAGCGCATCGGACGGCTGCGGAATACGATCGGGCCGTATCTCGCATGAATGTTCTCGCCATCGCCTAAAGGTTGCGACGAAGGACGAACGACGG
>JAOADB010000069.1 GCA_026417535.1 Caldilineales bacterium
AGATGTGTATAAGAGACAGGGGTTCGTGAACTGGCCGAATTTGAAGCGCGGATCAACCCACAGGTGCGGACAAAACTGGACGATGGCCATGCCCAGGTCATCGGCCAGAGCCTTCAGCTCCTTGTAATTGGCATCGGTCACCTCGGTGGGATAGTGCATTTCCAGCCCGCCTACCCCCGGCACCGAAGCGGCCAACCGAAAACGGTCGGGGATGCTGAGGTCAGGCCGGTAGCCTTGCTTGACGAAGCGGTCGCTGGTCGCCCCAAGGAACCAGATGCCGCAAGAGATGTTGAGTTGACGCATGGTTTCCTCCGCCGGAAAAGGGAAAGCCGTTCGTCGCGATTAGCCGCGCAGCTCGTTATAGAGCACGTAGCGATCGCCGCGATGGTAAATCTGTAAGAACTCGATGGGAATCTGCCCGGACGCGTAGGACACCCGCTCGATGAACAGGAGCGGGGCACCCGTCTCCAGCCCCAACCGCTCGGCCAGATAGGGCGTCGCGGCGATGGCGCGAATGGTCTGCCGCGCGCTCTCGATGCGCAGGTCATAGACGCGTTCGAGAATCTCGCGCAAGGGCTGATGGGCAAAATCGTAGGCCAAAATGCCGGGACAAAGGGTGTGGATGAGGTGAGAGACCTCGATGCTCATCGGCTCGCCATCGGCCAGGCGCAGACGTTCGATACGCACCAGCTCGGCACCGGCTTGCAGACCCAGCTGGGCAGCGATCTCGGGCGGAGCCGGTAACACCTGAGCCGAGAGCACCTCAGTGCCCGGCGTGAAACCCCGCTGGCGCATATCCTCGGTAAAGCTGATCACCCGCACCAGGGCCTGTTCCACCGTGGGATGGGCGACAAACGTTCCGCGTCCCCGCTGCCGATAGATCAACCCCTCCTGTACCAGTTCATCCAAAGCCTGGCGCACCACATTCCGGCTCAGACCGAACTGTTCCACCAGCTCGGTTTCGGTTGGCAGCATATCGCCCGGTCGCCACTCGCCCTGGATGATCTTCTTTCGCAACCGCTCGTAAAGCTGCTGATACAGCGGTACGGCGCTATGGCGGTCGAGTCGCTCGGATAGTGTCGCGCTAACGGTCATAAGTCAGGTCTCGCCTAAAAATACCAACATTGGAACATTCCAACAAAGTATAGACCGTCTCACCCGCCATGTCAAGCCCGCGGGAGCGGATTTTTCGGGGTTTTTGAGGGGGCTTCTGTTCGGGCGGTTTACCATGCGCGCATACCGGTGCCCCGTTTCCGGAAAGAAGCCAGACGAAGCGGGAACGATCGCCGTGGATACACCGTCTGTACAGAGCAAGCACACTCCCGACGCCGTTTTTTGGGCCCTTGTGTCCTTATATTCGATAATCGGCAAATACGAATTTAGTCGTCTTTTGCGCCGAGGAGTGATGGCATATCAGCTCATGGATGACCATCGTTCCGGTGACAATCCCATTTTTCTTCATCACGGTTGTTTCTCGATCAAAGGACTGCGATTAGCTATGTCTCTCCTCTCCTTACTGCGCCTGCGCGGCCGCCTGACGGCCTGGCCCTTCCTCTCTCTCCTGGCCCTTCTCCTCCTGGCCGCTTGCAACGTGCCTTTCGTCATGCCCTCCCCCACCCCTGAACCGACCCCGGCGCCGACCCCCGGCCCGGTCGCCGAAACGGTCACCCTCTACGTCGCCCCGGAGACGATCCCCTGCCCCGAGGCGCCGGAGCAGACCTGCCTTCAGGTGCGCGAAAGCCCGGAAGCCGCCTATCAACCCCTGCCGGCCGACGCCATCGCCGGCTTCGAGTTCGAGCCGGGCTATGAGTACGAGCTGAGCGTTGAAAAGCGCGCCGCAGCGCCTGACGCAGCCGCCTACCAGTTGGTCACGGTGGTGGCCAAAATCTCGCCCGGCGCCGTCGCCCCCGGCGGCACGACCACGCCGCTGGAAGGCATCCTCTGGCAGCTGGAAGCCCTGGCCGGACCCGACGGCAATCTGCAACCGGCCCTGCCCCAGGTCAAGGTGACCGCCACCTTTGCCAACGGCATCCTCGGCGGCCATGCCGGATGCAACAACTACTCGGCCGCCTACCGGCTCGAAGGCGAGCGCCTCTCCGTCGAGACCATCATGACGACGATGATGGCCTGCGCCGATGACGCCCTGAACGAGCAGGAACGGCTCTACTTAGCTGCGCTGGACGCCGCCGCCGGCTACACCATCGCCGACGGCCGCCTGACCCTGCGCAACGCGGCCGGCGCCGATGTGCTCGTCTTCGTTGCCGTGCCGCCCGCCTCTCTGACCGGCACCACTTGGGTGCTGAGCTACTACCACAACGGCGCCGAGGCGCTCGTTTCGTCCCTCGCCGAAACCCAGATCACCCTTGTTTTCGGCGAGGACGGTCAGGTGAGCGGTTCGGCCGGCTGCAACACCTACCAGGCGCCCTATCAAGTGGAAGGCGCCAATCTGACCATCGCCGCGCCGGCCACCACGCGCATGATGTGCGCCGAACCCGCCGGCATCATGGAGCAGGAAAACGCCTACCTGCAAGCCCTGACCCGCGCCGCCACCTACACCATCATCGGCGATGAACTCACCCTGTTCGACGTGGAAGGCATGCGCGTGGCCGGTTTCGTGGCCGGCGAGGCGGTGACCATGGCACCGGGTGAAGTGACACCCGCCCCTGCCGCCACGCCGACGCCGGGCGTGGTGGAATCCACTCCGGCTGCCACGCTGCCGCCGAGAACGGTCGAACCCGGTCCGACCAAGACACCGACACCGGGCGTCGTTCCACCCGCCCCGGCTGCCACGCCGACACCGGCTCTGACTCTGACCGATATCATCTGGCAGTGGGTCAAGAGCGTGGCCCCCGATGGCAGCACGTTGACCGTGCCGACACCGGAACGCTATACCGTCACCTTCCTGGCCGACGGCACCCTGGCCATCGTGGCCGATTGCAACACCGGCAGCGGCACCTACCGCCGTGAAGGGGCGAATCTGAGCATCGGCACCATCGCCACGACCCTCATGGCCTGTCCGTCCGATTCGCTAGACACCCGCTTCACCGCGGGGTTGCAGCAGGTCACGGCCTATCGTCTGGCCGACGGCGAGCTGATCCTGACGCTCAAGGACGGCGGCCGGATGCACTTTGTCGCCGCGGCCACGACCGCCGTCAGCCAGGCCCCGACCCTAGCCCTGGCCGACACGACCTGGCGGTGGACGGCCCTGAGCACGGCCGATGGGGTGACCACCAACGTGAACCGACCGTTGCGCTATACGGTCTCGTTTCTGGCCGATGGCCGTCTGCGACTGCGGCTCGATTGCAACCAGGGCCGCGGCACCTATCAAATCGAGGGCAACGCCCTGAGCATCACGGCCACGGCCACCACCCGCCGGGCCTGCGGCGCCGGTTCGGCCTGGCAGGCTTTCCTCGATGCCCTCAACCAGGCCCAATCCTACGAAATGGCGGACGGCAATCTGATCATCCGCCTGAGCGACGGCCGCGCCCTAACCCTGGCGCCGTTGCGCTGAGGTTGGACGATAGACGGACGATGGACGATGGTTTTTTCTCCATCGTCCATCGTCTATCGTCCACTACCGCGTTTCTGTGACCTTACGCAGCCCGCGCGGACGGTCGGGGTCGAGATCGCGGGCCTGGGCCAGATAGAGGGCCAACAGCTGGCCCGGCACGATCGCCGTTAGCGGCGACAACCATTCGGGCACCCCGGCCGGCAGCGGTAACGCCACCCGACCCTGCGCCAGGGCCGTGGCGTCATCGCTGATGACGAGAAGCTCAGCCCGACGTTCGGCCGCCTTGTCCATAAAAGCCCGCATTTCCGGCAGCATCGGGCCGCTCGGCGCGATGACGATGATGGGAAAACCCGGTTCAAGCAGGGCAAAGGGGCCGTGCAGGAAGTCGGCGCTGCTGTAGGGTTCGACCACGGTGTAGGTCAGCTCTTTCAGCTTCAAGGCCAGCTCGAAAGCCGTGGCGTAGTCGTACCCGCGGCCGATGGTGACACAGGCCTGCATGTAGCGGTAGCGCTCGGCCATGCGGGCCACGTATTCCTCGACCTGAAGCGCCTGCGTCACCCAATCCGGCACCCGCGCCAGCAACGCCGTCGCCTCGTCATCGCCGTCTAGGGCCACGCTGAGCAGGGCAATGGCTGCCAGCTGGGCCGTGTAGGTCTTCGTGGCTGCCACGGCGCGCTCCTCGCCGGCCATCAGGTCGAGCACCGCATCGGCCGCCTGGGCCAGGGGCGATGTCGGCGCGTTCGTGATGGCGGCGGTCAAGACCCCTTGGCGTCGCGCCTCTTCCAGCACGGCCACGATGTCCGGGCTTTGGCCGCTCTGGCTGATGCCGAGGACGAGGGCGCGGCCGAAACGGGGCGGCGTCTTGTAGATGGTGAAGAGGCTGGGTGTGGCCAGGCCCACCGGCAGCCGGTTGCGGCTGCCGAGGACGTATTGGGCATAGCGGGCGGCATTGTCGCTGGTGCCGCGGGCGGCGATGATGACATGGTCAATCTGCCGCGCGCGCATGGCCGCGGCCAAACGGTCGGCCACGATGCGTCCGTTTTCCAGCAACCGCGCCAGGACTTCGGGTTGTTCGTGGATCTCGCGGTAGAGGTGCATGGTGGAAACTGGGTGTTGGCGATTGGTGACTGGATATTGGTAACTGGGGATTGGTGACTAGAACGCGAAGGACGAAGGACCAACGACGAACGACGAAGGGGTTTTCGTCTTCCGTCCTTCACCCTGGCTTTGGGCCGAGTAAGAGGAGGAAGGACCAACGACGAACGACGAAGGGGTTTTCGTCTTCCGTTCGCCCTTCGTCCGCATGGCGGCGATCGGCGGTATAATACCCCCATCTCACTCATTCCTCATCGTTGCCATGGAGGCTACCATGAAGTACCGACCCTTTGGACGATTGGGCTGGCTCGTCAGCGAAATCGGCTACGGCATGTGGGGTATGGGCGGCTGGACCGGTTCGGATGACGAGGAGTCCATGCAGGCCCTGGAACGCAGCGTCGCCCTGGGTTGTAACTTTTTCGATACGGCCTGGGCCTACGGTCGCGGGCACAGCGAGCGCCTGTTGGGCGAGCTTGTCCGTCGTCATCCCGACAAAAAGCTCTACACCGCCACGAAAATCCCACCCAAAAACTTCAAATGGCCAAGCCGTCGCGAATACACCCTGGACGATTGCTTCCCGCCCGATCACATCGAACGCTACGTGCATAGCAGCCTGGAAAATGCCGGGCTGGACAGCTTCGACCTCATCCAATTCCACACCTGGGAGGATAGTTGGCTGCAAGACGACCGTCTGGCGGCCAGCATCGCAGAGCTCAAACGCCAGGGCCTGTGTCGGGCCGTGGGCATCAGCATCAACCGTTGGGAGCCGTGGAATGGCGTGGCTGCGGTCCGCAGTGGACTGATTGACGCCGTTCAGGTCATCTACAACATTTTCGACCAAAACCCCGAAGATGAGCTTTTCCCGGCCTGTCAGGAGGCTGGGGTGGCCGTCATCGCCCGTGTCCCCTTCGACGAAGGGACGCTGACCGGTACCCTAACGAAAGACTCGAAATGGCCGGAGGGCGATTGGCGTAACACCTACTTCGTGCCCGAAAACCTCATCCCGTCGGTCGAACGGGCCGACGCGCTCAAACCGATTGCCGCGGCCGCCGGCCTGACCATGCCGGAAATGGCCCTGCGTTTCGTCATCAGCCACCCGGCCGTGACGACCGTCATCCCCGGCATGCGCAAGGTGCGCCATGTCGAAGCCAACATGGCCGCCAGCGACGCCGGTCCCCTCCCGCCGGAACTCATCGTCCAACTACGGCCGCATCGCTGGGACCGCCAACCGACCTGGTGGTCGCAGTGAGGCACGGTTTCGCGGCCCGTCCTCGGTCCCGAATCGGGGCGGAGGGATAGGACGAAAGACACGGAGGACGAAAAGCGATTTCGGCTTTCGTGGTTACGACTCGGGCCGATGATGGCCCAGGTTCCGACAGGGTTCCATCCCAAGCCGACGAAAGATGTAGCGCAAGGATGGCATCTTGCTCTACCGCTTTCGTCCGTCGTCCTCGCGAGCGGCCGATGGTGAAAGGAAAGACCCATCCGGAACGGAAGGCCGAGGACTGAGTAGTTACCTTTCGTCCTCCGTCCATCGTCCATCGTCTATCGTCCCTCACCCAAGCCCAAGCGCACGAACAGCCAGGGCCAGAGACCGATGGCCCAGAACATGGCCGCGGCATAACGCAGCACACGCAGCAGCAGACCCAGGGCCGTTGGTTCGGTGGGAAAGAGCAGTCGCAACCCCAGCCAGATGGCGAGCAGGCCGATCACGCCCAGAACGTAGCGCAGGACCCTCCGGCCGAGAGGCCCGGCCACGCCGAAACGCACCCGTCGCGCCTCCCAGACCACACCCAGCCACAGCCCGAAGAGCAACCCGGCTCCGGTTGCGCCATCCTTCAGGGCTTCCCGGCCGGCCTCCTCGTACAGAGGGGCAAGGCCGGGCACGGTCCCGCGCGGGACGGCCAACATGAGCGCTACCAGGCCGAAGAGAATCCCGGTCGTCAGCGCCGCCAGGACGAGATGGGCCGGCCACGAGAGCCCGTGCAACCGCGCGGCCAGCGCCGGGCCGAGACGCCTGTACAGGGCCAGCACCACCAAACCCACGGCCACGCCCCACACGACATCGCCCGGATAGTGCACGCCGAGATAGACCCGCGAGATCGCCACGAGGACGATCAGAAGCGGCATCACGATGAGCAGCTCCCGCCGGCCCCGGAAACGGGCCATCCGTCCGAAGAGACTGGCGCTCAGCTGGGCATGACCGCTGGGAAAACCGAAGCCGCCGACTTCGACCCGCTGCAAGCCAGGGTTCTGCCAAAAGGGACGAGGGGCCTTGAAGAGCGATTTCAAGGCCGTGTTGGTAAACGCCGAGAAGACGAGCAGGAAAGCCAGGTCGAGGCCCAGGCCCTTGTGGACGCACCAGTACACCAGGGGCAGGAACAGCAGGTAGAACTGCTCATCGCCCAAAAAGGTAAACACCTGCATAGGCCGTTGCCACCCGGGGCCCAGGGCCTGGAGCATCAACACGCCGTCCGGCGTCCATAGCCAGCCGCCGACGGCCAGCGTCAGGGCCAGGGCCACCACCACGGCCACCCCGGCCACGGAGGAAGACGAGAGCGGTTTCATGTCGGTAATCGGTAACTGGTGATGGGTAACTGGTCAAAGAGACGAAAGACGAAGGACGAAGGACGAAATCATCCATCTTCCGTCCTTTGTCCTTGGTTTGGAACGGTACCAAAATCCGAAAAAAACGCCAAACCGAGTTATCGCTTAGTCTCGCTCAATATCCCGTTTCGATGTCGATCAGCCCTCGTTCCTTAGCCGCGTGCAAGGCCCGGCCGTAGAACAGCCGCGAACTGACGAGCAGCACGACCGCGAACGCGGCCAGAATGCCGAGCAACTGGGCGTTCGTCAGCCCGGCCAGGGTGGGAAAACCGTGGGCCTGAGGGCCGAGCAGGGCGCGACGGGCCGCCTCCAGCCAGTAGGTCACCGGTAGGGCAAAGCCCAACGGCCGCAACCAGGCTGGCAACAGGTCGAGGGGGAAGATGGCGCCGCTGAACAGGTAGAGCGCGCCGGCCACGGCCTCGCCCACGGACCAAAAGTGGCGGGCCATCGTCATCGTCCAGGCGCCCATGATGGCCCCCAACCCGGCCAGTGCAGCCACACCCAGGGCCGTGCTGAACAGAAACAGCGGCCAATCCACGGTGTCCAGGCGAATCGGCAACCGGAAGAGCACCATACCGAAGGCGATGACGATGAGGACCGAAATCGTGCCGATCAGCAGCCGGGCCACCCCGCGGCCGAAGAGATAGGCATAGCCGTCAATCGGCGCCGTATGCAGGTACTTCGCCACTCGGTAGTGCTCGCGGTCGTCAATGACGGCCCAACTGACACCCGTGATCACCTGGCCGACCAGAATGTAGAGCGCATTGCCCAGGTAGATGTAGGGGAAAATGGGTTGCCCGAACGCGCTGTCGGTGATGACGGCGTACATGACCACCAGGATGAGCACACTCGCCAACGGCCGGGCAATCGTGTACACGGCAAAAAGAAACGGATCGGCCCAATTCGACTCGATCTGCCAGCCCAACCATGCCGCCACGAGAAAACTGCGCAGACCATCGTGGCGACGCACGCGAGGCGCATCGAACACACGTCGTGCCAGAGCCATGCTCAGCGCCTCCGTTCGATAAGCCGCCCCTGTTCCCGGCCGATCTGTTCCAGTTTGGCCAGGGCAAAATAGGCGGCGGTGATGAACACTACGGCGAGGACGAGCTGGACCGCCAGCTCCACCGGCACGGGCAAAAAGCCCAAGCCCGAATCGCCGGCAAAAATGAGCTGGCGCATGGCATCGAGACCCAGGGTGAGCGGGATGATGGATGCGAATGTCGCCACCCAAAAGCCCAGCGCCTTCACCGGAAAGTAAAAGCCCGATACCAGGTAGATCGGCTCCTGCAACAGGTTGGACAAATGCCAGGCTTCTCGGCCGGAGACGAGAAAGACCGAGGCGAAGAGCATCCCCATCCCGTACAGCGCGGCCATCGTCAGCACGAAGGCCGCCACCAGCCACAGCGGTTGGGCAACCTGGTAGCTCACGTCGAAGAGCCACGAGCAGATGACGAGAATGGCTGCCGCCCGCGTCCCCGTCATGACCATACCGCCCACGGCCATGCCTAGCAACACGGCCATCAGCGGGCCGGGCGCCAGAACGTAAATCTCGAGATTGCCCTGGTCCTTGTCCCAGTAGAGCTGGCTGGCCATGCTCCAGAGGACATTCAGCCAGAAGGCCGTCATCGCCCCGCCCAGGACGGCAAACCCGGTGTAGGCCGGCGGCGCCTGGATGGCCCGGTAGATAAAGACGTACCCCGACACGGCCAACACCGGCAGCAATGTCTCGAAGAACAGCCAACTGCGCTCGCGAAAGGTGCCGACCATGCGCGGATAGGCCCGCGCCCACATGGTCGCCCAAAAGAGCCGCACACCCGTCGCCTTGGCCACCCGTTCGGTCGCCATCAGTCGCCCTCCTCCGCCCGGACCGAGGTGTCCACATCGAGACCACGGCCCACCAGGTCAATGAACACGTCCTCCAGGGTCGGCTCGCGCTTTTCCAAGGCGATCAATCCCGACCCGCGGCGGTGAATGTGGTCGAGCACCCCGGCGAGTGCGTCTTCGCTGTCGAGGATCAGCTTGATCTCGGTGGCGCCGTCCTGTTCGGCCACCGTCACTTGGCGCACGCCTGGCACGGCCTCGAGCATGTCCTCGCGGCGCAGCGGTCGGCGGCCCAGCGGCGCCACCCGCAGGGTGAAGACGGCCTCGCGGCGCAAGCGCTGCTTGAGATGGGTCGGGGTATCGAGGGCCAGCAACCGGCCCTTGTCAATGATGGCCAGTCGGTCGCACAGCTCGTCGGCCTCGGCCATGTAGTGGGTCGTCAGCAACACGGTGCGGTCGGGATGGGCCTGCATCCACTCGCGCACGAACTCGCGCACCTGGCGCGCTGCGGTCACATCGAGACCCAGGGTTGGCTCGTCGAGGAACACGACGTCGGGGTCGGTGATGAACCCGCGGATGAAGTTCATCTTCTGGCGCAGCCCCGTGGAGAGGTCGGAAATTTTGCTGCGGCGACGATCGGCCAGGCCCACGACCTCGAGCATCTCACCGATGCGCTGCCGGGCGATCGTGCTGTCCAGGCCGTAGAAGCGGGCGAACATCCACAGGTTCTCCTCGACCGTCAGCAGGCCATACCCGCTCGTCTCGCCGCCGCTGACCATGCTGATCCGGCGGCGGATTTCCTGGGCCTGATGCACGACATCCCAGCCCAACACCCGCGCCGTGCCGGTTGTGGGCAGCAGCAGGGTCGTCAGGATTTTGATCAGGGTGGTTTTGCCGGCGCCGTTAGGCCCTAACAGGCCGAACAGCTCCCCGCGAGCCACGGTGAGGTTGATATCGGTGAGGGCGACGATGGTTTTGGGGTCGCCTTTCTTTTTGGGACCCCGCAGTTTGTACACGCGCCCCAGGTTCTGAGTGAAAATGGCAGGCGTTTCGGACATGGCAGGATTCAAGCCGGCTCGACGGCGGTCAACCGACGCCGCAGCCCCGGTCCCAGCTCGGCCAGCAGCATACCGGCCAGGATGAGACCGCAGCCCAGCCATTCCGGCAGCGAGAGCACCTCACCGATGAGGAGATAGGAACCGAGGGCGGCGAAGACGGGTTCGGTGGCGAAGATGAGGGCGGCATGGGTGGCCGAGGTGAAGCGTTGGGCCGCGGTTTGCACGCCGAAGGCGAGGGCTGTGGCCAGCAAGCCTGTGAACAGGGCGGCAAAAAGGGGCTGACCACGCGGGGGCCAAATGGAGGGCTGTTCCCACACCAGGCTGATGATCGCCGCCAGCAGGGCCACGGTGGCGATTTGGGCTGTGGTGAGGAGCAAGGCGTTCATGCGCGGGGCGAAACGGCCGACGAGGACGATCTGCCCGGCGAAACTGACCGCGCAGGCCAGAACGAGCAGGTCGCCGGGGTTGATCGCGGCCAACGAGCGCACCCCGCTTAGGGAGAGCAGGCTCAACCCGGCCAGGGCCACGGCTACCCCGACCACCACGGCCGGATGCAGCCGTTCGCGCAGGAAGATCACCCCCAGCACAGGCACGATGACCACGCTCAGCCCGGTGATGAAGCCAGCCTTGGCCGGGGTCGTGTAGAGCAGGCCCATGGTCTGGAAGGCATAGCCAGCGAAAAGGGCCAGGCCGATCAGGACGCCCGCGGCTAACTGTCGCGCCGGCCGCGGGCCGCGCGGGGTCGGGCGCAAACGGTGCCTTCGCCAGACCAGGACGGGCACCAACCCCACCAGGGCGAACGCAAAGCGCGTCGCCAGAAAGGCAAAGACCGGATAGGCATGGACGGCGTCCCGCACCATGACAAAGGTCAGGCCCCAGATGGCCGTGACCACAAGGAGGGCCCCATCGGCCAACACACGTCGCGGCATAGGCCTTACCGCTCCATTTCGAGACGAACGGTCTTGAGGAGCGATTCGGCCCGTAGCTCGGGCAGATTGTAGCACGGCCCACCCAGAGCGTCGGCCAGCTGTTGGGCCAGCCCACGGTCGAACGCCTGGTGCTCCATGTTGATGGTCACCGTGCGGATATGGGCCTGTTTGAAGAGGTCGGCAATGCGCAGGGCCTCTTCTTGGGCGGGCATCCCGGTCATGCTCACGTTGCCGGCGCCGTCGGTGAGGAGGATCATGAGAGGACGCGTCTCCTGGTCGCGGCGCCGCGCCGCCATGATGACCTGGTAGGCCACGAGTAGGCCCGACGACAAGGGCGTCTTACCGCCGACGGGCACATCGCGCAGGGCCTTTTGGGCCAACTCCACGCTGGAGGTCGGCGGCAGGACCACACGGGCTTTGTCCTTTTGGAAGACGACCAGCCCCACCTGGTCGCGGCGCTGATAGGCGTCAATGAGCAGTGACATGACCGCACCCTTGGTGGCCTCCATGCGCTCGGCCGCGGCCATGGACCACGAGGCATCCACGACAAAGAGGATGAGGTTGGCCGCACGGCGCACCCGCACCTTGCGCTGCAGGTCCTCCCGTTCGACCGCGAAGGCCACATCCTCCCGCCGCCGATGGACCTGCTGGACGGCCGCCTGACGCAGGGTGGCATCGAAAGCGATGTCGTCCACGCGGTCGCGGGCCGGTCGGGCGCGGATGTAACGCCCGCGCTTGCGATTCGTCTGCGTGGACGAACGCCGACCGCCCTTGGCGCGGGTCAGCTTGTCCAGGGGCGTGTCCAGGCGCTTGACCTTGAAGGTGTCCCCGACCTGCACCGGTCGCATCGAGGCCCTTTTCTCGCCGGGTCGGGTCCCATCGCGGCCCGACTGCTGTTCCATCACATCGGACGAGCCGGTGGTGTCATGGCTGACATCCTCGCCCTCTCGCTCACGGTCTTTTTTTTTACGTCGTCACCGGACGCCTCAGCCGTCTCCCATTGCCGCATGTCGGCCTGACGCTGGGCCTCTTCCATGCGCTGCTGGAGCTGTTGCGGTTGCAGGCTGGCATCCTGGAAGGGCTGGCGCTTGAGCCGATGGGGCAGGGCCAATTCGGCGCCGATCAGGATGTCGTGCTCGTTGATCTCGAGACGACCCTCGAACGCGGCGTTGGCCACTGCGGTTTTGAGGATGACGATGTCGGCGCGGTGGCCGTCCACATGGAACGACGAGGTGAGATGGGCGATGAGGAAGATGTCGCGGTCGGTGTAGCCCACCATGGGCAGCCGCTTGCGGGCGCGCTCGATCTCCTCGGAAAGCTGCCGCTCGCGATCGGCCCACTGCTCGTAGAAGCCTTCGGGGTCCTGGTCATAGGCCAGGCGGCGTCGCACGATCTCGACGCGGGCCGCCGGATCGGAAATGCCCTCGATGTCCACAGCATGGGCAAAACGGTCCAGGAGCTGCGGCCGCAGGTCGCCCTCTTCCGGGTTCATCGTGCCGACGAGGATGAAGGCAGCCGGATGCTGGAAGCTGATGCCTTCCCGCTCGACCACGTTGACGCCCATCGCTGCCGAGTCGAGGAGCAGGTCCACCACGTGGTCATCGAGCAGGTTGACCTCGTCCACATAGAGCAGGCCCCGGTTGGCCGCGGCCAGGATGCCCGGCTCGAAGTGGCGCTCGCCTTTCTTAATGGCCTTTTCGATGTCCAGAGTGCCGACGACGCGGTCTTCGGTGGCGCTGACGGGCAGGTCCACAAAGCGGATCCGCCGGGTGGTGACGGGCAACGTGCCCTCGCGTTCGAGACGTTCCTGACATTCGGTGCACAGGAACACGGGCTGATTGGGATCGCAGCCGAATTTGCAGTCGGCGACGACCTCGATTTCGGGCAAGAGAGCGGCCAGACCGCGGGCCGTGGTGGATTTGGCTGTGCCCCGCTCCCCGCGGATCAACACGCCGCCGATCTGGGGATTGATGGCGTTGAGGATGAGCGCCCGTTTCATGCGCTCCTGGCCGACGATGGCGGTGAAGGGGTAAACCTTGGGCATATCGAATGAGACTCCGAAGGAGAAGAGAGATACGACCGTAACTCCTCAGGCCGCTGACGGTGATGGCTCAAGTTCCGACAGGGTTCCATCGTCGTCCTGGCGAATGGCCAATGGCGGGAAGGGAAGACCCATCCGGAACATCAGGCAGTGGCTGAATCGTTGCGGTACGACCCTATTATAAACCCTCGGCGGCTGGAGATGGTAACCGGTGATTGGACGATGGATAAAAGCGTCACTCCAGATGGCATCCGGAGCGACGCGCCGGTTCTCAAGTTCCCCTCTTCAGCAGCGCAACGGCGGCGTTCAGTCGTGCGCACACGGGCTCGCGGCCGACGGCCTGCAGGGTGACAAAGAGCGGCGGCGAGACCTTCTTCCCGGTGACGGCCAGGCGAATCGCCCCGAACAACTGGCCCGATTTCAGCCCCAGCGCCGTCACCAGCTCGCGCAGGGCCGCTTCGATGGCCGGTTCGTCCCACGTGGGCAGGACGGCCAGCGTTTGGGCAGCCCGCTCGAGGGCGGCGGCCATGGTCTGCGAGGTCATACCTGCCGGCACCAGTTCGGCCGGGTCGGGGATGACAATGGCATCGGCGAAGAGGTAGTCCACGTAGTCGGCCGCCTCGCTCAGTTTTTTGATCCGTTCCTGGACAAACGGCACCAGCAGACGCAGGCCCTCGTGCTCGCGCAGCCGTGTTTCCGACACGTGCAAACGTTGGGCGAGGAAGGGCAGCATTCGCTCCCACAGGTCATCGGGCGCCAGGCGGCGGATGTACACGCCGTTCATCCATTCGAGTTTGTCGGCAGGGAAGGCGCCGGGCGACGCCTGGACCTGGGCGATATCGAAGGCGGCGATGGCCGTCGCGCGGTCGTAAATTTCGGTGAAACCGTCGAGGGACCAGCCCACCCCGCAGAGGAAGTTGAACATCGCCTCGGGCAGATAGCCCATCTCGCGATACTGATGGACGAAAACGGGCACGACCAGGCCATCGGGCATGATGATCTCCCGTTTCGACATCTTGCCCTGGCCGTTCGGGTTGAGGATGACGGGCAAGTGCGCCCACACGGGCGGTTCCCAGCCGAAGGCCGCGTAGAGATGCCAGTGGAGCGGCACCGACGAGAGCCACTCATCCCCCCGCAGGATGTGGGTGATGGCCATGAAGTGGTCGTCTATGACATTGGCGAGATGATAGGTGGGCCAGCCGTCGCTCTTGAGCAACACGGCATCCTGCAGCCGGGCGTTGTCGAAGGTGATGTCCCCACGGATGGCGTCGTGAAAGGTGACCTGCCCCGATTCGGGCACGGCCAGGCGGATGACCCACGAACGGCCTTCGGCCTCGCGCGCGGCCCGTTCGGCCGGGCTGAGATAGCGACAGCGCCGGTCGTAGCCGGTCGTCTCCTGCTTGCGGGCGCGCTGTTCCTCCCGCATCTGTTCGAGTTCGGCGGGGGTGCAATAGCAGCGATAGGCCTTGCCGTGCTCGACCAGCCAATCGGCCCATTGCCGATAGAGGGGTAACCGTTCCGACTGGTAATACGGCCCGTAAGGCCCGCCGACTTCGGGGCCTTCGTCCCAATCGAGGCCCAGCCAGCGCAGGCTGGTGAAGATGTCCTCCAACGAGCCGGGCACGAAGCGGGCGCGGTCGGTGTCCTCGATGCGCAGGATGAAGGTGCCGCCGGTGTGGCGGGCGTAGAGCCAGTTGAACAGGGCGGTGCGGGCGCCGCCGATGTGGAGATAACCGGTGGGGCTGGGAGCAAAACGGACGCGAACGGTGCTCATGGGAATAAACCACGGAAACGAAAGGACAATGACAACTACTCAAGCCGATGATGAGGGGATCAAGTTCCTCCTTGTGTCCATTCCGGGCCGACGGAAGACGACGGACGAACGACGAAAAAACGCCGTCTTCCGTCGTTCGTCCGTCGTCCGGGCTTGGGGCCGATGGTGGGAACGGAAGCTCACGAAAGCAACGGACCGAACCGTCACGATTCATCATATGGGGATGTCGTTCGCACAACAAGCCCCGTTTCAATCTTACGACCTTTGCTCGCAGACCGGCAAAACCGGTGATGGGTTATTGGTGACTGGTGACTGGGCTTGGCG
>JAOADB010000070.1 GCA_026417535.1 Caldilineales bacterium
CCTCCCCGACCGCGCTGGAGACGGCCGCGGGCGAAAGCGGTGGTTGTACACCAAACCCGCCACGCCGAGGGCGATCGCTACCAGCGAGATGATCGAGGCCATCGGCAACGACCCCCATACCCAGGCGTCCGGCCGAAAGAACAGCTCGATCCAGAAACGACCCAACGGGTACCAGATGAGATAGGCGGCGAGCAGATCGCCCTCCCGCAGCCGTTTGCCGAAACGCAGGGCCAGCAGCATCAGCAACCCGAAACCGAGCAGATTCCACAGGGACTCGTACAGGAAGGTAGGATGGAAGCGGGCATCGGCCGGCACCGTGCCCATCGGCGGACAGAGGTAGTCGCCGAAGCGGTGCTGACAGTCAATGGCGATGCCCCAGGGCAGGGTCGTGGGCGGCCCATAGAGCTCCTGATTGATGAAATTGCCCCAACGGCCGATGGCCTGGGCCAGCAACAGACCCGGTGCGCCGAAATCGGTCCAACGGAAAAAACGCAATTTGGCGAAGTGGGTGTAAAGCCAAAGGCCGATCAGCCCGCCAATGATGCCGCCGTAGAGACCCAACCCGCGAAAACCCCCGTTCCAGAAGGCGATGATCTCGATGGGGTGCTCACGGTAGTAATCCCACCCGATGAACCCCCCGGAAGGACGACTGAACACGTGGTAGAGCCGGGCCCCAACGATGCCCAGGAGTAACACCACCGTCAGCATGTTCCAGACGTGGTCGGGATTTTCCCCGGCGCGACGGGCCAGCCGCGCCGCCACAAAAGCGCCCAACACGGCGCCACCCACGATGAGGATGCCGTACCAGTGCACCTGCAAGGGACCAAGACGAAAGGCAACAGGATCCATGACACGCTCCACAACGGAATGGGGACGGCCGTGCCGACCGCCGTCCCGACGGTTCTAGCTCACACCGAGACCTTTTTGCAACACGTGACGCACCCCCTCGACCCGGTCGAAGAAGGCGAAACGGTCGGAATCCACGTGGTCGCCAGCGCTGAAGAGGATAAAACCGACCACGGCCAGATAGCCTGCGGCCACGGCCAACGGGCCCCAGGGCATGGTCGTCCACACGGCCGGCACCAGCTTGGCCAGAGCCAGTCCCTTGACCACCACATCGGCCACGCGAGCGCGGCCGGCAAAACTGCCCTGCAAGGCCGTGATCTGCCCGGCCAGCGGCACCAGCACCGCCGTGTCGCCCTGATAGCCCTTGATCCAGGTCTTGCCCTGCTGGTAGATGGCCTCGGTGGCCAGAAAATCGGCGATGGCCTGGCGCACGGCCTTCTCGTCCTGCAGACGCGCCACAAACTCGGCCACGGCCTGCCGGATGCGCTGTTCACCCTCCGGCCCCAGCAACAACCGCAGCTTCTCGATGGCGGCCAGGATGTAATCCACGGCCGTCTGCAGGGATTGGCCGATCACCTCCCGCAGTTTGGCGCCCAGGTCCACGCCCACCATCTCCGCCGCCTCTTTGACCACGGCCAAGGGCATGGCCAACAGGCCCTCGATGGCATCGCGAGTGGCCTTGACCGTCTTCTCCTTGACATCCTCCAGGCAACGATAGGTCACCTCGAGCAACAGCTCGGCCTCGGCGCCGCGGCGTCGCGGCAGAGCGGCCGGCGTTAGTAGCGTCTCCGGCGCCTGCAAGGCCTGGCGGATGAGGTCCTCATCCCCGGCGGTGGACTGCCGGGCCGAGCGCAACGGCGCTTTGGCCTCGAGCTCGGCGGCCAGCAACCGTTCGGCCACGGCCAGGTCCGCCGCGGCCGCAGCCAGCAATTGCACCTCGACCTTGCTACGCTCGAAGGCATCCACGGCCTCTTGCCAGCGGCGGTAGAGCTCGGCCTGCAAGGCTCGGCTTTGACGTAAAAAGCCCTCGGCCTCGGCCAGGGCTGTGGCGCTATAGGGCGAAACCGGCCGCAGCGCCTCGCCGGCACGTTCGCCGGCCTTGGGTGCGCCGGGTGGCGTCAGCAGGGCGCTCAACCCTTGCAGATAGGCGTCGAACAGGTCGCTGGTAGCCATGTCAGGCTCCTTCAAGGGGATGGGGAGAGTCTTCGGAGAGTTCCAGGCCCAGGGCCATGAGATAGCCACGCGCCCGCTCGGTCAGCGGATAGCGGCCGACCAGTCGCCAGAAACGGGGACCGTGGTTCGGCTCCAGCAGATGGGCCAGCTCATGGATGATGACGTAGTCCTGCACCCAGGTCGGCAACCCGGCCAGACGATGGGAAATGCGAATGGTACCGTGGGATGGCGTACACGAACCCAGGCGATGCTCCTGATTGGTCACCCAGGCGATGCGTTGCCAACGCAGCTTGCCCTCGAAATAGCGCCGGTTGAGCGCCTCGGCCCGCTTCTGGAGCGCCTCGTCGGACAGGTGGCGGCCTTCCTGGCGTCGGGTCAGGCGTTTTTGGATATTGGCGATGGCCTTTTCCAGCTCGGCCTCGGGCAGATCGGCCGGCGCGCGAATGATCAACTTGTCGCCTTCGAGCCGACCGCTGACGGTTTTGACCCGCCGGTCGCTGCGGATGACTTCGATGTCCATAGAGGTGACGGATTACTGGTAATTGGTTACTGGTAACGAAAGCGTTCGGAAAAGCGCCCGATCGTCTTGTAGCACAACTGCTCGCAGTTGTGTTACAATTCTGTGGCCTATAAGCTATTTTTTCAATGATTGGAGAAATAGAGGACGGCGGCGGCGAAAAGGCCCCAGGCTATGGCCGTGATCAGCAGAGGCTTGTCTTCAAAAAGGAGTTCGTCCGGCGCGCCACCCAATTTACGCACATGAATCAGATAGAGATAGCGGAACAGAAAATAAACGACGAATGGAATTGTCAGCATCATCAAATGATTTTCCGGTAGATTTTCGGCTGAAAACGTATAAAACGAATACGAAACAACCGTAGCCGCCGTGATGATGCCGATCAACTGATCGATAAAGGGAAGGGTGTATTCGTCTAAAATGGCGCGATGATTGCCGGCCTCGGCCGCCAGGGAACTCAGCTCATGGCGCCGTTTGCCCAGGGCGATGAGCAGGGCCAGAAAGGTGATGCACACGTAGAGCC
The DNA here is from genome assembly GCA_026417535.1 of Caldilineales bacterium. GTDB lineage: Bacteria > Chloroflexota > Anaerolineae > J102 > J102 > SSF26. The sequence continues at coordinate 3,060 of JAOADB010000070.1, forward strand.
ACGGCGAAAAGCGCTCGACCTGGACCACCACTGCGCCCGCGGCCACGCGCAGCACAAAGCCCGCCGCCACCACCACGGCGTCAATGATGACGACGTGTTTGAGCTTGAAGGAATAGGCCAGGTTGAGCAGGAAATAGCCCAACAGGATGCCGCCGGCCAGCGTCCCCAGGGCAAAACCGGCCGGCAAGGCCACGACCAGCAGCACCACCATTGCGGCCACGGCCGCCTGCGGGCGCAGCCGTCCCGAGGCCAGGGGCCGATGGCGTTTGTCGGGGTGGGCGCGGTCGGCCTCCATGTCCACCAGGTCGTTGAGCAGATAGACCGCGCTGGACACCAGGCAGAAGAGGGTGAAGATGGCCAGGGTGGCCGCCAGCGGTCGCCACTGGGTAAACTTGACATCGAAGATGAGCGCGGCGAAGACGACGACGTTTTTCGTCCATTGGCGGATGCGCATCGTCTGCACCAGACCGCGCAGGGTCGTCACCAGGCCTGCCTGACCGGCCGGGAGGACGGCGCTCATCCGGGAAGGGTGTTCAGCTGGCATGGACGACTCGTTAGGGGTATAGTTGGTCATGACTTCTCATCTTAGCCGGGGAAGGACGGGGGGTCAAATCCCCGTCGCCTTGCGCACGAGCCATCATCCCATGTCCCGGATTCGTCTCGACCAATTGCTCGTTGATCGCGGCCTCTGTGCGAGCCGTGAACAGGCGCGACGCCATATCCTGGCCGGCGAGGTGTGGGTGGCCGGCGCGCCGGCAGCCAAGCCGGGCCAGTTCGTCCCTGCCGATGTGGCCGTGGAGCTGCGTGCCGCCCCACGCTTCGTGAGCCGGGGCGGCGAGAAACTGGCGGCGGCGCTGGCCGCCTTCGCGCTGGCGCCGGTGGGGTGGGTCTGCGCCGACGTGGGGGCTTCGACCGGCGGCTTCACCGATGCCCTGCTGCAGCACGGCGCCGCCCGCGTCTATGCCATTGACGTCGGCTACGGTCAGCTCCACTGGCGGTTACGCCAGGACCCGCGCGTCGTCGTCATGGAACGCACGAACGCCCGCTATCTGACGCAGCTGCCCGAACCCGTGCAGCTGGCCACGGTGGATGCCTCGTTCATCTCCCTGCGGTTGCTATTGCCGGTGATGCGCGGTTGGCTGGCGCCGGGCGGTCATCTCATCGCCCTGATCAAGCCTCAATTCGAGGCCGGCCGCGGCCAGGTGGGCAAAGGCGGCGTCGTGCGTGACCCGGCGGTGCATCGGCGGGTGCTGGAGGATTTGCTGGCCTGGGCCGAGACCGAGGGGCTGGGGAATCGCGGCTTGCTCCTCTCGCCGTTGTTGGGACCCAAAGGGAACCGGGAGTTTTTGTGGTGGCTGTGGCCCGGCGAGCCGTCGCGGCCGGCCGCGGAGCTGCTGGCGGAAGTGGGGCATTCCCTCCAAACTTGAACACCCGGCTGTCAGGGGGTACAATCGTTCCCATGTGGCAACGACGGCTTCTCGTCTGGGTCCTCCTGGGCGGCCTTCTGTTGACCGGACCGGGAACCGCTGCCGCCGAGGCGCCCGGCCCGCGCGTTCACATCGTCGTGGCCGGCGACACCCTCTCGGCCCTGGCCCAACGCTACGGCGTCACGGTCGAGGCCATTGCCGCGGCCAATCGGCTGGCCGATCCCAACCGCATCGTTGTGGGCCAGCGGCTGCTCATCCCAACCGGCGAGAACCCGCGCACTACCTCCGCCACGGCGACCGCGATCACCTATGTTCTGCAGCCGGGCGATACCCTGCCTGCCCTGGCCCGCCGCTGGCAGGTCAGTCCGGCCGACATCCTCCGGGCCAACGGCGTGACGCGGGCATCCGCGCTGCTGACCGAACCGGAAATTGTCATCCCCCTTCCGACCCGGTCGGCCTTGCCGGCGCCTTTCGTCCAGGTGGAAGCCACCGAAAACATCATCCAGGGCCAGACGGGCGTGGTGTTTGTCACTCTCAGCCGGTCCGAGGCCGATCTGCGGGGGCGTTTTGGGGATGTGCCTCTCGTCTTTGCGAGGGAACGACGCACCCCGGACGGTCAGCGCTTTTGGGCCTTGCTCCCCACCACGGCCATCACCCGCACGGGTGAGTACGCCCTAACCGTGTGGAGCGGCGATGGCCAGGTTGTGCGCACGGTTGTCGTTCTTCCCGGCGCTTACGAAACTCAGCACATCGTGCTGCCTCCGGGCAAGGGCGATTTGCTGGCGCCCGACCGTACCCGGCCCGAGCTGGAGCGGCTCTTGGGCATCTGGGGCACGGTCAGCCCGACGCCACAATGGCAGGGGCGGTTCCGCTTCCCCATCGCCGACGGTTTCCGGCAGACCTCGCCCTACGGCACGAAGCGCAGCTACAACGGCGGACCCGTCAGCTCATTCCACGCTGGCACCGATTGGGGCGCGCCCGAAGGGACGCCGGTTTGGGCGCCGGCCCACGGCACGGTCGTGCTGGCCGAAATGCTCGATGTGCGCGGGGGCGCCGTCATCATTGACCACGGCTTGGGCGTCACCTCTAACTTCTGGCACCTTTCGCGCATCGACGTCCGACCCGGCGACCGGGTGGCACCCGGCGACGTGATCGGCCTGGTCGGCACTACCGGCCTCTCCACGGCAGCCCATCTCCATTGGGAACTGCGGGTCGGTACCCTGGCCGTGGACCCCCTCCAATGGACCGAGACCCATTTTCCCTATCTGCGTTGAAGAGGGGAGCTTGGGGGAGTTTGGAGGAGCTTGGGGGAGTTTCGTCGTTGCTCTTGGCTTCGGCCGAAAGCCGGAACGACGGACGAAGGACGGGAAGGGAGACCTCGGATTTTACGAATTTTGCAAATCTTGTAGATTACACGGATTTTTGGTTGATAATTTGACTTTTTATAATCTTTGAGATTTATCTCGTGTAATCTGTGGTGTTATCCTTCGTCATCCGTCCTTCGTCCTTCGTCCTCTTGCCCAATCCGTTGCCGGCATTGGCCGGAAGCGGTGCGTTATTCGCCCTCTTCTTCCTTCTCGGCCTTACCCTTGCGGATGACCTCCGGTTCGGCTGCCGTCGGTTCGGCTGCTGCTTCTTCTTCGATGGCTACCGCCCGCGGCACAGTCAGGCTGACGACGATCTCGTCCGCCTCGTGATGGAGGGTAACGCGCGGGGGCACGGTCAGATCGGCGACCCGGATAACATCATCCACATGAACCAGCCTGCTCAGGTCCACGACAAAGGCTTCGGGGATGTCTGCCGGCAGGCATTCGACCTCGATGCGGTCGAGATGATGGATGAGGACGGCGCCAGCCCGGATGGCATCCGACTCACCGACGAAGTGGACGGGCACCTCGGCGCGCACGGGCGTATCCATCCGCACCCGATAGAAATCGGCATGCAAAATGGTGTGCCGCGTGGGGTGACGTTGGACCTCGCGCAACAGCACGTGCACCGGGTTCGGTCCCAATCCGTGCAGCTCGATGAGATGGGCGCTGCCGCCGCTGCGCAGAAGGCGTAGCAGATCGAGTTCTTTGAACTGAATAGGAACGGCCTCCTCGCCCTGGCCGTACATCACGCCAGGCACGAAACCGTCCCGACGCACACGTTTGACGCCGCTTCCCAATTGGGCGCGGGGTTGAACATGAAGGACGAACGACATGGTGGTATTCGACTCCCTTAGCAGAGGTGATGAATGGCGTTGACCGCTGGCGTTGCGGCTACGAGGCCCGTCCTCGCCGTCCCCACCGGGTGATCAGGCCCAGAAGGATGCCGAACACGGCGCCCCCCACGGCAGCCATGAGCGCGGCCGTCCGCGGACTGATCACCGCCTCGACCTGTCCTTCGACCCGGCCGGCCAGAAGCAGCCCCACACGACTCCGTTCCAAATGGGCATGGCGGGTCGCCAATAGCCCCACCTGGCTTTGCCCAAGGGTAGTCTGCCCGGCCAGGATCAGCCCGGCGCCGCCCTCGCGAATGGTAACGGTTTCGGCCGTGATCATCCCGGAGCCCCCCTGGTGAATGTCCACATGGTGGGCATGGATGCTTTGGGCGCCAGCCTGATGCAGGCTGATAACGTCGCCTTCGACGTGGGCCGCTCCGGCGTGATGGCCGTTCGAGTGGGAGGGTGGAGACGATTCGTAAGTCATGGGTTTAAAGGAGGACAAGGGGAACCTGAAGCGCAACAGCCTTTTAGTTTAGCCGCAAACCATCCGGATCGGCAAAATCGGTGAGCCGAAGAAACAAGGAAACGAGGACAACGCCCTCGTTTCCTCCCCCGTGTCTTTCGTCCGTTGGCGAGCATGGAAGACCCGGCCGAGAAAGCGGGCTTGCCGGCAATGCTCAGACGGAGACGGCCGCTACGACCTCCGGCCACATGCGCATGGCAAAATCGGCGCCCTGACGCAACGCCTCTTCATTGGCCGCCAGCAGATGGCGATGCCGCTCGGGCAAATGCTCGGCCAGGGCCCGAGCGATGGCGGACAGCGGCAGCAGCCCGGTGGCGCCGATCAGCGCGCCCAGCATGACCACGTTCGCCAGTTTGACAGAACCGAGACTCTCGGCGATGTCATTGGCAGGGATGACGATGACGTCTATATCGTGCCGCTGCACCGGACGTTTGACCAGAGAGCCGTTGAGCACCAGCAAACCGCCGCGTCGCACCAGCGGTTCGTACTTATCGGCCGAGGGCAGGTTCATGGCCACGACGATATCGGGGTTCCGCACGAGGGGCGAGCCGATGGGTTCATCGCCCACCACCACCGTGCAATTGGCCGTGCCCCCGCGCATTTCCGGGCCGTAGGAGGGAATCCAGGTGACATACAAGCCCTCCTCGGCAGCAGCGTAGGCCAACAGTTGTCCGGCGAAGAGCACACCCTGACCGCCAAAACCGGCAAAAATGACCGATTTCTCCATGGATACCTCCTTGTCTCAACTAGGCTCGCGCGGCCAGGGCCTGGTGGACCTTGAAATCGCCGAGGGGATAGACGGGCACCATCTTGTCGCGCACAAAGGCCAGGGCCTCCATCGGGCTGAGACCCCAGTTGGTGGGGCAGCTGCTGAGGATCTCGACGATGCCCAGGCCCAGGCCCTCGATCTGGGCGCGGAAGGCCAGCTCGATGGCCTTCTTGGCCTTGCGAATCTCGGCCGGGGCATGGGTCGAGCGCCGCGCGGCATAGGCCACTCCCGGCATCATGGCCAACATCTCGGTGATATGGAGCGGCCAACCCTGTTGGCGGATATCGCGACCGTAGGGCGATGAAGTGGTCACCTGACCGGGCAGGGTCGTCGGCGCCATCTGGCCACCGGTCATGCCGTACAGGCTGTTGTTGACGAAAATGACCGTGAGCAACTCGCCCCGGGCGCAGGCATGGACGATCTCGTTCGTGCCGATGGAGGCCAGGTCGCCATCGCCCTGATAGGTGAAGACGATACGGTCGGGCAGAACGCGCTTGATACCCGTCGCCATGGCCGGAGCGCGGCCATGGGCCGCCTCGGCGGCATCCACGGTGAAGTACTCGTAGGCCAGAACCGCGCACCCCACGGGCGCCACGGCAATGGTCCGCTCGCGAATGCCCAGCTCGTCAATGACCTCGGCGATGAGCCGGTGGATGACGCCGTGGGAGCAACCGGGGCAGTAGTGGGTGTAGGCTTCGGTCAACGCCTCCGGCCGCTTATAGACGACCTGCATGGCGGCCAGGGCGACTTCGGGTCGGGATGCGATTTGGGGTGGAGTCAATTCGGCAATAGCCATCGTTGTTCGCTCCTTGCAGTCGGGATCAGGCAGGAACCGGGCGCACGCGATGCCCGTTACGACTGCGTACCAGGCCGCACAGGGTGTGCAGAGCTGGCAGAATGTCGTCGGGCAGGGGGATGATGCCGCCCATGCGGCCCAGGAAATGCACCGGCACACGGTCTTTGACCACGCGCTGGACATCCTCCAGCATCTGTCCGGCGTTCATCTCGACCACCAGCACACCCTGGACCCGCTCGATTAGGGCGTCGAGCTCGCGTTCGGGGAACGGCCAAAGCGTAATGGGACGGAACAATCCCACCTTGAGACCGGTCGTCCGCGCCTGGCGGACTGCCGATTGGGCAATGCGGCCGACGGTGCCGAAAGCCACGATGAGATACTCGGCATCCTCGACCATGGTGGTGTCGTAACGGACTTCGTTTTCCTTGATGCGCGCCAGTTTCTCCTGCAAATGCAGGTTGAGCGCCTCCAAGCGCTCGGCGCTGAGATAGAGCGAGGTGATCACCCGGTGCGGCCGGCCAGCGGCGCCGGTCAGCGCCCATGCCGGCGGTTCCCCACCGTTGACCTCCTTGAACGGCGGCATCTCCACCGGCTCCATCATCTGGCCCAGGGTGCCATCTCCCAGGATGATGACGATGTGACGGTACTTGAAGGCTAGGTCAAAGCTGATGTACATCAGGTCCACGGCCTCCTGGACCGTGGCCGGGGCCAGGACGATGGCATGGTAGTCGCCATGACCGGCCGATTTGACCACCTGGAAATAGTCACCCTGGCTGGGCTGGATATTGCCCAAACCGGGGCCACCGCGCATGATGTCCACGATAACGGCGGGAACTTCGCTGGCGGCGATGTAGCTCAGGCCCTCCTGCATCAGGCTGATGCCGGGCGACGAAGACGAGGTCATGGCCGGAGTCCCCGTGCAGGCCGTGCCGTAGAGCATGTTGATGGCCGCAAGCTCACTCTCGGCCTGCAAAAAGACACGCCCCAACTCGGGCATGCGCCTGGCCATGTACTCGAGCAGTTCGGTCTGAGGCGTAATGGGATAGCCGAAGAAAGCCTTGACCCCGGCCCGCAGGGCGGCCTCGGCCAGGGCTTCGTTGCCTTTCCACAGCGTCTTGGCCATCGTCTGCCTCCTCCTCAGTTGGCCACGGCCCGCACGGCCGGCGTGCGAACGGGTTGAGGGAAACGATAGACGGTGAAGACCACATCGGGACAGACAACGGCGCATACGGCGCAACCGGTGCACTGGCCCGACCGTTCATCGAGGATGACAGGGCGATACCCGCGCGTGTTGTACGTCTCATCGAGTTTCAGGACATGCTGCGGGCAATGGTACACGCACAGTTCACACCCTTTGCAGCGATTGCGATCGATCACAACTGTACCTTTAGCGGCCATGATGCGATGACCTCCTTGTGCCTAAATTTTGGCCGTCCGTGATGGCTTGAGTTCCTACCTTGTCTCGTAACGGCAAGACGAGAGACGAAGGACGTAAAAGCTCCGTTTTCCGTCGTTCATCCTTCGTCCTGTCCGGGGCTGAGGGCGAGAGCGAAAGGCCGGACGAGAATAATCCCTGCCCCAAATGGAGCGCAAGACACCGTTTTGCGCTACCGAAATGCCGCGCAAGATGCCATTTTGCGCTACAAAGGAACAGAGACCGGGATACCATTCGACCTGCATCGCCTTTGATGCTCTGGGATTCAGGCTCATTATGACAAACGCACGTGGAAATGGGTATGATCTCGCGCAGGTTGGCCGTGAAGCCGTTCGATGCGCCGGCAAGGGAGCCGGTCAGGCCAGAGGGGGAAACGGTGCCGGGTATCCTGGCGTCTGACGGCATAGGTATGGCCGGAACAGGGCGCCCACAGCGGAAACGCCCGTCCCGCGCCGGCGGCACAGGCCCCGCGCGGCGCCGAAGAACGGGAATTGGCCCCACGCGTGACCACAAGGGGCGGCCGGGCGGCGGAGCCGCCCGGCCGCCCCTATGACCGCGCGTGGCGATCCCTTCCATCAGGAGCGCCAAACCCCGCCCGGTCCGGCGGTGTTGGGCGCCGCAGCACAGTTTGGGCGCCGAACCACGCCATCACGACGACGCCGGGCGCCTCCCCTCGGCCCGTCCGTTCACCGCGCCAGCGCCCCGGCCTCTCCCCAATGTGCCTGCACGAACACCGCTGGCATCAGTGGCTCACGGCCCAACAGCCAGCGCAGCACATTCGGATTCCCGACCAACCCGAACTGCTCGTAATAGACGAACATGGCCAGCAACGTCTCCACGGCATAAGCCGAAAGCCCGGCCACAACTGCCCGCTTGCGCCAGACCTCGCGCGAGACGACCTCCACCGTCACAGGATGGCCCAACGCGGCGGCGAAAACGGCCGCCACCTCGTGTTGACGCAGCGGCGGTGTGCCGACCAACTCGTAAGTCGCGCCCACGTGTTGCCGTCCCTCCGTCAGCACAGCCGCGGCAGCGGCCGCCACATCGGCCAACGCCACATAGCTCAGCTGCGTCTCCGTCGCATAGGGCACGGGATAACGCCCTTGGCTGATGGCATCCCGCTGTGTCAGCCAGTTTTCCATGTAAACCGCCGGCTGCAGGATGGTGAAATCGAGGCCCGCCTCAAGCAACGCCTCTTCGACCCGCATCTTCTGCCAGTGATGGGGCATCTTCTCCGTCTGCGGGTGCAGCACCGAGTGATAGACCACGTGGGCGACCCCTGCCGCTCGGGCCGCACGCATCAGCTTCAGGCCGATGGCCAGCTCGTCCGGGTGCATGTTGGGCGGAATGTGATAGACCGCCCGCACTCCTGCTAGCGCTTGCGCCAGGACGGCATCGTCCTGAAGATCGCCGACGACCACCCGCGCGGCGCCCAGCGCCGCCATGCCTGCCACCTGTTCATGGCGCCGAACCCACGCCGTCACCTCCTGCCCTTGGGCGACCAGCGCCCGAATCACGGCCCGACCCGTTTTACCCGCCGCTCCGGTGATGAGGATCATGGTGAAAGTACTGGCAACTGTTGTGAGGAGTAACCGGATAATCCGTCACGCGAGCGCCGTTGATACAGAATACCATCTGGTTTTTCTACGCCTAGCGCTCGATAGTGGACGCCCACGCGCACCGACCACAAATGCTTGGTCTTCCCTACACGCTTCAAATGCCATGAGGGATGATGTCGTCCTCGATTTGCCTGTCCCATATCTGAGCGTGGTATTCCCCAAGCCACGCCATCAGCTCGGCCACTGCTTGGGCTGATAATTGCGTGATGGCCATTTCGGGTTCTTTGACGCTCATGTTCGTTTCCTCATCGAGTACGCTTCGAGCTATCCGGCCTTTCAGCCGAATAAAACGGCCGCGCAGATAGCGCTGGATTTGAGTATATCGGCCTTATATCAGGTTTGCAAACCGTGATGCATTCCCCCCTCAATGGCCGTAATCAAAAACCACCTTAATCGCGCCGGTGCGTTTGTTTTCGGCCGTGGCAATGGCCTCACGCCATTTTTCCAACGGAAAACGATGGGTAATCAGACCGTCGATCGTCAGCTTGCCTTGGCGCAGGAGCTCGATGACCAGGTCAAAAGTCTCCCACTCCCGGCCGTTCCAATGCTCGCGGCCGTGCGAATTGACACCGATGAGGTTCACCTCCTGATACCAGACCGGAGTGAGGTCGAGGGACAGAGGCTTGAGCTTGACCCCGGCTAACACCACCGTGCCACCTGCCCGCGCCCAGCGCAGGCTATCCTGCAGGGTGGCCGAGGTGCCCACACAATCGAACACGACATCGAAACCGCCCAATAGCATCCGGTTACCCAACATGCCCTCGTAGAGCCGGGCGCCGGTAATCCGGGCCACTGCCCGGTAGGGGTCCTCGTTGCCGATGATCTCATCGGCCCCCAGGCGCCGCGCCATGAGCTGCTGATGCCCGTAACGGGCCAGGGCCGTGATGTGACAATCCGGCGCCAGCGCCCGCAAAGCCTGGATGAGGTTGAGGCCGACGATGCCGCAGCCCACCACCAGGGCCTTTTCCCCTGGGGCGGGCAGCCGGCGCAGGGCCGTGCGCACCCCCACGGCCAGCGGTTCGACCATGGCCGCCTGGTCATCGCTCAGGTCATCGGGCACGGGATACAGCTCGGACTCATGCGCGGTGTAGCCGTCGCCCCAGCCGCCGCCCACCCCGCGCGGGCCGATCCCGCGTGAGGCGTTCTCACAGAGGATGTAATTGCCTTCGGCGCAGTGCCGGCATAGGGGCTCGATCTCCTGATTGCGGCAATGCGCGCCCTGAAAACGCGCCTGCATGATCACTCGGTCGCCGGGCTTGAAACGGGTCACCCCCGGCTCGACCTCGGTGACGATGCTGACCACCTCGTGGCCCAGGTAGAACCGTTGGTTGCCCGGCAACGCCGCCGGCCCGATCTGGGGATCGGCCTCCACATGCAACAGGGACAGGTCGCTGGCGCAGATACCGCAGACCCGGTTGCGCACCCGCAACCAGCGCGGCCCCGGCAGAGGTGGGTCGGGTATCTCGGCAAAACGCACCGGCGACAGCGGCGCATAAACGACATCGCCCCACACGGGTTTGAGGGCCTTCACGGCCAGGATTTTGGGAATGTGTTTATCAACGTAAATCGTGCGCATAACGGGAAAAGCATAAAGGAAAAAATGGAAGACGAAAGCTAACTGCTCAGCCCTTTTTTTGACTTACCGGCCAGGGCCTTCGTTTTCGTCATGGGTCGCTCGCCAAGACGACGGACGAAAGCCGTAGCACAAGATGGCATCTTGCGCTACATCGTTCATCTGCCCGCGATAAAACCGCGTAGGAGAACCTGAACCATCATCGTCATCGGCCTGAGCAGTGACGACGAAAGACGGATCTCTTAATCCTCCATCCATCGTCCATCGTCTGTCGTCCTTGGAACTCTAGCAAAAAGCCCCACCCCTGGCAAAGCACGACGATAAGGGTAACGGCTTGGCCACTGCTTTTACCCTCGGCTAGGCCGCGCCTATCCGTCGAGACGACGGACGAAAGACGGAGGACGAAACGGGATCGTCTTTCGTCTTCCGTCTGCCCGGCAAGGAGCAACGTGGGAACCGTTCAGGCCGTTCCGGTTCCCATCGCCGTTTCTTTACGGCTCCAGCCCGTTATGCTGTTCTAGGCTCAAGCGATCACCCACGGCCGTGCCGGTGTTGACGACGGTCCCGGCCGGCAATTCGATGACATAGCGGGAACGGCGGCGAGGGAGACTCAACTTCCAGGGTTGCAACCCGATGTCAATATCCACGACGCGATGCTCGGCGTCCACGTAGAGCACGTCAATGGGAAAGGCCATGAACATCGTGTGGATGCTGTGGCAAGGCATGATCACCAGGCCCTCGCCGTCTGCCAGGTCTTTGGCGCCGATGAGACCTTTGAGACGGGACCAGAAATCCTGCGCAAGTCGCGCCCGCGTTGCCAACACGGTGTCGGTCGTCTCATTGCGGATAGACACGACGGGATAGGTTGAGAAGAAGGCCATCACGACTCACCTCCTCCAGGCCGGACCAAAGCGTTCCTGGCCGAAAATGTTGGGCGGCAAAACGATGCCCACCCGTTCGATCTCATCGCTGACCCGCGGTCGCAAACCGGTCGGCTGTAGCTGGCCGCGAATACGGCCAGTTTCGTCGAAACCTTCCTGTTTGAAAACGAAAATGTCCTGCATGACGATCATGTCGCCTTCCATGCCCGTGATCTCGGCGACCTGCACGACGCGGCGCACGCCGTCCCGCATGCGCTCGACGTGGACGATCAGGTCCACGGCCGAGGCGATCTGCTGGCGGATGGCGCGGACGGGCATATCGAAACCCGCCATCAGCACCATGGTTTCGATGCGGCTGAGGGTATCCCGCGGGCTGTTCGAGTGCACCGTCGTCAGCGAGCCATCATGACCCGTGTTCATGGCCTGGAGCATATCCAACGCCTCGCCCCCGCGCACCTCGCCCACGACGATGCGGTCGGGTCGCATGCGCAGGCTGTTGATAACGAGATCGCGGATGCTCACGCCGCCTTTGCCTTCGATATTCGGCGGTCGCTTCTCCAACCGCACCACGTGGGGCTGCCGGAGCTGCAACTCGGCCGCGTCCTCGATGGTGATCACACGCTCGTTGGCCGGGATGAAACTCGACAACACGTTGAGCAGGGTCGTCTTCCCCGAACCCGTGCCGCCGCTGACGATGATGTTCAGCCGCGCCACCACGGCCGCCTCCAGGAACTGGGCCACCTCGGGCGTCAGCGTGCCGAAGCGGATCAAGTCGTTGATGGTGAACGGTTCCCGGCGGAACTTGCGGATGGTCAGGACAGGGCCATTGAGCGAAAGCGGCGGGATGATGGCATTGACGCGCGACCCGTCGGGCAGACGCCCGTCCACCATCGGCGAGGCTTCGTCAATCCGCCGGCCCAAGGG
>JAOADB010000071.1 GCA_026417535.1 Caldilineales bacterium
CGCGCACACCCGAACCCACGCGCACACGCGAACCGACGCGCACGCCCGAACCCACGCACACGCCCGAACCGACGCGCACACCCGAACCCACGCACACACGCGAGCCGTGATGGGGTCCGTTCCGCACGACGGCTTGTCGTCGGGCCCCAAAAGCTCATGTCCACCGCTGCCCTGGCTTGTGGACGGCAGGGATCGTTTCCGAACGCGTTCTTGACTTGCAACGGGTTCCCGATTCGCCCCCTTTACTCATGAATCGGGTCGGCCCTTCCGTGCCGATTCGGAGGATGCAGTTGCCGACATAGGCTGTGCTTCCGTCGCGCACCCGTCGTGATGAGAACGCGGCAGGCGGTCCGCAAACGGGTATCCGGCTTTCTTGACAGCGACGACGGAATCACCCATAATTTAGGCATGCCTAAATCTGGTGGAAATGACCCATGACCTCGTTGCTGCTTCTCATCGGCCTCATCCTCGCCCTGATGCTGGTGGCTTTGTGGCCGCAACGCGGCCTGTGGTGGCAATGGCAACGCCATCGTCGTTTCGGCGAGCGTATCCGCACCGAAGACGCGCTCAAGCACATCCACACCGGCGAGATGGAAGGGCTGCGACCAACGGCCGCCACCCTGGCCGAAGCCATGAACTTGTCCGCCGAGGAGACGGCGCGACTTTTGGGGCGTATGGAGGCCGCCGGTTTGCTCACCCGTCATCCGGATGGACTTAGCCTGACACCCCAGGGACGCACGTCAGCGCTGCACATCATCCGGGCGCATCGCCTGTGGGAGCGCTATCTGGCCGATCAGACCGGCTACGAGGCCAACGAGTGGCACCGCCGCGCCGACATCAGTGAGCATCGGCTGGGGCCGGAGGACACTGCCACCCTGGCGGCACAGCTGGGGAATCCCACCTACGACCCCCACGGCGACCCCATCCCCGATGCCGACGGCCGTTTTGTCGGCCATGGCGGTCGTCCGTTGACCGAGCTGGCCGCCGGCCGGACTGGCCGGATCGTCCACATCGAGGACGAACCGCAGGTGGTCTATGCCCAACTGCTGGCCGAGGGCATTGCGCCTGGCCAGGATGTGCGCGTGCTCGAGCAAAACCCAGAGCGGGTACGCTTTTGGGCCAACGGCGATGAGCACGTCCTGGCGCCGGCCCTGGCAGCCAACATCGCTGCCATACCGCTGGCCGAGCCGCCGTCGCTCGCCGCCATGACCCTGGCGGCGCTGAAGCCAGGGCAGAGTGGCGTGGTCGTGCGCCTGTCGCCCCAGTGCCGCGGCCCCGACCGCCGGCGTCTGCTCGACCTGGGCATCCTACCGGGCACCGTCATCACGGCCGAAATGGTCAGTCCGAGCGGTGATCCCACGGCCTACCGCGTGCGCGGGGCGCTCATCGCCCTGCGTCGGGAACAGGCCCGGCTGATTTACATCCGGCCGTCCTCCGCAGCCGCCGCCGGAGACGGAACCTCGACCGCCGCCGTTGACACCACCGCATCCCAAACCGAATGGCAGGAGACGCCATGAGCACCAGCCCCCTCACCGATGTATCGCCGCCGGCAGCCGGCTGTGCAACCTGTCCGGCCCACCATGTGGGCAACCTGCGCCGCCTGGGCATTGACATGACGAGCTGGGATTACGTTGTCGCCCTGGCCGGCAACCCCAATGTGGGCAAAAGCACCGTCTTCAATGCCCTCACGGGGCTGCGTCAGCATACCGGCAACTGGCCAGGCAAGACGGTCGTCCGTGCCGAGGGCGGCTTCGAGTACGCCGGCAAGCGTTACAAGCTGGTGGACTTGCCCGGTACCTATTCGCTCCTGGCCGCTAGCCCCGACGAGGAAGTGGCACGCGATTTCATCCTTTTCGGCCGGCCCGATGTCACCGTCATCGTCGTAGACGCCACCCGGCTGGAGCGCAATCTCAATCTCGTCTTGCAGATCCTGGAGATCACCCGGCGGGTCGTGGTCTGTCTGAACCTGATGGACGAGGCCCGGCGTTTGGGACTGGTCATTGACGAGCGCCGCCTGGCCCGGGACTTGGGCGCGCCGGTAGTGCCGACCGAGGCCCGACGACGTAAGGGCCTGGATGCGCTGGTGGCGACCATCGCCGAAGTGGCCGACGGCCGCGCCCTCAGTCGCCCCCCGCGGTTGCTCCAGGAGCCGCCGGCCCTCACCCGTGCCGTCCGTGTGCTGGTCGAACGGCTGGAGCGACTCTATCCCGGCCTGCCCAATGCCCGTTGGGTGGCTCTGCGGCTGCTCGACGGCGATGAGCGGATCATCCAGGCGGTGCGCACGGGCGAATTGGCCGATCTGGCCCGGATGCCCGATACCCCCGCCACGGCAGCGCCGGTCACGGCCTGAGGTGTCCTATGACCGCTGATGCCCTGACTTCGCCCCTCTCGTCCGTTTCCCGTTCGGGCTCCGATCCAAACGCCGAGGCCGAGGAGCTTCTGGCTCTGGCGCGGCGGCTGCGCTGGGAGATCGGCACCGATTTCCACCAGGCCCTGATGGAGGCCATCTACGCCGAGGCCGCCCGCATCGCCGACCGCGCGGTGACACGGCCCGGCGCCAAACCGCGCTTCGATCTCGACCGCGCCATTGACCGCCTGGTCACCAGCCGCCGCTGGGGGTTCCCGCTGATGATCCTGCTGTTCGCCCTCATTTTTTGGCTGACCATCAGCGGCGCCAACTACCCCTCCGAGCTGCTGTCCAACTTGCTGATCGGGCGGATTTATCCCGGCCTGCACGCGCTGGCCGATCTGGTGGGCTTGCCGTGGTGGCTGCGCGGGCTGCTCATTGACGGAATGTATCTGGCCACGGCCTGGGTCGTCAGCGTGATGCTGCCGCCCATGGCCATCTTTTTCCCGTTGTTCACCCTGCTGGAGGATTTCGGCTATCTGCCCCGCGTGGCCTTCAACCTGGACGCCATTTTCAAAAAGGCGGGTGCTCATGGCAAACAGGCCCTGAGCATGATGATGGGTTTCGGCTGCAATGCGGCCGGGGTCGTGTCCACCCGTGTCATTGACAGCCCGCGCGAGCGGCTGATCGCCATGATCACGAACAATTTCTCGCTGTGCAACGGTCGCTGGCCCACGCAGATCCTGATCGCCTCCCTGTTCCTGGGCACGCTGGCGCCGCCGGCGCTGGCCGGTCTGGTCTCAGCCCTGGCCGTGGTGGGGGTGGCCGTCCTGGGCGTGTTGCTCAGCTTCGCCGTCTCCTGGGCCTTGTCGCGCACGGTCTTGCGGGGCGAGGTGAGCACCTTCAGCCTGGAATTGCCGCCCTATCGCCCGCCCCGCCTCCTGCAAACGCTTTACACCTCGGTCATTGACCGCACCGTCATCATTCTGGGCCGGGCGGTGACCTTCGCCTTGCCCGCCGGCGCGGCCATCTGGCTGGTGGCCAACATCCACATCGGCGGCGCTTCCCTGGCCGAGCATCTCATCCGTTTGCTCGACCCGGTCGGCTGGCTGATCGGTCTCAACGGCGTCATCCTCCTGGCCTACATCGTGGCCATTCCGGCCAACGAAATCGTCATCCCCACGATCCTCATGCTCACCGTTCTGGCGACGGGCATGACCGATTACGGAGCCGGCGCCGGAGTCATGTTCGAGCTGCAAAACACTTCGGACCTGATGCGGCTTTTCCAGGCCGGCGGTTGGACGCTGCTCACGGCGGTCAATCTCATGCTGTTCAGTTTGATCCACAACCCCTGCAGCACGACCATCGCCACGATTTACAAGGAATCGGGCAGCGCTAAATGGACGGCCGTGGCCGCGCTCTTACCCGTGGGCCTGGGCTTTGTCGTGACGTTCCTGGTAGCGCAGATTTGGCGATTGTTTTGATGGTGATTGGTTACTGGTTACTGGTTACTGGATTGCGTTGTTTGCGTTTTCATTGCGGATTTTGGACGATGGCAGGACGAAGGACGAACGACGGAGGACGAAGGGTTTTTCGTCTTCCGTCCTTTGTCTTTCGTCCTGAAACTCGGCCGATGGCCGGACGAAGGACGAACGACGGAGGACGAAGGGTTTTTCGTCTTCCGTCCTTGGTCTTTCGTCCTGAAACTCGGCCGATGGCCGGACGAAGGACGAACGACGGAGGACGAAGGTTTTTCGTCTTCCGTCCTTGGTCTTTCGTCCTGAAATGCGGCCAACTGCCGGGACGGAGGACGAAGAACCATCGTCCATCGTCCGATCTTTCGCCATGACAGCCGTTTGCCGTTTTGCCCTCAACTACTCGTCTCAGGCAGCCGAACTCGTCCGCACCGGCCGCTTGCAACTCGACTTGTTCAAGTGTCCGCCTTGGCCGGAGATGGTGGCGACGGCCGCACGGGTGTTGCCGGTCTATATCCACTTTCCGCTGGCCGTCGGGCTCGGTCAGGGCGATGCCGTGGAGGCCCACCGCCATCGGGGATACGTCCCGGCGGATTGGGCCGCAGTGGAGGATTGGCTGCGGCGGACGGATACGGCCTATGTCAACCTGCACCTGGAGGACTTCGACGCCGACGACAAACGGTTGACCGGCCAGGCCCGCGCCGAACGGCTGATCGAGGCGGCCATCGCCGATGTGGAGGCTGTGGTCAGGCGGTTCGGCGCTGAGCGCGTCATCCTCGAGAACGACCACGGCAACGAGGTCGAGGACCCCGCCGTGCTGGCGCCGGAGGTCATCGCAGCGGTGGTGGCGGCAACGGGTTGCGGGCTGTTGCTCGATGTTTCCCATGCCCGGCTGGCCGCGCGGCGGCTGGGGATGGATGCCCGCGCTTACATCGCCCGCCTGCCGCTGGCCGCCACGCGCGAGATCCACCTGACCGGAATTCAGCCCTTTGGCAGCCCCTGGGCCGAGCGGATGCGGGCCAACGGGGTACCGCCGGAGGTGGTGGCCCGCTACGAAGGACGGCTGCTGGACCATCTGCCGTTGACCGAGACAGACTGGGCCTTTATGGCCTGGGCTGCCGATGAGCTGCGGGCCGGCCGCTGGGGCGATCCACGGGTCATCGCAGTCGAATGCGGCGGCGAAGGCCCCATCTGGCAGGCCCTGACCGATGCCGACAGCCTGGCCGAGCAGGTACCGCGATTACGGGCGTTGATGATGGTTGATAGCAGGTAGTTGGATACTGGATACTGGATATTTGGATGGCGTTGTTTGCGTTTTATCGCGGATTTCGGCCGATGGCCGGACGGAGGACGAACGACGGAGGACGAAGGGTTTTCGTCTTTCGTCCTGGGTCTTTCGTCCTGGAGCTTGGCCGATGGCTGGGACGAAGGACGAATGACGGAGGACGAAGGGTTTTCCGTCGTTCGTCCTGGGTCTTTCGTCCTGGAACTTGGCCGATCATCGAATTGCGACAAATGACCAGTAACCAGTAACCATTTACCAATCACCACCATGAACTCCCTTTTCCGCACATTGTGCGCCGTTCTGGCGTTGTGGGCGTGGCTGGCAGCGTCGGCAATGGGGGATGAGTCGCCTCCCGAGTCGGTGTACTGGCCGTTGCAGGCGCGGTCGGCCCGCGTGGCTGAGATGGCGCGGCCGCTGTTCTTTGCGTTTGTGCCCGACGGCCTGGCGTCGGGCGACGCCGACGAGGCCTTCGCCCTCCACAATCCGGGCTACAACTCGGTATGGCTGCGGGGCTGGCAGGTGAGCGATGGGGAGGGCGCGGTAACGCTGCCCGATCTCACCCTGGCGGGCGGCGATATCCTCTGGTGCGCCCGGCAAGCTACGGCTTTTATCGTGCAATGGGCGCAGACGCCGGCCTGCGAATACGGGGGCGATACCGACCCGGCGGTGCCTGATGCCGTCGGCTCGGCGCCCCTCCTGGCCAATGCCGGCGATGAGCTTGTGCTGCGGGCGCCGACCGGCCTGGTGGCTGACAGCGTTGTCTTCGCCGGCGGCAACACGGCCACGGTCGGCTGGCAGGGACCGGCCGTGGATTACTATCGCCGTCATTCGCGGTTTGTCACTGCCGGCCAGGTGTTCTATCGCTTGTTCGACTCGGCTACGGGCCGGGCCTGGCCCGACACGGACACGGCCCACGATTGGGCGCAGGGCAACCCCGACCCCGTGCGTGGGCGGCGGGCGGCCTATGTGGGCTGGGATTGGGTCACCTTCGCACAGCCGGTCTGGGTTGAAAACCCGGCCGGGATGCGCGGCGAACTGTTCATCGCGCCCGACAACAGCTACGCCGGGATCGCCGCCGCGCTGGCAAGCGCCGAAGACAGCATCTGGCTGGAGACCTACGACCTGGAACACCGGCCGCTGGTCGAAGTGCTGGCCGCCAAGGCCAGAGCCGGCTTCGAAGTGCGGGTGCTGCTCGAAGGCGGGCCGGTGAGCGGTCTCACCCACATGACCCGCTGGGCCGCGCAGCAGATCGTGGCGGCAGGCGGCCGGGTGCACTTCATGGTCAACGATAGCGGTATCACCGACGACCGCTATGCCTATCAGCACGCCAAGTTCGCCATCATTGACGGTCGGCGCCTCCTCGTGAGCACCGAGAATGTCAACCACGACGCCATGCCGCCCGACGCCGCCGACGGTGAGACCCTGGGCCGCCGCGGCTATGCCGTCCTCCTGAGCGAACCGGCGCTCGTGGCGCGGGCGCAGGCCGTTTTTCTGGCCGATAACGACCCCGCCCACGCCGACATCCTGGCCTGGCAGCCCGGTCACCCCACCTATGGCGCGCCGCCGCCGGGTTTCGTCATGCCCCGACCCACCGACCGCAGCGGATATCCTGTCCGCTATCCGGACCCCCTCCGTTTCGACGACATGACCGCCGCAGTCCTGTTCACCGCGCCCGAATCGAGCTTGCATCCGAGTCCCTTGTTGGAACTCCTCGCCAGGGCCGGGCCGGGCGATGTCATCCTGGTGCAGCAGCTCTACGAGCATCCGTTTTGGGGCAGCGGCGCTACCACCCCGGCGGAGGATCCCAATCCTCGGCTGGAGGCGCTCATCGCCGCGGCCCGTCGCGGCGCACAGGTGCGGGTGCTGCTCGACCGTTTCTTCGACACGCCAACCGATCCCCGCGGCAATGCCGCCACGGTGGCCTATGTCAACGCCATTGCCCGACGGGAGGGCCTAGACCTGATTGCCCGGTTGGGCAATCCGACCGGGTTGGGCATCCATGCCAAACTGCATCTGCTGACTCTGTCCAGTTCGGAGCGAGCGGGGCGTTGGGTCGTGTTGGGTTCCCTCAACGGCAGCGAGGTAAGCCACAAGCTGAACCGGGAACTGGGTGTGGCCCTGGCTTCGGATACGGCCCATGCCCGGCTGAGCGAGGTGTTTTGGGCCGATTGGGCGGCGGAGGCGCCGTAGTGGGCGGTGGAAATGCCTACAGTTACACCTTCCGCCCTGACTTGACTATAATAAGAACGTACCGTCCATGTCTTCGTTTCCTTCGTTCGTTCTCCGCCTCGGATTGAGGCCGGAGGACAGACGATGGACGTAAAGACAGAAGGATTGTCCTTCATCTCGTGTTTGTCGTCCATCACCCTGGATGTAGCCTATCGGCGCAACGGAAGATGCACTCGGCCATGCGAAGGCAGCGAACGGTGACCTATCCCCTGCGATAAGTCCTTGTGTGATCATGCCCCTCCTTACTCGTCAGCTTCTCAACCTCTCCTATCTGCGTTCCTCCAATCCGACCGTTCACGAAAAAGGGCTGGCATTGCATCGGGCCGGGCAGACCCAGGTCATCGAATTCAGCGGCTCTGAGATCGTTTGTCTGGTGACCGAAAACAACAAGCCCTACACCGTGACGATCACTGCCTCGAGCGGACTGCAAGTCGTTGCGAAATGCACCTGTCCGGCCGATAAACCCTACTTCCGCTGTCAACATGTCGTTGCGGCCGTTGCGGCGGCGCAGGATTATCTGCAAAATGTGGCCGAAAAGAACTGGCGCTATCAGCTCAGTCTAGCGCTGGAAACGTCCGTTCCCTATAACCCGCCCAAGTCCACCCGCCGCAGCAAGGCCGTTTTTCTGGTCGGGTTACACCTGCAAAAGAGCGGTTCCTTCTATCAGGGTTTCCTGCAGCCCCGGTTCATCCCCGGCAAACAGTGGGATGCGGTGGAAACGATTGCCGCGAGCGACCAACCCGTCCAGACGGCCGCAGAGGTTCTGGGTTCGCGGTCCGATTGGATCCATTTCGCGCAAAATTACTCCGTTAGTTCCTCGCTCGAGTTCGTCAATCTATCGTTCGAAGCCAAACAGATTATCAAAATTATCCTCGAAAAATCCTCCTATTACTACGCAGGGTTTTCCTTTTCTCATTTGCCACTGATCTATGAACTGAACATTCCCATTTTCCTGTGGGAAAAAGACCTAAAACCCCGCCAATTGCATGTGCACAAAGAGCCGGTCACCTTGCAGATGGCGCTGGTGGAGATCGGGGACGAGTACGAGCTGCAACCCGGCCTTGAGCTCAACGGCGAGATCTACACCGTGAGCACCCAAAGACTCAAACTCATCACGCGCGAGTTGCCCATTTGGGCGTTGGCTGGGAACACTCTGGTGCCCATCGCCAACGAAAACGTCCTCAACCTCCTCCCGTTCTTCCCCCTGCGCATCCCGATCGCCGAGGGCGAGGAGTTTCGTCAGCACTACTTTGCCCCGTTGAACGCGCGAACGCCGCTGGTCGGCAAGCCCGTGAAGTGGGAGATCATCCGGGCGAAACCTGTGCCGCGCCTCTATTTGAGCAAAGAGGGCGATGAGCCGTTGCTGGCCGAACTGCGCTTCGGATACGGTGACTACGAAGTGCGCAGCAGTCTGCGGCCGCCTGCCGAGGAGCTCATCACCTCGCCGGGTTCCTGGGGCGGGGTCAAAATCCTGCGCGATGTCGAAGCCGAGCGTGCCTATTACGACCTTTTGACTGACGCCACCTATGGCCTCAAGCGCGCCGGTCCCGATCGCCCCGGCTTCTTCCGGATCCGCGTCCGCACCCATCCCCTCGACTTCCTGACGAAGTGCATCCCGGCCCTTACAGCGGCCGGTTTCGAGATCTACGGCGAAAAGAACATCGCCAAACTCAACCCGCACAGGCCCACCCTCAGCCTCAACATCAGCAGCGGCATTGACTGGTTCGATGTGCAGGCCATGGTCCGCTACGGCGAGCAGGAGGTTTCCCTTGGCGAGATCCGCAAGATCCTCAAGCGCGGCGAACGCTATGTCAAACTGGCCGACGGCTCCATTGGGCAGATCCCCGAGGAGTGGCTGGAGCGCTACAAGCACCTTTTCGCTCTAGCCGAAGAGACCGTCAACGGGTTGCGCGTCAACAACCTGCAGCTCACGCTCCTCGACGAGCTGCTGGCCGAGGCCGAGACGAAGAACATCGCCCCGGAATTCCACGCCCAACGCGAACGGCTCCGCAGCTTTGAACGCATCGTCGAACAACCCCTGCCGCAGGGTTTTGCCGGCGAGCTGCGCCCCTACCAGAAGGCCGGTTACGACTGGCTCTACTTCCTGCACGATTACGGTTTCGGCGGCATCCTGGCCGACGATATGGGCCTGGGCAAGACGGTGCAGGCGCTGGTCTTTTTGCAATCCCTCAAGGAGCGCGGCCTGCTCCCGCGACCGGCCCTGCTGGTCGTACCCAAGAGCCTGCTCGTCAACTGGCAGCGCGAGGCGGCCCGCTTCACGCCCGATCTGCGCCTGTTGGAGTTCATGGGCAGCGCGCGGGAGAGGGACCCGGAGCTGTTCGCCCAATACGACATCGTCATCACGACCTACGGCACGATGCTGCGCGACATCGAGTTCCTGCGCGGGTATCGGTTCTGCTACGTCATTCTGGACGAGTCGCAGGCCATCAAGAACCCCCTCGCCCAAAGCAGCAAGGCCGCCCGCCTGTTGCAGGCCGACCATCGCCTGTGCCTGACCGGCACGCCGGTCGAAAACAACGCCTACGAGCTGTGGTCCCAGTTTGCCTTTCTCAACCCTGGCATGCTGGGCAGTCTCGACTACTTCAAGAGCGAATTCGCCTCGGCCATCGAGCGCCGTGACGAAGCATCCCAACCCGCGGTCGAGGTCCTGCGGCGTCTGACCTATCCCTTCATCTTGCGTCGCACCAAAGAGCAGGTGGCGCCCGAATTGCCCCCGCGCAGCGAGCGGACCATCTTCACGGACCTGGTCCCCGCCCAACGCAAGCTCTACCAGCAGACACGCGATTACTACCGCGGCGTTCTGCTGGGGCTGTTGGAGGATAGGACCGATATCAACGACATCCGCTTCAAGATCCTGGAGGGTCTGTTGCGTTTGCGCCAGGTGTGCATCCATCCCCGGCTGGTGGACCCGGCCTATCGGGGGGATTCGGCCAAGTTCGAGGTGCTGCTCGAGACCCTCGAAACCCTGCAGGCCGAGGGCCACAAAGCCCTGGTCTTCTCGCAGTTCGTGCAGACCCTCACCCTTTTGCGCCAGGAGATGGACGCCCGCGGCCTGGCTTATGCCTATCTGGACGGCCAGACTCAAAACCGTCAGGAGCAGGTGGATCGGTTCCAGAACGACCCCCGAACGCCCTTTTTCCTCATCAGCCTCAAGGCCGGCGGATTTGGCCTCAACCTGACCGCAGCCGATTACGTGCTTCACATTGACCCGTGGTGGAATCCGGCCGTCGAGATGCAGGCCTCGGACCGGGCGCATCGCATCGGGCAAGACAAACCCGTGTTCATCTACAAGTTCATCGCCCGCAACACGGTGGAAGAAAAAATCTTGGAGCTGCAGGCGCGCAAGCGGGAGCTGGTGGAACAGCTCATCGCCGCCGATGGCAGCGTCTTCAAGTCCTTGACCAAACAGGATGTGAAGATGCTGTTCTCGTGAGAAGACGTTTGGAAGATACTGTTTGTTATCTTCCTTTAGATCACAAAGACGCCAAGACGCCAAGAGCGCAAAGAATGATTTCAAATTGAAAAAGGCCGAGGCGGCAGATGAAGGACGGAAGACGGAACTCGTTTCGTCTTTCGTCCTTCGTCTTTCGTTTGCCCTTGTCCCCGGGTCACGAGCTCTGAACGAGGCGCAACCCGACGCCTGAGGCCTGCGTAGAGTTAACTGGCCTGCTCGTTTGTCCCGTCTATACCCATCGCGAGGTGAACGTAGCGCAAGACGCCATCTTGCGTTACGTGATACGATACCCATCACAATCCGTCGGACCTTTTCACCTTGCGAGCGATCCAAAGGACTGCCCACCATGACCCTCTCCGAACCCCTGCCGCAACCCGTATCGCCTTTCCACAACCTGGTGGACATCATTGCGGCGCCGGCAACGGCCCTGCGGCGCATCGGCGCGACCCAACCGCGCAGTTGGTGGTTTCCGGCCTTGTTGGCCGTGGCCGGCGGCCTGCTCTACCTGGGCGTCACTCTCGACGAACTCGCTGCCGAGACCGCCCGTCAGATGCAGATTCAGCTCGGCGCCATGCCGGCCGAACAGGCCGAGGCGGCGCGGCCTCTCATCGAACGCTTCAACTCGCCGGTTTTCCTCTTCGCCTCCGGCGCCGTCGGCATCCTGCTCGGTCTGATCGCGGCCTGGCTGTTGGCGGCCGGCCTGCTCTACTTCGGCGCCGCCATCCTGGGCGCGTCGCTCCCCTTCAACCGTTGGTGGGCGCCAGTCGTGTGGACGTGGGTGCCTTTCGGCCTGCGCGGATTCGTACAGGCCGCCTGGAGTCTGGTCAACGGCAGCCTCATCCGCTACAACGGCCTGGCCTACCTGGTGGCTTCCGGCGATAGCACTGCCGACCAGGCCAATCCGCTCTTCGCCCTGGCCTCCCAAATGGACCTATGGACCCTGTGGCATGGGGTGTTGGTGTACTTGCTCTTGCGCACGGCGGCGCGGCTGGGCCGCGGCAGCGCCATCGCCCTCACCCTGTTCTACGCAGTCGTGTCCTTGGGCCTGCGCGTTCTGCCCGTCGTAGCCGGTAACCTTTTCCGGGTCGGATGATGGCTCTGGACGATGGCAGGAGAAGCGGAGAGACGGGGAAACGGCGTTTCTTCCGTTCCTCTGCGTGCCTTTGCTGTCCTCTTCTCGACGCCGGGCCGCGTTTGGCAAGGACGGGCCATGTGTGCTAGAATTTGACCAGATCTTGAAAAGATTTTGTCAAAGTTTCGTGAGTTGTTCAGCGTCCGTCGTCCGTCCCGGTAAGCGACCGACATGCAGAACGAAGGACGAATGACGGAAAACAAAATGGCTCCTCCCATCGTCTGTCGTCTATCGTCCACCGTCTATTCCCTCAAACGAGGTTTTTCCATGCGTCGTTCTCTCATTGCCCTCCTGATCGTCGCCGTCATCGGCGGTCTTTCCTGGGCGGCCTATTCGGCCACGGCCCAGGAGCGGGAGGCGCCTGCCCCCAATTACGAAGTGTACACGGTCGGTCTTGGCGATATCGCCGCCACCGTCACGGCCACCGGCTCGGTGCAGCCGGCGGCTTCCCTCAATCTCACGTTTCGCGGCAGCGGCGTTGTCGCCGAGGTGCTCGTGGCCGAAGGCGATCGGGTCGAAGCCGGCCAGGTGCTGGCGCGGCTGGACAACACCGATTTGGAACTGGCGCGCCAGCAGGCCGAGGTCGGGCTGCGATTGGCCGAGGCCCGGTTGGCCCAGGCCCGGCGTCCGGCCGACCCGGCCGAGGTCGCCGCAGCCCAAGCCGCAGTGGAATCGGCCCGAGCCAATCTGGCCGCGGCCCAAGCCGCCTATCAGAACCTGTTGCAGGGGCCAACCCCGGCCCAGCGTAAGGCCGCCGAGGCCAACCTGGAGCGGGCGCGCGTGGCCCTGCAGGCCGCCCAATCGGCCTACGACCAGATCGCCCATCTGCCCAATGCCGGCATGATGCCCCAGGCCCTCCAGCTCCAGCAGGCCACCATTGACTACGAGGTCGCCAAGGCCAATGTGGAAAACACCCTGGCCCCGCCCACGGCCAGCCAGAAGGCCGCCGCCCTGGCCCAGATCGCCCAAGCTCAGGCGGCCGTGGCCCAGGCCGAGGCCAACCTGGCCCGGCTGACCCGCGGGCCTTCGCCCGAAGACCTGGCCATCCTCGAAGCCCAGGTCGAGCAGGCGGCCGTTTCGCTGCGCCAGGCCGAGTTGGCCCTGCGCAACACCGAGCTGATTGCGCCCATCGCCGGCGTCGTTGGCGCCGTCAACATCCGCCGCAACGAAATTTCCACACCCGGTCAGCCTGCCATCGTCCTGACCGACCCGACCGGCTTCCACATCATCCTGAACGTGGACGAAATTGACATCGGCCGGGTGGCCATCGGCCAGCGGGCCACCATCGTCATGGATGCCTTGGGCGAAGCGCCGCTGCAAGGGACGGTCACGTCCATTGCGCCCATCGCTGGTACCGGCACCGGTCTGCCCGGCAGCAGCGCCGTCGTCACCTATCGCGTGCGAGTGGACCTCGACCCCACCGACCGGCCTCTGCGCGCCGGCCTGACTGCGACCGTCACCATCACCACGGCCGAGGCGCGACAGGTCGTCGTCTTGCCCAATCGGGTCATGCGCCTAGACCGCCAGACGGGCACCACCTACGTGGAGAAGCTGGTGGACGGCGTGCCGCAGCGCGTCGATCTCAAGCTGGGGTTGCGCAACGAGCAATTCAGCCAGGTGTTGGAAGGCGTGCAACCGGGTGATCAGCTGGCCGTGCGCCGCACCGACACGGGCGAGGTGCTGCGCCAGCAGTTCTTTGGCGGAGGCTAAGCCATGAGCGACCGCAAACCGCTGATCGAAGTCAAGGACGTGACCAAGGTCTATCGCATGGGCGAGGTCGAGGTCCACGCCCTGCGCGGGGTCTCCCTCAAGATTTATCCCGGCGAGATGGTGGCCATTATGGGGCCATCCGGTTCGGGCAAATCCACCCTGATGAACATCCTGGGCGCGCTCGATGTGCCGACGAGCGGCACCTACTTCCTCGAAGGCCAGGATGTGGGGCGGATGAGCGACGACCAGCTGGCCGAGATCCGCAACCGCAAGATCGGCTTCGTTTTTCAGAACTTCAACCTACTCCCGCGCACGACGGCCGTGGCCAACGTCGAGCTGCCCCTCATCTATGCCGGCGCCCGCGAGCGCCGCGCCCGCGCCATTGCCGCGCTGGAGCGGGTCGGTTTGGGCAACCGGCTCTACCATCGGCCCAACGAGCTATCGGGCGGGCAGCAACAGCGGGTCGCCATCGCCCGCGCCCTCATCAACAACCCCAGTATCATCCTGGCCGATGAGCCGACCGGCAATCTCGACTCGAAATCGGGCGCCGAGATCATGCACATCTTCCAGGAACTCAACGAACAGTACGGCATCACCATCATCTTCGTCACCCACGAGCCCGATATCGCCGAACACACTCGGCGCATCATCCGGTTGGCCGACGGCCTCATCATCTCCGATAACCCGGTGAAGAACCCCCGCCGGGCCGGCGACACGGTGTACACCCGCCGCACCCGCGACCTCATCGCCAACGGCAATGCCGTCCCGGCAACGGTTCAGGAGGCGCCATGAACCTGGTCGAATCCATTCGCATTGCCCTGCGCGCCTTGGCCGCCAACAAGCTCCGCTCGGTCCTGACCATGCTCGGCATCATCATCGGTGTGGGCGCGGTCATCGCCCTGATGAGCGTGGGCCAGGGTGTGCAAAAATTGGTGACCGAACAGCTGCAAAGCGCCGGGTCGAACCTGGTCATCGTCATCCCCGGCAGCCTGCAGGACAATCAACAGGGCGGCCCCCGCCGCGTGCGGCCGCGACAACCCCTGACCAACGGCGACTGGCGCGCCATCAACGACCCCTTCCAGGTCACCGATGTCATCGCTGCCGTGCCCGAAGCCGATGGCGGCGCCGATGTCAGCCGGGGCCGTGTGACCCTGCGCCTGAGCATCACCGGCACGACGCCCGATTTCGCCTTTGTCCGCAACTACCGCGTGGCCTTGGGCCGGTTCCTCGGCGAGGAGGACCTGGCCAGCTCGGCGCGCGTGGCCGCGCTGGGCAGCCGGGTGGCTCGGCAGCTCTTCGGCGAGGACGAGTACCCCATTGACCAGACCATCAAGATCAACGGCATCCCCTTCCGCGTCATCGGCGTGATGGAGGAAAAGGGCGGCGGCGGCTTCGGCAGCTTCGATAACCTGGTCTATGTGCCGCTGACCACGGCCCAGGAACGTCTCTTCCCCTACCTGCGCAGCGCCACCGGCGAGCCGACCCTTTCCCTGATTCTGGTCAAGGTCGTCAGCGAGGACCGGCTGAAGGA
>JAOADB010000072.1 GCA_026417535.1 Caldilineales bacterium
GTCTTCGATCTCCTTTAGCTGCTTCACATCCAACTGCTCGTTCAACAGCTCTCGGATCCGGTTGCCACTGGCGCTGCGCTCCAGATCTCGGCAGACGGCATCGATACTGATCCCTTCGCTGGCCGCTTTCATCAGCACATCGTAGAGCATAGCGCTGGTGCAGATGTAGCCATCGGCTTCCAACGGCAAGTACTCCTGACACACAGCTTGCATCAACTCTCGGATATCTTGGGCTGTCAGCTCTTGTTGTTGTATCATGCTCCGGTCCTGTTTGGTGGTGGTTGGGCTCTTGACAAACCCAATTCAACCATCCAAACGGGACTTCTGAAAACTTCAACTGGCGGCTCTCAGGCCAAATCGTGAACTACTGAATTTGGATTGTTGTAACATAACGATTTGATGCTCATCAATTTTACCGATTACCAGTTACCAGTTACCAGTTACCAGTTACCAGTTACTAGTCCCCAGTCCCCAGTCATCATTATGCTCAAAACTCACCATTGTGGCGATTTACGACCCGTTCATGCCGGACAAACGGTCACCCTGGCCGGTTGGGTGCACCGGCGACGCGATCACGGCGGTCTCATTTTCTGCGATCTGCGCGACCGTTCGGGCCTGGTGCAGGTGGTTTTCGATGCCGCCATGTCGGCCGAGGCCCATCGCCTGGCCACCGAAGTGCGCAACGAGTACGTGGTCCAGGTTGAAGGCGAGGTGCGTCTGCGCCCGCCGGGTTTGGTCAATCCCAACCTGCCCACGGGCGAGATCGAAGTCGGCGCCCGGCGCTTGGTCATCCTCAACCCCGCCCAAACGCCGCCGTTCCCCCTCAACGAAGAGGTAGAGCTGAGCGATACGGTGCGGCTCAAGTATCGCTATCTCGACCTGCGCCGGCTGCGCATGCAGCGGAACCTCATGCTCCGCCACCGGGTCAACACCTTCATCCGGCAGTACCTGGATGAGCGGGGCTTTATCGAGATCGAAACGCCCATTTTGCTCAAGAGCACGCCCGAAGGCGCGCGCGACTTCATCGTTCCCAGCCGGCTGCAGCCGGGCAAGTTCTTCGCCCTACCTCAATCGCCGCAGCAGATGAAGCAGCTGCTCATGGTGGCCGGCTTCGAGCGCTACTTTCAAATCGCCCGCTGTTTTCGCGACGAGGACCTCCGCGCCGACCGCCAGCCCGAATTCACCCAGCTTGACCTGGAGATGTCTTTTGTGGACAGCCAGGACGTGCGCGACCTCATCGAAGGTCTGGTCACGGCCATGTTCCGCACCCTGAGCACGAAGACCATCCGACAGACGCCGTTCCCCGTGCTCACCTATGCCGAGGCCATGGCGCGCTACGGGTCCGACAAGCCCGACCTGCGTTTCGGACTCGAGTTCGTGAACCTGAGTGACCTGGTGGCCGACAGCGGGTTCAGCGTCTTTGCCGAAGCGTTGGCAGCCGGCGGCGAGGTCAAGGCCATCTGTGTGCCCGGCGCCGGTGGCTTCTCGCGGCGGCAGCTCGACGAGTTAACCGACGAAGTGCGCAGCAAAGGCGCCCGCGGGCTGGTCTGGATGAAGACGGAAGGGGGCGAGGTGCGCTCGCCGGCGGCCAAGTTCCTGGCGCCGGAAACCCTGACCGCCATCCGGGCGCGGTGCGGCGCCGGCCCCGACGATCTCATCCTGATCGTGGCGGATAAACCGGCAGTCGTGGCCGAGGCCCTGGGTCATCTGCGCCTGCTTTTGGGCCATCGCCTGGGCCTGGCCTCGCCCGACGAGCTGGCCTGCGCCTGGATTGTGGACTTCCCGCTGCTCGAGTGGAACGAGGAGGAAAACCGCTGGGAGGCCCGCCATCACCCCTTCACCAGCGCCCGCGATGAGGATTGGCCCCGGCTGGAAACCGAACCCGGCGCCGTGCTGGCCAAGGCGTATGACCTCGTGTGCAACGGCATGGAGATCGGCGGCGGTAGCATCCGGATCCACGACCAGGTCAAGCAGTCGCGGCTGTTCTCCGTCCTGGGCATTTCACCCGAAGAGGCGCAGATCCAGTTTGGCCATTTGCTCGAGGCCTTTCAGTACGGCGCGCCGCCCCATGGCGGCATTGCCCTGGGACTCGACCGTATCGTGGCCATCCTCGCCGACGAGGACAGCATCCGCGAGGTCATCGCCTTCCCCAAGACGGCTTCGGGCACCGACCTCATGCTGAATACCCCCAGCCCGGTTTCCCCGCGGCAGCTGGCCGAACTGCATATCGCCATTCGCGAGAACGGACGATAGACGATGGCCATCGTCCATCGTCTATCGTCCATCGTCTCGTTACTTCATCCCCAGCGCCCGCATGGCCGCGTCGGTCGTGTTGCGCAGAAGCATGGCGATGGTCATCGGCCCCACACCGCCCGGCACGGGCGTGATGGCGGCGGCCACCTCTTTGACCTCATCGAAAGCCACGTCGCCCACGAGCCGATAGCCGCGCGGGTCGTTGGGGTCATCCACAGCGTTGACCCCTACGTCAATGACGACGGCGCCCGGCCGCACCCAATCGCCCCGCACCATCTCGGCCCGGCCCACGGCGGCGACCAGGATCTCGGCTTCGCGCACGATGGAGGGGAGGTTGCGGGTGCGCGAATGGCAGATGGTGACGGTGGCGTTTTTGTGCAACAGCAGCATGGCTGCCGGCAGGCCGACGATGTTGCTGCGGCCCAGCACCACGGCTCGCTTGCCCTCGATGGTGAAGCCGCTGCGTTCGATCAGTTCGATGCAGCCTTTGGGGGTGCAGGGCACGAACAGCGGCTCACGGCGCTTCATGGACAGACGGCCGATGTTCAGGGGATGAAAGCCGTCCACGTCCTTTTCGATGCTGATGGCGCCGAGGATGGTCTCTTCGTCAATGTGGGATGGCAAGGGCAGCTGGACGAGGATGCCGTGCACATCGGGATTGGCGTTCAGCTCCTCGACCAGGCGACGCAGCTCATCCTGGCCGATGTCGGCGGGCAGATCGTAGCCAAAGGAGGCGATGCCAACCTCGGCGCAGGCCTTTTTCTTCATGCGGACGTAGGTCTGTGAGTCCTTGCGGTCGCCGACGAGCACGGCAGCCAGCCCCGGCACTTTGCCGTAGGTCTGCTGCATGCGGGCCACATCGGCGCGGATTTCCTCCCGGATCTGGGCGGCAATGGCTTTTCCATCAATGATCTGGGCGGTCATGATATCCTCCTGGATGGTAGGGACGATGGAGAGCAACTCCTCCGGAGCGGCTCTGGAAGCAAGCCCACTATAACCCGGAAGGTGGGGAAAGGGCAAGGTGAAACTGGCAACTGGTAACGGGGAGCGTGGCTTGCGTGGGTTGGCCTCCGTCCCGGATCGGGGCCGGTGGCGGGGACGAAGGACGAAACTCCCCTAAGCTCCCCCCAAGCTCCTTCAATTCCTCTTTCCGGATGGCATCCGGAGCTACAGTCCCTCTTTCCGGATGGCATCCGGAACTACAGTCCCTCTTTCCGGATGGCATCCGGAGCTACAGTCCCTCAAACTTCCCTCCTACGGTATAATTCCTTTCCATGAGCATCCTCTCCGACTTGCGCCGTTTCATCTTGCGCCACGACCTGATCCCGCGGGGGAGCCGTGTGATCGTCGGCGTCAGCGGGGGGCCGGATTCGCTGGGCTTGCTCCATGCCCTGATGACGCTGGCGCCGGAGTTCGATTGGCATCTCCACGCCGCCTATCTACACCACGGCCTGCGCCCCGAAGCCGACGAAGAAGCGCGCTTTGTGGCCGAGTTGGCCGGCGCCTGGGGTCTGGGCTGTACCGTGGAACGGGCCCCGGTGCGGGAGGTGGCGGCACAGCCGGGCGTCTCGCTGGAAGAAGCGGCCCGGCAGCTGCGTTACGCCTTCCTGGGTCGGGTGGCCCTGCGCCTGGGCGCGACGGTGGTGGCCGTGGGCCATCACGCCGATGACCAGGTCGAAACCGTGCTCATGCACCTGCTGCGCGGGAGCGGGCTGGCCGGCCTGCGCGGGATGCTGCCATCCATGCCGCTCTCCGAGCTGCGGCTGACAGCTCTACCGCCGGACATGCGGCCCGACGTGCCGGGCATCCGCCTGGTGCGCCCCTGGCTGGAGACCTCGCGGCAGGCCATCCTGGCCTATGGCACGGCGGTCGGTCTGCAACCCCGTCTCGACGCCACGAACACCGACGAGACCTTTTTCCGCAACCGGTTGCGGCACCAGGTCGTGCCGTTGTTGCGCCGGATCAATCCCCGCCTGACGCGCGTCCTGGGTCATACGGCCGCTGCGCTTCAGGGCGATTACGAGGTTCTGGCCGCGCACCGGCAGGCGCTGTGGACCGCGCTGGCGACGGTGGGCGAGGGTTGGGTCCGTTTCGACCTGGCCGGTTTTCGCGGATTGCTGCGCGGGGATCAGCGAGGCCTGGTGCGCAAGGCCATCGGCCTGCTCCGCCCCGAGCTGCGCAACATCGGCTGGGAGCACGTCGAACGGTTGCTCGATGTGCTGGCGGCCGACCCGGCCCGGCGCAGCGGCGGACCCTATCCCCTGGTGGCCGGCTTGGTGGCCCGCCTCGACTACACCCATCTCGTCATCGGCCCGGAGGCGATGCCGGCCCTAGGCCATCCGCACATCGCTGCCGCCCATAGTCTGAACCCACCCGGTCATCTGGCCCTGGGTCCCGACTGGGAACTCATCGTCACGGCCGTCACCTGGGCGCCGGAGGCGTCTCCGCCCTGGCAGGGTGTGACCGATCCGCATCGGGTCTGGCTGCCGGCGGATATCCCCACCCCTCTGGTCGTGCGCCCCCGCCAACCGGGCGACCGTCTGCGCGTCTTCGGGTTGGACGGCAGCAAGTCCCTCACCGACCTGATGAACGAGCTGAAACTGCCGCGGGCGGCCCGGGCGACCTGGCCGCTCTTGTGCGCGGCCGACGGCGAAATCCTCTGGGTGGTGGGTTACCGCGCCGGTGAGCGTTGCCGGGTGATGCCGACAGCCAGCCAGGCTTGGGAAGCGCGCCTGGCGCCTGTTGGGAGCAAGGACGAGCATACCGAGACTCCTAAGCCGACAGCCGGCCAGGCTTGGGAAGCGCGCCTGGCGCCCCGCTCGGCGCTCCCGGAGCACACCCCCGGCCCTCCGGCCGCCACCGTTCGGGCCGATGCCTAGAGGCTCCGCCCTTGACCCCTCCCCGTCCATCCATCGTCCATCGTCCTCCTATGGTGGCGATGGAACGGCCATGATGGTCATCTTGTCGGCTCGTTTGGGGGGCCGAATCCGGGTCTATCCGCCACGAAGCGCCTTCTCCCCGGTTGTCAGGCCAGAGGAGATCAAGCGGAAGCATCCGGTTGAACCGAGAGAACACCGGCCGGGGCCGTCAATTCGCCGCGCAAATCGGCCGTCAGCAGACGACGCTGCGCCTCGCGGTCGGGCACATTGGCCAAAACGAACATGAGCTTGACCAGCGCCGTGTGCGGTCGCATATCGTGGCCAGAAAGGACTCCGATCGCAAGCAAGCGACGCCCGGCGGCGTAGGTCTCCAGCCGGACGCAGCCTTGCATCTGCTGGGTGATGGCAACCACGAGGAGATCGCGGCGGTGGATGGCTTCGGCCAAAACGTCAATCAGGCCCGGCGTGTTCGGGATGTTGCCGCTGCCGAAGGTCTCTAACACCAGGCCGCCGATGGGCGCGTCGATGAGATGGGCCAGCAAGTCGGCCGTAAGCCCCGGAAAGAGCTTGACCAAGGCCACCCGCGAATCGAGCGCCTCGTACACGCGCAGGTGTGGGGGCTGGGGCGGCAAGGGCGGCACCATCGGAAACGTGATCTCGGTGCCCACGACCGCCAGCGGTGGGCAATCGGGCGAGGTGAAGGCATCGAAGGCCGCGATCGAGGTTTTGACGGCCCGATTGCCCCGGAGGAGATGGCTGCCGAAGTAGATGCCCACCTGGGCGAGTTGCGGGTGGCCCAAGGCGGCCAGCTCGACGGCGGTGATGAGGTTGTTGCGGGCATCGGTGCGCACATCGCCGATGGGCACTTGGGCGCCGGTCAGGATCACCGGCTTGCGCAGGCCCTCGAGCAGAAAGGAGAGAGCCGCCGCAGTGTAGACCATCGTATCGGTGCCGTGGAGGATGACGAAACCATCGTAAGCGTCGTAATGACGGCCGATGTGGCGGGCCAGGGCGATCCAATCGGCCGGCCCCAGGTCAACCGAATCGCGCGGGGGTTCGAGGGTGAAATGGTCGCAGGTAGCCACCCGGCTCAGTTCGGGCACCTGCGCCAGTACGCCGGCAATGCCGGCCGGTTCGAGCGCGCCGTCAGGGCGACGGACCATGCCCAACGTGCCGCCGGTGTAGATGAGATGGACGAGGGGCGAACGCGACATTGACAACCGGTGAGGGCTTCAGGGTACCATGAGGATGCGCGGTTGCCCAATTCCTCAGGAGCTGTGACCATGCCTTTCCTCACGGTCGATCATCACCGTTTGCATTACGTCGAGCACCGGGCCGCGGCATCGCCGGGAAGGCCGGCTTTGGTGCTCATTCACGGCGCTGGCGGCAACCTGTACCACTGGCCGCCGGTGCTGCGTCGGCTGCCCGGGCAGGATGTCCTAGCCCTCGATTTACCCGGACATGGCCGCTCGTCGGGGCCGGGCTGCACGACCATCGCTGCTTACGCCGCCGTCGTCGCCGCATGGCTCGACCAGCTGGCTTTGCCTCCCTGTGTCGTGGCCGGTCATTCCATGGGCGGAGCCATTGCCTTGGAGCTGGCCCTGAGGCAGGCGCAGCGGCTGCGCGGGTTGGTGCTCATCGCCACCGGCGCCCGTCTGCGCGTCCATCCCGATATCCTCCACCGCATGCGGGACGATCCGACCGCGGCGGCTCGGCAGATCGTGGAATGGGCTTACGGTCCACAGGCGACGCCGGAACAGAAACGGCAGTACCTGCGGCATCTGCTGGCCGTGGACCGGGAGGTGTTCTATGGCGACTGGCTTGCCTGCGACGGTTTCGACGTGCGCGACCAACTCGGCGCCATCTCTCTGCCCACGCTGATCCTGACCGGCACGGCCGATATCATGACGCCGCCCAAGTGGGCCGCCTTTCTGGCCGAACACATCCCCGGCGCCGACCCGGCCTGGATCGAAGGCGCCGGTCACATGCTGCCGCTGGAACGTCCCGCCGAGGTGGCAGCAGCCATTGCCGGGTTCATGGAGCGGGTGGGGGAGGGTAGGTGGTAACTGGTGAACGGGTAGCTGGTAATTCGGCTTGTTTGGTTGGCTTTGTTGTCGAGGTTTGGTCGGTGGCGAGGGCCGAGGAGGGAAGAGGGAGGACGAAAAGTATTTCACCTTCCGCCAACGGCGTTTGATTCCGTAACCTGATTGAAAGCTGGCTGCAAGCAAAAGTCCTTGCGCAAGTACTTTGTTTTCCTAAAAATAAAGGCATAGGGCATAAACGCAAGCAATCCATGTCGTAACCCTTTTTCTCTCTCCAATCCCACCGCCATCGGAGCCAGCTATGAGCTTATTCCATCCCAACTCGTCTTTGCGTTCCTTTTTGGCTTCGCCGCCCTCGTCATCCCGGAACGAACCGGGCGGCCTGAGCCAACGGCTGTTGCACCTGAATTGGTTACAGCATCGTCAGATTGCTCGTCAGATCGCCGCCTTCGATCTGACGGTGCCGCAGTTTTACACCCTTATCACCCTCATCAATTTGGGTGGCTCGGCCACCATGGGTACCCTCTCGCGCGAGCTGAACCAGGTCTCGGCGACGATGACAGGGATCGTGGACCGGCTGGTGCGCGAGGGTTTGGTCGAACGCTCACGCTCCGACGAAGACCGGCGGGCCGTTCTTGTGACGCTGACCCCACGGGGCTACGAAATCGTCGAGAAGGCCTGGGCCCAATCGCTGAACGCGTTGGATAGGATGCTCTCCCAGATGAGCGATTCCGAACGCGAGCTGGCCGTCAGACTGCTCGATGCCCTGATGGCGCAACTGGCCAACGGCCGGCATAGCAACTGAATCGCCTCGGCAGGACGCAGGACGAAAGACGAAGGGACGGCAGGACTTCGTCTTTCGTCCTGCGTCCCGGCCTTGGGCCGATGGGGTGGCCTCATTGTCTGGCTAGGTGGCGTTCTAACAAGAGCCGGGCGCGACGGGCAGCCCGACCGCGATGGCTGATGGCGTTTTTCGTTTCGAGCGGCAGCTCGGCAAACGTGCGGCCGAACTTGGGGACAAAAAACACCGGGTCATAGCCGAAGCCCCCTTCACCGGCCGGGAAACGGGCGATTACGCCGCTGGTGGAACCGCTGACCGTGAACAGAAGCCCCTCCGGCGAGGCCAGGGCTATCACGCAGCGGAAGACGGCCGCCCGCTTTTCGTAGGGTACGCCCTCCATTCGAGCCAACAGAATCCGCACCCGATCCGCATCGCTGGCATCGGGGCCGGCGTGGCGCGCCGAAGCCACGCCCGGCCAACCCCCCAGGTAATCCACCTCCAGGCCGCTGTCATCGGCCCAGGTCAGCAGGCCGCTCAGCCGGGCGTAGGTGGTGGCCTTGAGGATGGCGTTTTCCTCGAAGGTTTGTCCTGTTTCTTCCACCTCGAAGGCGATCCCTTCGGCGGTCAGCCAGGTGATCTCCAGCGGCAGATCGGCCAACAGCGCGCTGTACTCGCGCACTTTGCCGGGATTGTGAGAAGCGATCAAAAGTTTTTGCTTGGTAATCACAGATTTCACCAATTATACAGATTTCACCGATTATGCAGATTATACAAATTTGTGTGATTTATAAAATATAAAATCACAAAAATACAATCAAAAAAAATGACGGATTATTCTTGGATAGTATGTGCCATGTTTAGCGTTGAGCGGTCCTGACCGAACGGTTGTGGTGACTTTTGGCGTCTCAAAATCAGGTCAACGCCTCCGAGCTCCCTCGAACTCGTTCAAGCCTGCCGGAACGGCTCTCCAAAGCGGTCGCCGTTTGGGAACCCATCTCATCGTACCATATAATGGCGAGGGTGACCAAGCCCGCTCTGCTCTTCAACTCGATCTGCTCGCCATCCAGCGATGTCCTTCAATCGCCACACCCTGCGCATTTTTTCCGGTTCGGCCAATCGGCCGTTGGCCGAAGAGGTGGCCCGCTGCCTGAACCGTCCGTTGGGGCGTTGTACCACGCGCTTCATGCCGGATTCGGAAATCCACGTGACCGTGGATGAGCTGGTGCGGGACGACGATGTGTACTTCATCCAGCCCTGCTCAGCGCCGGTCAACGACCACCTCGTCGAGTTGTTGCTCTATCTCGATGCCTTCCGTCGCGCCTCGGCCCATGCCATCAACGTCGTCATCCCCTATTTCCCTTACGGCCGGCAGGAGCGCATGGCCAAAGGCCGCGAGGCCATCAGCGCCCGCGTGGTGGCCACCATGCTGGAAACCCTGGGCGCCACACGCGTCATCTACGTGGACATCCACGCCGAGGCCACCCAGGGCTTTTTCACCATCCCGGTGGACCCCCTTTCGGCCCTCACCATTTTTGCCAACTATTTTCGGAGCCTGGAGCTCGAAAACCCGGTGGTGGTAGCGCCGGATGTCGGCCGCGCCAAGGTGGCCGGCCGTTTCGCCCGTCTGCTGGGGTTGGACCTGGTGCTGATGCACAAGCGGCGACTCGATGCCAGCAGCGTGGAGACGGTGGCCATCGGCGACATCCGCGACCGCACCCCGCTCATTTTCGATGACATCATCGCCAGCGGCAGCGTACTCAAACAGGCGGAAACGCTGATCGAGGCCGGGGCGCGCCCCGAAGTCCATCTGGCCATCACCCATCCGGTCCTCCTTCCCGGCGCGCTCGAACAACTCGATGCGCCGTACATCAAACAGCTGGTGGTGACCAATACCATCCCCATCCCACCCGAAAAACACCATCCCAAACTCAAGGTCCTCTCCATTGCCCCCATGCTGGCCGACGCCATTGCCCGTATCCACGGCGGCGAGTCCATGGGGCCGTTGTTGAAGCATCTCGAATGATGTTGGTAATTGGTTACTCGTAACCAGTAACCAGTAACTAGTACCTAGTAACTGGTTACTGGTTACTGGTTACTGGTTACTGGTTACTGGTTACTGGTTACTGGTTCCTAATCACCAATCTGGAGAAAATCCATGTTCCGACGTGATCGCCGCCCTGAACCCGATCAGATCGAAGTTACCTTGGGGAGCCGCGCCAGCCTGCGGGGCGAGCTGCGTTGCGACGGTTCCGTGCGCATTGACGGCGTGGTCGAAGAGGGCAGCCGGATCGAAACCCTGGGCAATGTCATCATCGGTAGCGAGGCTCGCGTGGCCGCCGACATCAAGGCCGAGACGGTTTCGGTGGCCGGCGCCTATAAGGGGAATCTGGAAGCGCGGCGGGTCGAGCTGCTGGCCGGCGGCCGGGTGTGGGGGGCCATTCGCGTGGCCTCGTTTTTGTTGGACGAGGGCGGTTACATGCACGGCGAGCTGGTAATGTTGACCGAAGAGGCCGCGCCCGAAGATCCGTGGGCGACTCCGGCTACCTGAGCCAGCGGGTATCTGGAGCTACGGCACAGGCAGCCTCTGCCGAGCCGAAGAGGGGCGGGCAAAGCGTCTGACGGTTGCAGACGCCTGGATAGAAAGAGGCATTTGACTTTGTTATCAACTTGTGTTTTGATTGTGCGCAGTTGTTGGGCCACCCAACAGTGACGACCCGTTGGGGCGAGCGCAATCGGCCAACGTCGCTAAGGCTCTCATCTTCCCGGAGCGTTTATCCGAAAGAAAGCGTTCGCAAATTCCAGGTTTTGGGATCGTTTCCGAACGCTTTCAGAGACCACACGAGAGGAGTTCATCATGTTGCTTTTGCGTCTCGTGCTTGCACTCATCCTGGTGGCTTTTGCCGTTGCGGCGGTGGCCGTGCGCGCGACCGTTGCCGTGCCTCCGGCGCAGGCTCCCAGCTGCACCCAAATCAAGGACCCATCCGAGATCCCTTCGCCGGGCCTGATTCGCTTCGATGACCTGCCCAACGCCACGGTCATCGGCGACAGCTATCGCCCCACCCACGGCGTCCGCTTTGAGAACACCCGCACCACGCGGGCCATCATCTACGGCAACGAGCCGGACAAAGCCCGTTCCAAGCCCAACGTTGCCAGCAACGACGCCGTTTTCCCCAACACGAGCGCAGACGTGCCCATGCGCATCGCCTTCGACGCGGCCAAGACCCACGTGGGCATGTGGATCGGCAACGGCGAGCGCGCCGGGCTGGAGGCGTTGCTCATCGGCTACGACGCGCAGGGCAACATCATCTGCCGGGCGCTCGTCGTCCCGGTGCCCGAACCGCACACGGCGTTCATCGGCTTCCACGACCCCGCCGGCCGCATCGGCTCGGTGGCCCTGGATTACGGCAAGACCCCCTTGTCCGAGTCCATTGACGATCTCTACTTCGCGCCGTATCGGCCCGTGGGGACCGATACACCCACCCCGACGCGCACGCCAACACCAACGCGCACACCCACCCGCACGCCCACCCCGACGCGCACGCCGACCCGTACCCCCACCCGCACGCCTACCCCTACGCCCGTTGACTTGGTCG
Source organism: Caldilineales bacterium (assembly GCA_026417535.1). Lineage (GTDB taxonomy): Bacteria > Chloroflexota > Anaerolineae > J102 > J102 > SSF26. Next base: position 11,549 of record JAOADB010000072.1, read on the forward strand.
CCCATCGCATCGAGGTCACCCAGGGCATCCAGGATCTCAACAACAGCGTCCGGTTGGTGCAGGACAAGCGCACCTTCGTCCGCTTCCACGTGCGCTCGGCCATGGGCGGAAACCAGTCCACCTTCGCACGGTTGCGCGTGCAGCGCGGCAGCAACGTGGTCTGGCTCAACCCCATCAACGGCACGTGGCCTGGCTTCATCACCGTGCGCCCCTCGCCCGATCGCGGCATCCTCAACGATGCGTTCCTGTTCGAGCTGCCGTCCGGCTATCGCCAGGGGACCGTCACCATTACCGCCTATTTGAACGCGGTGACCGACTGGCGTGGCCGCAACCCAGTGGAGACCACCTACGCCAACAACGACATCTCCACCACCGTCTCCTTCGAAGCCGTACCGCCCGTGCATCTGGTCACGTATCGCATTAGCTATCGGATCGGCGGCACCACCCACACCACCCCCAGCGACCACGTGGCTCAGATGTACCACTGGCTGCGTCGGGCCTTCCCGCTGCGCACCCTGCAAACCTGGATCCGCACCCACAACTGGGGCAACGGCTCGACGACCACGGTGGACGGCTCGGTTCGGTTGACCAACCCAAGCTGTGATCAAGTGAACGATTTCCTGTGGGGAAAGAAAATTTGGGATATCGTCTACAGCTGGGGCAACCCTCCTCTCGGCGCCCGCTACTACGGCATGGTCACCGATGCCGGCGGCTTCATGCGCGGGTGCGCGCCGGTGCCCGGCTTGATGGCCTCTGGCCCCACCGGCACCGGCACGTGGGGTTGGGACTTCGATGGCTCCTACGGTGATTGGTACGGCGGCCACGAGCTGGCGCACGCCTACGGCCGCGGGCACGCCAATTTCTGCGGCGCGGAGGGCGGGCCGTCGTATCCCTATCCCAACGGCCGCATCAGCCCCAGCCTAACGGGCGACAACGCCATCTACGGCTTCGACATCAGCACCATGGCCATTTACGGGCCGACCTGGGCCGACGTGATGACCTATTGCAATAACCAATGGCTCAGCGATTTCACCTACGAGGCGCTGCTGGATGTGTTCAAGGCGGGCCCGGTGGTGACGGCTGCCGAGCTGCGCAGCGTGGACCAGACCGACCGGCTGCTGGTGGTGGGCACGATTGATCCCGCAACCAACAAGGTCAGCCTGCAGCCGCTCTTCGTGATCCCCAACGCCGGCGACATCGAGCCGCGCCAGCCCGGCAACTACACCATCGTGTTGCGTGCGGCCGACGGTTCGGTGCGCGCCCGCTACCCGTTCACTCCTGGGCGCTACGACGGCGGCCCCGACGAGGACCCCGAGCGCCACGTGGACCTGCTGGCCATCAACGAACTCGTGCCGTTCGTGCCCGGCACGGCGCAGGTGGACATCGTAGGGCCGGAAGGTGTGTTGACCTCGGTGCAGGCCGGCGTCAATCCGCCGTCGGTCACCGTGTTGTCGCCCAACGGCGGTGAGGTGCACAGCGGAAACCAGATCTTGGTCTCCTGGAACGCCAGCGACCCCGACGGCGACTCGCTGACATTCAACGTCCAGTACAGCCCGGACAACGGCGCCACGTGGGAGATGGTGGCGCAGAACCTGACCGGCACCAGCGCTACCCTGGATGCAACGAATTTCGTGGCCGGCAGCCAAGGCCGCGTCCGGGTGTGGGTCAGCGACGGCATCAACACCGCCAGCGACGAATCGGACGGCACGTTCGTCATCCCGAACCGCCCGCCCACCGTGAGGATCCTGCAGCCCGCCGACGGCACCACCATCTTCCTGGAGCAATCCCTGAACCTGGAGGCCGACGCCTACGACGTGGACATGGGCAGCCTGGACGGCGCTCAGGTGCAGTGGACCTCCAGTTTGGACGGCGCGTTGGGCACGGGCGCGCAGCTGACCGTCTCGACCCTGCGCGCCGGGAAGCATCGGATCACCGTGCGAGCCGAGGACGGCCAGGGCGGCGTGGCCACGGCCGCGGTCACGGTTACCGTGCGGGACGACCTGACGGAAGTCGGCGGCGTGATGTTCCTGCCGGTCATCCTGAGGTGAGGTGTCTCGGCGTCACCGTCCGGACCCCTGTCTCTTCCCCGGACGGGTCTTTCCTTCCCGCCAGCAGCCGCTCACCAGGGCGACGAACGCAAGACCCGTCCGGGAGACCGCCCTCTACCGACACGCCACGCGCCAGGCCCTGAGGTCGGGGCGCTTGATCAGCGTGTCGAAGTTCCGCCGGTTGGCGTCGGCGCAGATGGCCGCCCGATTGCCCTGGTACTCGATGCCGAAAACGGGCTTATTCGCCTGGATGAAGGGCATGAGCAGGTCGCATTCCCGGTACTGGAAGCACTGCTCGTTGATGGCGAAATCGAAATCGGCCACGAGTTGGGGGATCTGGTCGAGGTCGTTTTTGAGGCCGATGGCCAGGCCGCGGGCGTGAGCTTCCTGGGCCAGCCAGCGATTGTAGCGGAGCTGGTCTTCGGCAGTGAGGGGAAAGCCGGTGTCATGCGTATAGCCATCCACGTTGTCAGGGTCCACGCCGTCGCAGCCCTTGCGGCGGGCCAGGTCGAGTCGTGCCCGCATGATGGGCGCCAGCAAATCCATCCGGCGGATATCGAGCCAGCGTTCGCCGGGCCATCCTTCCAGGGGATTGCCCAACACCTCCGGCGGGAAGGCGCCGGCATCGGGCCGCCAGTCCTCGAAAGCGCCGGCATTGAAATAGCACACGACCTTGACACCGCGCTCGTGCAGGGTGCGGATGACCGCTCTCGGTGCGTCGAACAGGTCAATGTCGTACATCTGCACGGCGTAGGAGGTGTTGATCTTGCCCTGGAGCTGGATTTGCCAGCTGGTGCCGGGCGTGGGACGCCACCAAGTCACATTCGGCGTTGCCGCCGTCAACAGGAGGACGAGGGGGATGAGGAGCAGGCGTTTCATGGGCGATGGGCGATGGATGAAATGGGTGGGGTTTGTTGTTTGTTTCGAGAGGAGGCCGAGGGCGAAAGACGAAGGACGAACGACGAAAGACGAAGGGAGGTCGTCTTTCGTCGTTCGTTTTCCGTTTACTATACCCAGCTCCTTCCCGATCCACGAATTGCCGAGGGGCGCCATTGACCGCCAAGATGCCAAAGGGTCCACCATCCGGCGAAGCCCTGAAAGTCCTCCGGGGCCACCGGCCTAGGCCCGTTAGAGCCTTCCATTCGGACGATGGACGATGGCCCTTCGTTCTCCGTCATTCGTCCTTTGTCCACCTATCGTCGTTCTCGGCGTCGGGTGCTGCGCGCGGGTTGACGAGGGGGTGGGGGCGGCGGGATGTCGGGCAGGGTGATATCGCCCAGCCCGGCCGTGAGGATGCGACGCATCTCGTCGGCCAGGGCCGGGTCGGTCGGCGGCGGTTCATAGGCAGCCAACCGCTCCTCGACCTCGGCCGTGGCCCGCTCCAGCAGGGTCTGGCTGCCTTTGCGCTGCCAGCCTTCCAGGTTCATCCGGTCCCAAACCGGACCGGGCAGGTGGAATTGCGTCGGCCAATGGGTCAGGGTGTGGGGCGAGGTGAGCATGTGTCCTTCGGCCAGCTCCTGTTCGACCAGCTCGAGGG
>JAOADB010000007.1 GCA_026417535.1 Caldilineales bacterium
AGATGTGTATAAGAGACAGCACATAGGCCAGACCCTGCCAGGTCTGCGGCTCGAACCATTCCGGGCTGATGCGCGTTTTCACCCAGTCCCGGACTTCGGCCGGCGCGCTGGCCAGCAGGCGCTCCAGCCCCTCTTGCAGGGCGGCCAGCCATCCTCCGGCCGCCGGTTCGGCCGGCGGGGTCGGCGCCGACGCCGCAACTGCCGCCTCGGTTGGGGCCGTTGTCGCGGCCACGTTGGCACTCGCGGTCTCTTCCTCGGCGGTCACGGCCATGGCGCCGGTCGTTTCGAGATGGCGATGCCGATAACAGTAGCGCGAACCCTCTTGGGCCGGCAGACGGCAACGCTCGCCGGCCTTGGTCAGGGCTTCGCAAAGGGGACGATGGCCGTTTTCGCTCATGATTCTCCTCCTGTGTTAGCCAACGGCTCCTTCGGTCGAGGAACGGCGCAGACTGCCGATGGCCGCTTCGGAGCGACGGGCGAACTCGCGGGCGGTCTCGATCCCGTGGCGGGTGATCTCGCGACCGGCGCGCAGGCCGTCGAGCATGACCCGATAGGCCCGGTTGGTCTCGTAGCGATGCTCGTGTAGGGCTTCACCGAAACGTCGCACGGTCGTCTCGGCATCCACTGTCGGCATGAAGCCCAGCTCCTCCCGCATTCGGGTCGTATCGCCCACGCAGCCGTAACGCAGATAATCCCACGGCAGCGGCGTCAGGTCCGAAGCCCGGTAGGGCAACTGTCCGCTGCCCAGGCGATAGGCCAGAGGATGGAGCAGCGGCAATGGCGGCACCCGGGCCAAGGCCAGCAGCTTGAGCAACGGCAGCGGCGGGTCAGCGGCGATGTTGTAGGCGCCGTTGTGGTCCTCGAGGATGGCATGACCGATGGCGCGCAGAACATCGTCGTAGTGGATGACCTGGACCATCGGCTCAAAACCCAGTAGGATGGGCGCCGCCGGCAGCGATAGCAACTGCGCCAGGGGATAGACAGGCTCGCCGCCCAGGATGTGGGCAAAACGCAGCACGGTAACGGTCATGGTCGGGTGCTGACGCCGAAAACCGCTGACAAACGTCTCGATCTCGCGCCACTCGCGGATATAGGCGTAGGCCGGTCGCCCGCGGAAGTCACTTTCCTCAGAGATAAAGGCCGGGTTTTCGGGGTGCGCACCGTAAATCAGGATGGTCGAAGGCAAAATGACCTTGCGCACACCCGCCAGCGCCGCTGCGCCCAGCATCCGCATCGTGCCCATGACGTTGCTATCGAACACCTCGTCGGTATGATGCCGACGCCAGCGAAACGCACAGTGGACGATGGTATCCACCCGCTCGGCTTTGAACAACTCCCCGATCAGCGGATTGCGCAGGTCGGCCTCGACGAATTCGACGCCGGGAAAGGGCTTGGTCAGGGGTTTCATGTCAATCCCGAGCACACGCAGGCCGAACTGGCTGGCCAGACGGCCGAGATCGCGGCCCAACGGACTGAGCAACCCGGTAATGGCAACCGTTTTCATGGGATGTGCCTCCTGAGACACCAGGTGTCTCGATTATAGGCTTGCCGTCGAAGGCAGACAAGAAGACGATGGACGATAGACGAAGAGGTAGCGCAAGGTGGCTCTTGCTCTACGTCTTTCGGCCGTCGGCCTGGCGGGCGGTCAATGGCGGGAAGGGAAGACCCATCCGGAACATTGAGCAGTGGCTGAGTCGTTACGGATGAAGAAAGGGGAGAGCACGGGAGTGGGAAAGCTCCTTCCAGCTCCTTCAACCTTCTTCAAGCTCCACCGATAACCACCATCTGCAGACGCGGCAGCTGCGCGAGCATGGCCGCCCGGCCGCGCGCGATCAGTTCCTGGCGGCGCATCCGCACCATGTCGAAATCGGTCAGGTCCGGTTCGACCAGCACATCGGCCGCGGTCGCATGTGCGCTGGTTCGCACCAGGGTATGGCCGAGCACGACGGCGCTGTAGGCGCCCAGACCGGTAGGCAGGTGGTCGGCCGCCCCGAACAGGGTCACGGCTACCACGACCTCGGCCCCCAAGCGCCGGGCCGCGCCGATGGGCAAGTTATCCGTCATACCGCCGTCCACATACCAGCGGTCCTCGATCAGACAGGGTTGGAAGACGATGGGCACGCTGCAGCTCGCGCGCACTCGCGGGGCCAAGCGGCCCTCGGTAAAGACGTGCGGCCGACCACTGAGGGCATTGGTGGCAACGCAGGCGTAGGGCAAGGGCAGCTGTTCGATCCAGAGGTCACCCAGCCAACGGATGAGCGTCCGCTCCAGGGGCGCCAGGGACAGGAAACCACGCCGCGGCCAGGCCGGTCGCACGAGATGGCGCCAGCGCAACCGCATCCCAAAGGCGGTGATCTCGGCGATACTCTTGCCGGCAGCCACCCCCGCGCCGATGAAGGCGCCCACGCTGGTGCCGACAACAACCTGCGGCCGGATGCCGGCCTCATCCAGAACCTGGAGGACGCCGATATGAGCGAAACCGCGGGCCGCACCGCCGCCTAGGACAAGCCCCAGGCGACGTTGCCCGGGAGCCGAGAGGGTCATAGGCCAAGACAGGGGGAAGGGAAAGCGATGCTCAGGGCCACAGCTCGGCGACGAAGTCGCCCAGGTCCAGCGCGATCAGTGTGTCCGGACAGGGTTTGCCCGTGTCCGGGTCCCAATGGCGGACCTGATAGTACCAGGCCAGCATCGTCTCCAGGTCGGGGCTGTAGCCGGCATGGGGGCCCGTTTCCACGGCCTTGCGCACGGCTTTGGGCAGGGTATCGTTGGTCCGCGTGAGGCCAAAGCGATGGTTCAGCACCCGCTTGAGGGTGTAAATCCGTTCGCCGGTGCGGATCAGGTCCTCGGGCTGCCATTCCCAGCCCGTGATGGTGGCCCATAGCTCGAGGAGGTGGGGGATGGGGACTTCCTCGAAATGGCAGAGGATGGCGCTGTTGGTAAAGGCGCGGAAATCCATCACCCGGGCGGTCATCGCCACCTTGGCCGGTGACTCCTCGCGCGGGTCGCCGTAGGTGATGCCGATTTCCGGCGCTTCGCGACCCTGTTCCCAGTGGTAGACATCGCCGGCCATGTGGCAGGCCCCCCGTGTGCCCACGGCGTAGACCAGACCCTGGCCGGCATGGGCGCGCACATCGTGGAAGGGTAGCTCCAGGCCGTTGACGTGGACGGCCAGATCGGGCACGCCCAAGGCCGCAGCCACGCGCGCGGCGCCCTCGGCCAGGAGGTTCCCGAAACCGCGACGGTAGGCGATCTGCTCGATCAGCGCCAGGGCCGGTTCGGGATCGCCCCAGCGCAATTCCAGACCGCCCGTGACGTCGGCGTCAATGATGCCGGCCTCGAACAGGGCGTAGGCCAAGGCAATGGTCGAACCGCAGGAAATCGTGTCCAGGCCAAAGCGATTGCACAGGTGGCCGGCCAGGATGACGTGCTCCAGGCTGTGAGAGCCGATCAGCGGTCCGAAAGCCACCGATGTTTCGTATTCGGGGCCGTCAATGACGCCTTCGACCCGGTCGGGCAAGACGACCTCGCGACCGCAGGCGATGGGGCAGCGGAAACAGGGCACATGGCGTTTGAGGAAGCGGTCGCTGAGCTGACCGGCGTTGATCGCATCCTCGATGCCGTCGAGTTCGGTCGTGCTGTAGTAGCGGGCCGAGACATCGCCGGCCAGCGCGCCCACGTCCATGCCCATCAGGGTTCCGCCCAGCCGCATCATCTGCGCCGTCAGGTCTTCCACGACGAAGGCGGTCACCTCGCGGTTGGCCTTTTTGTTGGCCAGAGGGTCATAGAGAGGCACATCGGCATGGCCGCTGACACCGATGGCCTTCAACCGTTTGCTGCCCATCACGGCGCCCAGGCCGGTGCGGGCGGCGGCACGGCCGTGGTCGTTCATGACCCCGGCAAAGCGGACCCGGTGCTCCCCGGCCGGGCCGATGCAGGCCACGCGAACGCGCTTGGCGCCCATAGCCGCGCGCACGGCCTCCTGGGTCTCGTACATGTCGAGGCCCCATAGCTCGTCCGCTTCGTGTAGCCGTGGAGTGACGTCATCGCGTACTTCCAGCCAGACCGGTCGCGGGGCCTGCCCCGTGATGATGATGCCGTCGTACCCGGCGCGGCGCAGTTCCGGCCCCCAATAGCCGCCCGAATTGGCCTCGCCGGTGAGACCGGTGGCCGGCGAACGGGCAACCACCGAGAAACGGCCGGCAGCCGGCGTGGTTGTGCCCACCAGCGGCCCGGTCATGAAGATGAGGGGGTTCTCCGGACCGAGGGGATCCGTGTTCGGCCCGGCCAGATCGGCCAGATAACGGGCGCCCAAACCGCTGCCGCCAATGAAGAGCCGGGCGTAGGTCTCGTTGAGGGGTTCTTCCCATAGGGCACCGGTGCTCAGGTCGACGCGCAACAGCTTGCCCATGTAGCCGGGCAGCAGCGTGGGCAGGGCAGGCGTGAAACGCTGCGGGATGGCCATAAGCGAATCGGCTAAAAATCAACAGTCTGGCCGTCGTAGGCGCAGCGGAAGAGGCGGATCAGCTCGGGGCGTTCCGGCACCCGGGCATTGACCGTGATGGTGCCGTCGCCCTCGGCGAAGACGCACATCTGCTCCAGGGCAGCCTCATAACGGTCGCGGGGGATGCCCATCTCGGCCACGGTGAGGGGCTGTTCGACCCGGCGTTCCAGGTCGCGGATGGCGGCGATGACCGCGGCCGTGGCCGTGGCTTCGTCGGCTGCGGCCTCTGGCAAGCGCAGGGCATGGGCCAGGTCGGGATAGCGGGTGACCTCGGCCGGCAGCGCTGCCGTGAATTCCATGACATAGGGCAGGAAAAGGGCGACGGTGCGGCCGTGAGGGATTTTGAAGGTGGCGCCGAAGGCATGGCCCATGGCGTGGGCCAAACCGGCCAGCGAATTGCCGAAGCCCAAGCCGGCGATGGTGGCGGCATTGGCCATGTGCTCGCGGGCTTCCATGTCGTGGGGGTCGGCGTAGACACGCGGCAGGTACTGGAACACCATCTGCATGGCCTTCAGGCAGAGGCCGTCGCTGAAGTCGTTGCGGAAGGTGCAGGTGTAGCCCTCGACGGCATGGACGAGGACATCCAGCCCCGTATCGGCCGTGATGCGTCGGGGCAGCTCGCGGGTGAGGCTGGGATCCACCACGGCCAGGGTGGGCACGGTCTCACGCGAGATGACGGAGACCTTACGGCCATCGGTCAGATCGGTGAGGACGAGCGCGCCGGTGGCTTCGGCGCCCGTGCCGGCTGTGGTGGGGATGGCCAGCAACCGGGCGCGGCGACCCAAACCCAGGTAGAGGAACGGCGCAATGGCGTCGGGTTCGACATCGGGCCGCTCGTAAAGGACCCACATGGCCTTGGCCGCGTCCATGGCCGAGCCACCGCCCAGGCCAACGATCCAATCGGGCGCAAAGGCCGTGAGCAACTCCGCCCCCCGGCGCACGGTCTGCAACGACGGCTCCGGTTCCACCTCGGCGAAATAGCCCACCTCCATCCCGGCGCGGCGCAGGTGCTCGGCGATTCGTTCGGTGAAGCCCAGGCCGTGCAGAACCGGGTCGGTGACGATGAAGGCGCGGCTGCCCTGCAGCTCATCGAGATAGCTCAGGGCATCCTCGCCGTAGATGATTTCGGGGCTTTTGAAGAACCACATGGCTCATTCCTCGTCGGGATAGCGGGTGGGCACGCTGGAGGCGCTGTTGACCAGGTCCAGCGTGGCCTTGACCGAACGCATGATCTTGGCCAGATTGCCCTTGAGCTTGAGCTGGCGGCTGACGAGGGCGCGGATGGGGTCGAGCTGCTTCTTGAAGATTTTGCGGTAGGTGTCAATGCTGCCCTCGATGACGAATTCGGGCTGTTTGTCGCCCTCCCCTGTCACCAGATAGGCCTCGCGGCACTGGCCGTGCCACAGGTCGAGATAGAATTTGACCGGTTCCTTCAGGCTGCCTTTCGGCTCGACGATGAAGTAAAAATCACCTTCCCAGGTGGCGGCCGAGACCTTGTAGGCCTCGTTGTTGTTGAGCGCTTCTTTGAACGCGGCAACCCATTCGGCCGAGGGGAACAGATACGCCATGAGTGACCTCCAGGAGTGTAAGCGGAGCGAGCGGGATCGACAGGCGGGACGCCCGAGGCCGACGATGGCCGGGCGGATTATGACGCGTTGCGTCGTGAGATTATAGCACAGCCGTCGGCCAAAGGCGCAAAAGGGGAGGCAGAGAAGGGCCGTGGTGAAGGCGCTTTCCTGCCCTTGGCGTCGTGGGTGACGGCTGCGGCCGTCGTCTTGGCCGGGTGGTGCAGCCGGCCGGAAGGTGCTGCGGGCGAACCGCGTCGTCGGGCGATGGGGGTTTAGGCGATGTTCACGCCGCGGATGGAAGCAGTCGCCACGCGCGCCACAAAGGGGGCGGCCGGGCGGCTCCGCCGCCCGGCCGCCCCCTTTGACGCCGCGCGAACGGCCAAATCCCACATTCGGCGCCGGGCCGCGTTATCATCGGCAACGTCATCACACCCCTCTCGTCCCGACACCCACCCCGCCGATGCGCGCCTCGTTACTATTCCCGCGTTTCGTCTGTGCTACGGCCTGCGTCGTACTTCGCTGGCGCCATTGGAAGGGGAAGAACCCTTTTCGGCCTTACCTGGAGGGCGGTCATCCCGGCGAATAGCCGTTCCGGCGGTGGAACTTTTTGGCCTCTTTCTTCGTCTATTCCGGTGAATCTCACATCCCGAACATGGACAAGGAGGCAAGACATGTTCCGACGACGTGTATTTTCCCTCGCGCTTGCCTCCCTGTTAAGCACCGCAGTCGTGTTGATGCTGTGGATCACGCCGGGTACTGCGCAGACGGCTGACACAGGGTGGCAGGGCGAGTATTTCGACAATCCCTGGCTGGTCGGAGCGCCGGTTCTGACCCGCACCGATGCGTTCATTGACTTCCACTGGGGCACCGGCGCGCCGCATGACCGCATCCCGGTGGATCGCTTCTCGGTGCGCTGGAGCCGCGTTGCCCGCTTCGAGGCCGGCCGCTATCGCTTCATCGTCGAGGTGGACGACGGCGTGCGCCTGTTCCTGGACGGTCAGCTCATCCTCGATCGCTGGCACGATCAGGCCCCGACCACCTACACCGTCGAACGCGAGTTGACGGCCGGCGACCATGCCCTGCGCATGGAGTACTACGAGAACACCGGTTGGGCCGTGGCCCGGCTGCGCTGGGAGCGGGTACAGGTTTCGGTGCCGCCCACGGCCACCTGGCGGGGCGAGTACTTCGCCAACCCCTGGCTCGCCGGCACGCCCACCCTGGTGCGTGAGGACCCCGACATCCAGTTCGCCTGGGGTCAGGGTTCGCCCGACCCGCAAATCCCGGCCGACCGCTTCTCGGTGCGCTGGACACGGGCCGTCCGCTTCGAGCAGGGCCGCTATCGCTTCACCACCCTGACCGATGACGGCGTCCGGCTCTACATTGATGGCCAGCTGGTCATTGACCGTTGGGTGGATATGGCCCCCACCACGCACACGGCCGTCCTGGACCTCACCGAAGGCGTCCACACCATCCGCATGGAGTACTACGAGAACGCCGGCAACGCCACGGCCAAACTCTCGTGGGAAAAGATTCGGGTGCCGCCGCCTGTGGGCAACATCATTACCTGCGTGCGCCCGCGCAACTCCTGGATCAAAATCTACCGCTGGGACGGCGAGCGCTGGGTGGACATCAACCCCCGCGGTTGGGGCGCCATCTCACCCAGCGGTTATCTGAAGATTGACGGCCTGCCGGTGGACCTCGCGCGGTACGGCGGACAGGGCCATCCCTATCGGGTGGAACTGTGGGCTAACCACACCCTCATCCGCTCTGTCGGCAACACGTCCCGCGGAGAACCCGAATTCCGTGTGCGGGCCTTTGCCGATAACTACACGCCCTGGGGCTGCCCAGCGCCGTGAAACGGACGATGGACGGTGGACGATAGACGATGGATGGAGCCCGTCGTCCGCAAAGTCTCCTCGGAGGGCGGGAAGTCCTATTCGTCCACCGTCTTTCGGCCGCAACCCCGGTTACCGAATTACCAGACCAATCGCAAGGTGAACGTAACGCAAGATGCCATCTTGCGTTACGCGATGCTCCATCCATCGCCATGAGCCGGACATCTTCACATTGCGACCGGTTTCGTTACCCGTATCCTTAACTCGTTCTCCCCAACAGCTGGATGGCCAGCTCGTGCAGCAGTGAACGGCCCTCTGCCGTGAGCGGCGCCTCCGTCAAGGCGGTCAGGGCCGCTTCGGCATGGGCGCGGGCAACGGTTTCGGCATAGGCCCGCGCCTGCAACCGGTCGAGCAAAGCCAACATGGCCGGCAGATCGGCCGGGGTGAGCGCACGGCCAGGGGCATAATAGGCTGCTAGCTCGGCCGCAGCTGCATCGGCCTGCTCCAGGGCATAGAGCACCGGCAGCGTCTTCTTGCGTGTGAGCAGGTCGCTGCTGGCCGATTTGCCCGTCAGGGCTTCGTCGCCCCAAATGCCCAGGATGTCGTCCTGAATCTGAAAGCTGATACCCAACTCGTGGCCGAAACGACGACACGCGGTCGTGACGGCGACGTCGTCCGTGGCGACCAGGGCGCCGAGTTGGGCCGAAGCGGCCAACAGCGCCGCGGTCTTGCCGGCGATCATGGTCATGTACTCATCGGCCGTGACCCGCTCGCGGGTCTCGAAGCTGATGTCGAGATACTGGCCTTCGGTCAGGTGTAGACAGGTGTGGTCGAAGAGGCGTAGCGCCGTCAACAGGCGGGTGGGAGGGATGACCTGTTCGTCGAGTTGTAACAGGGCCAGCCGCGCCAAAGTGAACAGGGCATCGCCGGCGTTGATGGCCTGCGCCTGACCCACCCAAGTCCAAAGGGTGGGGCGATGCCGCCGGGTGGGGCTGCCGTCCTCGATGTCGTCGTGGATGAGGGAGAAATTGTGCACCAGCTCTACCGCTGCCGCCGCCGGCAGGGCCTGGATGGGGTCACCGCCAGCGGCCAGACAACTCATCAGCACGAGCAACGGCCGCACGCGCTTGCCCTGGGTCGTGTGCTCGGGTTCGCCAGCCTGATTTTCCCAACCCATGTGGTAGCGCAGCATGCGATAGAGACCGGTTACGGCCGGACTCTCGCCGACCAGGAGCCCGCGCAGGTAGGATTCCACCTTGGGCAGCCACATGCGGCTGAAGGTTTGCAGATCGGTCATCCGAACTCCCTCATGAGGCTGATGGAAGGGACGAAAGACAAGGGACGGAGGACGAAGAAAACATCGTCTTGCGTTCTCGCTCTCGATGGTTGGTCGCCGACGCAGACGGAGGATCCATCCGGACGAGGCAGACTCCGATCACCATTCGAACTCCGGAAGCGAATGGGGGCCGATCAGGCGCCCCGGTTCGGCCAGCGCCTTCAGGTCGGCGGCGCCGGCCACGAACATGGCCACGCGTAGCTCGGCCACCGTGGCCTCGATCTCCTCGCTCACGGCCTCGACCCCACGGGCCGCAGCCTTGAGAAACGGTCCGGCCATCCCACCCAGGGTCGCGCCCAAGGCCAGACATTTGGCCAGGTCAATACCCCCGCGCAGCCCACCGCTGGCAAAGAGCATCATATCGGGCAGGGTTTGGCGCACGAGCCGGAGGGAAAGGGCCGTGGGCAGCCCCCAATCGGCAAAGGCGCGGGCCAAACGCCGCAAACGCTCGCTGCCGGCGCGGTGGTATTCGACTTCGGTCCACGAAGTCCCACCAGCGCCGGCCACGTCAATGGCGGCCACGCCGGCATTGGCCAGGAGCCGGGCCGTTTGCGGCGAGATACCCCAGCCGACCTCCTTGGCGACAACGGGCACCGGCAGCTGCCGACACACGGCTTCGATCTTGGCGGCCAGACCGGCCCAGTTCCAGTCGCCATCGGCCTGGACGGCCTCTTGCAGGGGGTTGAGATGGAGGATGAGGGCATCGGCCTCGACCATCTCGACGGCGCGGCGGCAGTGGTCCACCGTGTAGCCCTTGTTGAGCTGAACCGCACCCAAGTTGGCGAAGAGCAGGATGTGCGGCGCCACCTTGCGCACTTGAAAGGTGGCGGCAAATTCGGGTTCCTCGAGCGCAGCCCGTTGCGACCCCAACCCCATGGCGATGCCGGCAGCTTCGGCGGCCTCGGCCAGATGGAAGTTGATGCGTCCGGCCTCGGGCGTTCCCCCTGTCATCGAGGAGATGAGCAGGGGCGCCCGCAGGGTCTTGCCGAAAACCGTGACGGTGGTGTCAACGGTGGTCAGATCGAGCTCGGGCAGACCCTGGTGCAGAAAACGGTAGTGTTCGAGTCCCGTCGTCAGATTGGGAAAGCCGACGTTCTCTTCGAGATTGATGCGGATGTGGTCGGCCTTGCGGCCGGCATGGCGTCCGGTCATGGTGCTCATTCCGAAAGGGAGTGTAGCCGCAGCCCGCGCGGCCTGTCAAACCGGACTGCCTGCACATACCACCCACCCGATGGGAACCCATCCGGCTACGGGAGGGAAGCCCTTTTGAGGACCGTTGCCGGGTCTACAAGCCGTTCGATTCGCAGCCCGACCCTGAACGGTCAAGCCAACTCAACCGGGTTCGGCGCCGTCGGGGAGAAACGCGTACAGCTCCTCCGGGCGGCTCACATCGAGAGCCGGGTCGAGCAGCTCGCTCAGTTCATCGGCCGAGAGACGCTCCAGTCGGACGACCAGCTCCTCCGGCACCTCGCCAAAGCGATGCCGGAGCACGCCCAAGAGCATCTTCAGCACTTTTTCGCGGCCCTGTTGCAAACCCTGCTCCAGGCCCTGTTGCAAACCCTGCTCCAGGCCTTCGCTGAAAATCTCCTGATACCAGGGCGATTCACGGAGAACGACCATATCCCACCTCATGATGCGTCGAATGAGTTCGCTTGGAAAGACAAAACGGGCAAAAAACGCCAGCAACGTCTCCATCTCCGCCAGGTTCGGGTCGGCGCGCAACAGCTGCAACGCCTGCGCCAAGGCCCCGGCGTCGTTCCCACCCTGCATGACGGGCACAAACGGCAAAAGCGGCCACAGCGGTTCCTGCAGGATGGGACGGGCATCGAGCTCCCACAGGTTCACCTGATGGAAATCCTGCCGCGCCACCAGGCCTAGGAACTCGGTCTCGAAGCGGGTCGGGAGCGGTGCGGCACCGGCTCCGGAGAGGATGTTCACCACCACGGGATAGACCGGGAGGGCATAGCGTTCGCGGGCGAGGGCCGTGTAGGCCGTCAGGCGCCGCGGCATGTCCGGGTCGGGGCGGAGTTGCATTTCGTTGATGACGAGGAAGTCGCCGTGGAGGGGGCTGTGGGCCCGCAGGAGGATGTCGGTTTCGCGGCTGACCCATTGGAAGTCGGCGGTGAGGAGGGCGAGGGCTTCGACGGTGTCGTCGCGAAGGAGCCAACGGAGCCAGGCCGTCGGGGCCAAGCTGATGAGTCGTTTACTGCCGATGTCGGCGCCGCGGGCCATGGCTGACCTCCTGGGGTGAGGGGCTCGTGCGGATGGGCCGCCGGGTTGGGAGCGGATACAGGCATTATAGCACGGCTTGCGGCGATCCGGCTATGACCGCCTTACGCCGGTCGCCGTTTCCTTTTTGACACACCCTTCGGTCGGCTCCTATAATCAGCCGGCTTGTAACGTTTTTTCCATCACGGTGGCCTTGGGCCGCCTTTTTTCTGTTTTTGACCGGCTCCTTTGCCCATGACTTCACGTACCCTGATCGCTCTCGTTTTTATCTTGCTTCTGGCGGGCCTGGCGACCTTTCTGGCCCTGCCCGTGGCCAAACCGGCCTGGTTCGTGCGCATCGTGGCGCCCCATCAGCCCGATGACGTCACGCTGGACCTCAAACTGGGCCTCGACCTGCAAGGCGGCACCCAGGTCGTCCTTCAGGCCAAACCCCATGCCGGCGGCCAGGCCACAACCGATGATATGAACACGGCCCGCACCATCATCGAACGTCGCGTCAACGGCCTGGGCGTGGCCGAACCCGAGGTCCAAGTCAGCGGCGACCGGATCATCGTTGCCTTGCCTGGCATTCGCAACCCGGATGCCGCCATCGCCACCCTCGCTAGCACCGGCCAACTCGAGTTCGTGGACATGGGCGATAGCCCGGCTCAGGTGGGCACTCGGGTGGTCACCTCGCTCGATGCCACCGATGTGCCCACGGGCACCGTGGTCTATCGCACCGTCGTCACCGGCGACCAGTTGGAATCAGTGGACGTAAGCCGCGACCCCACCACGCAGGCCATCTTCATCGCCTTCCGTTTCAAACCCGAAGGCGCCCGGCTCTTCCAGGAGTACACCAGCCAAAACATCGGCAAGTTCCTGGGTATCGTCCTCGATAAGACCGTGCTTTCGGCGCCGGTGGTACGGGCGGCCATCAGCGATAGCGGCATCATCGAGGGCGATTTCACCCTGGAAGAGGCGCAAAACCTGGCCGTGCAGATGCGCTACGGCGCCTTGCCCGTGCCGTTGGAGGTAGCGGCGGTACGTACCGTTGGCCCCCGGTTGGGTCAGGACTCGGTTCGTTCGAGCATCACGGCGGGGACCATCGGCGTCATCATCGTGCTGCTGTTCATGATCACCTACTACCGCGTGCCGGGTTTTCTGGCCAGTTTGGCCCTGATGCTCTACGCGGCGCTCAACCTGAGCATCTACAAGCTCGTCCCCGTGGTGCTCACCCTGCCCGGCATCGCCGGTTTTCTCCTCTCGACCGGTATGGCCGTGGATGCCAACATCCTCATTTTCGAGCGCATGAAAGAGGAGCTGCGTGCAGGACGCACCCTGGGCAATGCCGTGGAAGCCGGCTTTGCCCGCGCCTGGACTTCCATCCTCGATTCCAACCTGTCCACCCTGATCACCTGCGTCATCCTCTACTACTTCGGTTCGAGCTTCGGCGCTTCCATCGTCCAGGGCTTTGCCGTTACCCTGGGTATCGGCGTGCTCATCTCCATGTTCACCGCCGTGCTGGTCACCCGCACCCTGATGCGCACCCTTGTCGGCCTGGTCGGTGAACGTCTCCAATCGCGGCCGATACTGCTCGGCGCCTGAAAGGCTTGGGGGAAATCTCACCATGAACATCATCCGCTATCGGCGCTGGTACTATCTGCTTTCGGCCGTGGTCATTCTGCCGGGCCTGATCGCGATGGTCCTCACCCTTATCAGCTTTCGCGCGCCGGTGCGCCTGTCCATCGAGTTCACCGGCGGCGTTTTGTGGGAGGTACGGTTCACCAAACCCGTGCTCCCCGGCGAGGTCGTCCGTCTGTTCCAAGACAACGGCTTTCCCGATACGAACGTCAACACCATCGGCGATGAACAAACCCTGGAGATCCGCACCGATGTCATCACGCCCGAGCAGAAACAAAAGCTGCTCGAGGCCATGACGACGGCTTTTGGCGAAACGCCTGAAGAGGTCCAATACGCCCTTGTCGGCCCTGTAGTCGGCGCCGAAGTCACGCGCACGGCCATCATTGCCGTCTTTTTTGCCTCGCTGGCCATTTTGGGCTTCATCATTTGGGCCTTCCGCAACGTCTCCCATCCCTTCCGGTTTGGGCTGTGTGCCATCATCGCCATGCTGCACGATGTGCTTGTCACCGTCGGTTTTGTCTCCATCATGGGCTGGGTGGCAGGTTGGCAGGCCGATGCCTTGACCCTGACGGCGCTGCTCACGGTCATCGGCTTTTCGGTTCAGGATACCATCGTCGTTTTCGACCGCATTCGCGAAAACAGCCGCCGACGACGGGGGGAGGATTTCGATACCATCGTCAATCGCTCCCTGAACGAGACCACCCACCGCTCGCGGGCCACGCAGATCAACGCCATGTTCGTCATGGTGGCGTTGCTGCTCTTCGGCGGTGTGACCATTCGTCAGTTCATTGCCACCATGCTGGTGGGCCTGCTGAGCGGCACCTACTCGTCCATTTTCAATGCCACGCCGTTGCTCGTCTCGTGGGACAAGGGCGAGCTGTCGTTTTGGCGGCGCTGGCGGGGCGGCAAGCAGCGGCCGATGGCGGTCTGAGGACAGGCGAAGGCGTAGGAAGAGGACGAAAGACGGAGGACGGACGACGAAAAGCTTCGTCTTTCGTCCTCCCTTTTCGCTACTGGCGGGGATGATCATGCGGCGTGTTATAATGGTTTTTTGCCGCGCCGACCCGGCCGGCAGTGCCGTCACAGGGAACCGGAGGACGCCGCGCGGCGTCTCCCATCCTGTCCGACGGTTGTTTTTCAATCCATCCCCCAGCAAGGAGTCCATTCGCTATGCACACGGTGTCTCGCCTTCTCCTCGCGTTGCTGGTCTTGGCCCTCGCCACGACGGGTCTGGGGTCTGCTTCGGTTCCCGCCGTGATGGCCCAGCAAACGTTCCCGGATGACGAGATCGCGTTCATCAACGCCAACAGTTTCATCCAAATCGTTGACCCCTTTACACCGGCCGGCCGTCTGCCCTTCAACTGGGTTTCGCCCGTAGGCGGCTGGACCGATTTCGTCGTGCTCGACAGCAACGGCGACCGTATCCCCGAAATTCTCGCCATCGGCGGCGGTACGGCCCGGCTCTTTGCGCCCTATACGCCTTCCGGCATCACGCCGCCAACCTGGACGAATCAGCTACCGGCAGGATTCGTCTATACCCGCGCGACGGCGGGCGACCTCGTCCCCGGCGACGGCGGTCGTGATGAGATCGTCCTCCATCGCACCGATAACCGCGGGGGCGGAAGCTACAGCCTGCAGATTTACGATGGCGATAGCGGCGGCACGACCTGGCAGCTCGTGTACGAAGAGTTCTTCGCCGTGCCCTGGATTCGCATGGAAACCGGCGATTACAACGGCCTGGAGGGCGAGGAGCTGATCCTGGTGCGCAACGGCCTGCCGCCCGACCGCCTCGATCGCCGCATCAAGATCCTGGCCCGCACCCCGACCGGTGTCTTCCAGACCTTTGCCGAACAGACCTACAACTTCCCCTGGATCGATCTGGCCGTAGGCAACACCCACACCAACAACGGCAACTTGGCCGAAATTGTCCTCACCCGCGACCAGGTGCTGGGGGTGTTCCCCTCCTATCTCGTGTTTCAGTACGCACCACCCGTGCTCATCGCCGATGCGCCGACGGGCGAGCGACGATTCTTCCCGCCTTTCTTCGATATCGCCTTGGGCGACACGAACGCCAGCGGTGATGCCGAGGTCTTCCTCATCCGCGACCCTCTGGAAGGCGGCACGGGCATTTCCCTCATCGGCATCAACCACGGCAGCGACCCCTTCCCGGCCGAGTGGGAAAACGGCGTGCAGCTGGGTCGTAATCTCCAGGCCGTGGCCATGGGCGATGTGGACGGCGATGGCCGCGCCGAGGTGGTGGTAGCGCAGCCGGGCAGCTATCGCATCTGGCTGGAGCCGGCCAGCAGCCTGACGAATTCAACCGGCTGGATCACCGCTTCGTTCCAGTCGCCCATCGTCCTGCGCACGGGCAACTTCGACGCCGACGGCATCAGCTTTGAACCCCCGCGGCTGGCCGTGGACAAAACGAGCATGACCTTTGGCATGCTACGCGGGGGCGCCAATCCGCCGGCCCAGACCTTCCAGGTGACGAACGCCGGCGGCGGTGGCGCCATCGCCTATGAGGTCGCCAAAGAGCGCGGCAGCGCCTGGCTCCAGGTCACGCCCTTTGAAGGCGCCACGCCGACAACTCACACCGTCACCGTTGACGGCGCCAACCTGCCCCCCGGCACCTATACCGACACCATTATCATCACCGCCGTCACTCAGGGCGTGCAGGATAGCCCCCGTCGCATCGCCGTGACCCTGACGGTGACGCCCACCGGTCCCGAACTGGGTGTGCAGCCGACCAGCCTGCGCTTCGATTACAATTACGGCGGCGTCATCCCTGCGCCGCAAACCCTGACCATCCGCAATGTCGGCGACGGTGGTCCGCAGAACTATCGGCTGACGGTGACGACGGCCGACGGCGGCAACTGGCTGCGGACGGACAAAACCTCCGGCCGCACCGATGACACGGTTGCCGTCTCCGTCAACCCGACCAACTTGCGACCCGGCGAATACAGCGGCACCATTCGGGTGGATGCCGGCGCCATCCGCGGCAGCCCTGTGAACATCCCGGTAACCCTGCGGATCGTGGCCACGGGCATGATCGTGACCCCGACGAGCCTGATTATGGTCGCCGATCCGGCTCTGCCCTCCCCGCGGGCGCTGATCAATGTGGACCAAAGCGTACCCGGTCAGGGCGCCATCCACTGGTATGCCTACGCCGTGCTGTCGGGTGACTGGTGGGATATGGCCGATCGCACCGGGACATGGGAGGTCAGCCCTGATGGTCGTCGCGTGGTGCTCACCGCTCCTGACGGCGCTGTGACCACGCTCAGCACCGTGCCTTGGGTCATCTTGACGCCCAACAACGGTTTCACACCTGGCTCGTTCCAGGTCTCCCTGGACGTGCCCCGAGCGCCGTTGGGCGAGACGCGCGTGACCATCCTCGTGGACGGTGGTCCTGGCACGCCCGGCCGTTTCCAGGGTGTAGACGTTCGGATCAACGTCAACAACGGCGGCGCCTGGTTGCCCTTGATCCGCAGGTAATCCGCAAGAACTGAGTTCCCGTGACGAAGGACGAAAGACGGCGGACGGAGAGGTTTCGTCTTCCGTCGTTCGTCCTTCGTCTTGTTCTTTGACCAACTACCGAAACGAACGAATCATCACAGACTACCGGTTACCCCCGCAACCCCTGCACGATTCGTGGCATAGCCTCGGCCACGTCGGCGTGCAGGACGACATCGGCCAGGTGGTCGTAGGGTGTGGGGCCGAGGTTGACGATGATGAGACGGGCCCCGCGACGCACCGCCAGCGCCGGCAGGTCGGCCGCGGGCATGACCTCCAGCGAGGAACCAACCACGAGCATCAAATCGCAGCGGAGAGCCTCTTCCTGGGCCATCAGGATTTCTTCTTCGGGCAACGGCTCGCCGAAGAGCACCACATCCGGTTTCAAGATGCTGCCGCAGCGTTGACAGACAGGCAACTCCCCCCGCTCCAGAAACGCCGGCAGATAGCCGTCCATGGCGTCTTGAAAGCGACAGCGCAGACATTGCACGGTGCGCAAATGGCCGTGCAACTCGACGACCCGCCGGGAGCCGGCCTTTTGGTGGAGGGCGTCAATATTTTGGGTGATCAGCAGATGGAGCTTGCCCAGCCGTTCCAGTTCAACCAGCGCGAGATGGGCCGGATTGGGACGGGCCTGTACGATTTTTTGCGCCAGGGGCCGTATCCACTCGTAAAAACGCTGCGGTTTCTCGCGAAAACCCCAGATCGAGGCGATTTCTAGCGGGTCCCAGTGGCTCCACAAACCTGTGCCGGGAGAGCGAAAATCGGGAATGCCGGATGGGGTCGAAATGCCCGCGCCGGTAAGCACCACCACCCGATGGGCTTCGCGCAACAGATGGATGGCCGATTCGAGTTGGGAACGGTCGAGACGGGGACGACGTAACACAGAGGCAGATAAACAGGCGGGCGAGGGAGAGCAGGAGGCTTTGACACTCTATTGGGCCTATTGTACACTGTTTTACGCTGATCGTCGAAATGACCGACCATTTTCGCAAGACAAAGGAAATGTCCATGCTCACCGAATGGGGCCGCCGCAACTTCAAAACCTTCTTCGATTCCATCGCCCGGGTGTTGGTGGCGCTCCATATCACCCCCAATGTCGTTACCTTTCTTGGGTTGTTGGGCACTCTGGTGGTGGCCTACCTGATCGTGGAAGGCCGTCTGTTGGCCGCCGGGTTGCTCTACATCATCGCCGCCGGTTCCGATGCCATTGACGGCACCCTCGCGCGGCTGTTGGGCGTGCGCAACCGCTTCGGCGCCTTTTGGGATAGCACGCTCGATCGCTTGGGCGAAGCCATCGTCATCGCCAGCCTGGGCTATTGGGCGGCCCGGCAAGGGGATACGAACGGCGTGCTCATCGCCTTTGCCGCCCTGGTGACCAGTTATCTGGTCAGCTACACACGGGCGCGGGCCGAAGGGCTGGGTATGAGCACGAAAGTGGGCATCGGCACCCGGGTCGAGCGGTTTATCATCATGGTCGTGGGCCTTGTCCTCAATCGCCCCATGATCGCTCTGGCCGTTGTCGCCGTCATGGCTGGTATCACCGTGATCCAACGCATCACCGACATCTGGCTGCAAACGCGGAAAGAATAGCCCTTTTTCTCCTTTTTGCCCGTAGCTGTTGGCTTCTGGCCTCGTCTTGACTCTTCAGACAGCGATGTCGTCTTCCCCCGCAGACGAGGTAACACTGGTAGAGCGGGCCGCCCAAAGCGATCCCGATGCCATTGCTTCCCTCTACGATCGATACGCGCCCAAAATCTACAGCTACATTTATCACCGTCTCAGCGACCCGTTTTTGGCCGAAGACCTGACCGGTCAGGTCTTTTTACGCATGCTCGAAGCCCTGCGCTCTGAGCGAGGCTGGCACAGCTCGTTTTCCGGGTGGCTGTTTCGCATTGCTCATAATCTGATCATTGACCACTATCGCCGGCGCGATCAAGCCGGGTTCGTGGCCATTGACGATGTGTACCCGTTGCCGGCCCATGATACCGATCCCTACCAAATTGCCGCCGCTCATCTCGATAGCACAGCGCTGCTCGAAGCCATCCATCGCTTGACCGAAGAACAGGCGCAGGTGATCACACTGCGTTTCCTCGAAGGCTACAGCATCAACGAAGTGGCCACACTCATGGAGAAATCGGAGGGTGCCATCAAGGCGCTCCAGTATCGCGCGGTGAACAATTTGCGCCGCTTGCTGATGGGGGAGGAACCGCTATGAGCCAGGAAGCGGCCTTTGAACGGTTTCAGCAGTTGCTGGAACGCTTGGAGCGGGGCGAGAGCACCCCAGAGGAACTGCGCGCAGCCGCGTCGGCCGAGATGGCGCCCCTCGTCGAAATGGTTCTGCACCTCCGGGCGGCAGCAGCGCCGCCACCCGACCCTGCGGCGGCGCTGGCGCGTGCCCGACAACGGGTGCTGGCATCGGTCGAGCCGCTCCCTGCGCCGGTTCCGGCCCGACCCCCTACACCGGCTCGGCGATGGACCTGGCCGGAGCTTTTCCCGCGCCGGTTACAGCCCGCTTGGGCGCTGGCCCTGCTTCTGGTGGTCCTTTTGGGCGCCCTGACCCTGGGCGGGGTGCGCGTCTCGGCGGCAGCCCTGCCCGGCGAACCCCTGTATCCCCTCAAGCGCGCCTCCGAGACCGTCGGTTTGCTCCTCACCTTTGACCCGGCAGAAAGGGCCGAACGCCTGGCCACCCTCCGCGAGCGGCGCCTACGCGAGATCGAAGCCGTGTTGGAACGCGGTTGGCAGGTCCGTGTGGACTACGAGGCCCCCCTGATCGGTCGCGAAGGCCCCTACTGGCGGGTCGGGCCTTATCTGCTGGAAGTGAGCGATGCGGCTTTGGCCCAGGTACCAACCGGTACCTGGCTGCGCGTGGTTGGCACCACCGGCGGCGACGGCATCATCCGCGTCAGCCGCTGGAGCCTGGTGCGGGTTCCTCCGCCCGTTCCCGTGGTCACGCCTACGCCGTTGTCCACGGTTACGCCCACGCCAACTCTCCTCCCGGTCGGCACCGGGGCGGAGGAAAGCCCCACGCCGTTGCCGACCCGGAGGGTCATACGGCCGCCTCAGCCTACCCCCACGCCTGTGCCCACACGCGCGCCGACGGCGACCCGACGTCTGCCCACCACGACCCCCACCTCCTCGCCGACGCTGACGGCAACGGCCGTCATCCTGGCCCATACGGGAGTGCTCACCGTCCTCGCAAGCGACCGCCTGGTCGTGGGCGGCCTGGAGTTCGTGCCGGCGCCGGGATGGCAACCGGCCGATATCCCGCTGGGCAGTCAGGTGCGTGTGCGTTACTACGTCGCCGCCGACGGCACCCGCGTGGCCATCGGACTTGACCTGCTGGCCACGCCAGCGCCTACCCGACAACCGGCTGTGGTGGTCGTCCGCGGCGAAGTCACGGCCCTCTCGGCCAACGCCCTCGTCGTCAATGGCGTGCGCTTCCGGATAACGGCCAGCACTGAAATCATCGGCGATTTGGCCGAAGGGGTCGAGGTCGTTGTCACCGGCCATGAAGAAGACGGGACGCTCATCGCCGACCGCATCGAGGTCATTGCGTTGCCGCCTGTGGCCTTCGATGGCCTCATTACGAGCATCGCCGGCAACCGACTGGTCATCGGCGGATACGTTGTGGATATCAGTCGCGCCGTTGTTCAGGGCACGCCTGTCATCGGCGCTTTTGCCCGCGTGAGCGGTCGCCTGCGCGCAGACGGGGTGGTGTTGGCCG
The DNA here is from genome assembly GCA_026417535.1 of Caldilineales bacterium. Classification (GTDB taxonomy): domain Bacteria; phylum Chloroflexota; class Anaerolineae; order J102; family J102; genus SSF26. Next base: position 20,327 of record JAOADB010000007.1, read on the forward strand.
ATCGGGTTGTCATCGAGCCTCCCACGGCGACGCCGACCCCTGTGGCCTCGCCCACGGCGGAACCGCCGACGGCCACACCGGTTCCGACGGAAGAACCGCCGACGGCCACGCCGATCCCGACGGAGCCACCACGCCCGACGGCCACCCCAATCCCGACGGAACCACCACCACCAACCCCTACGTCGGCGCCTACGGAACCACCGACGACGCCGGAAGTCATGAAAGAGCCGATGACGGTCTCGGCTTTCGGCCCCCTTGCCCGGCCTGCCGTCTTCCGTCGTTTGTCCTTGGCCCCGCTCTTCGGCCGATTCCCGGGACAAAAGCCAAAAAACTCTCTGCGCACCTCTAAACTTCCTTAAGTTCCCTCAAGCTCCCTCAAAACTCCCCCAAGCTCCTCCGAATTCCCCCTCAGTTCGTCGTACAACCGAATCAGGAGCATTTCCCCCATGCCCACTGTTCCTTTGCATCCCCCACGTCTCGCCCAAACCTGGGCTTCTCCGATCATCCTGGCCCAAGGATCCCAATTGCGACAACCCGTTCTCGCCGTTACGAGCGGTCGGCTCGATTTGTTCTGGGAAGGTCAGAACGCCATCTACCATCGCTACTGCGACGGCAGCGCTTGGCAACCGCCGATGCGCCTGGTGGGTGGTCGGCAACCTGTGGCCGTGTACGACCGCAACGGCGCGCTCCATCTGGCCTTTGCCAACGACTACTCGGGCCGTTACGAGATTTACTACACGGTGCACAAAGGCCACGCCTGGAGTCTGCCCCAGAATGTCTCGCTGACGCCCAGAACATCGGCCTACCCTCAGGTGGTGATCGCGCCGGACGGCGTCGTCCATCTGCTGTGGGAGGATGATTCGCCCGGCTATGCCGTCGTCTACCATGCCCGCCAGCGTGCGGCCTGGCGTTGGGACGGCCGCCCGATCCCCCATGCCGCTGGGCGCCGACCCTGCGGCGCCTTCGACACGACCGGGCGCCTGCACGTCGTCTTCCAGACGGGCGACGAGGGTTGGACGAGCGGAGATGTGTTTTACACCTGCTGGGATGGCAGGGCCTGGTCGTCGCCACAGCGCCTGTCCGACGGAACCCATCCGGCGGCCGGCCCCCGCCTCGTGGTAGACGGCGCCGATACCGTCCACGTGGTCTGGAGGGAACGGGGTGAATCGCACGAGCGGATCGTGTACACCCGCGCCCAAAGCCAGGGCTGGAGCGAGCCGCAACCGCTCAGCGCGCCCCTGGAACGGGGTGGGTGGCCGGCGCTGGCTGCTGGGAACGGCCTGGTGGCCGCCGTTTGGGACTATTTGGAGACCTTAGAGTACAGCGCCTGCCCGACCGGGCAAGGGGAGTGGCAGGCGATCGAGTTGGCCGTGGCCGAGAATTATCGGCCGCAAGAGCCTTGGCTGGCCCTGGCCGAGAGCGGTGAGGCGCATCTCGTGTGGCTGTGCGCCAACGCGCAGGGTGAAACCGAGGTTCATTACACGCGTCGGCATGGGCAAGAACATCGGGTGTTTCTGCCCAAGGTGTGATGGGCCGTCGGCAACTTTGCCAATTCGACCCTATTCCGGCTAAAATGAAGAGTTGGCGCGTTTGACAACCGCCCGTTTCTTCCCGTCGCCATGTTCGATACCCTTACTGCCAAACTCCAACAGGTTTTTGACAAGATGGGCCGTCGCGGCCGGCTATCCGAAGCCGACGTCGACGCGGCCTTGCGCGAGGTGCGTCTGGCTCTGCTGGAAGCCGATGTCAACTACAAGGTCGTCAAGGATTTCATCGCCCGCGTGCGCGAGCGGGCCATCGGCGCCGAGGTGTTGCGCAGCCTGACCCCGGCCCAGCAGGTGATCAAGATCGTCCACGAGGAGCTCATCGCCACGCTGGGCGAACCCGCGCGTCTCGACCTGTCCGGACAGCCGCCCCACGTCATCATGCTGGTCGGCCTGCAGGGTTCGGGCAAGACGACTATGGCCGCCAAATTGGCCAATCGTCTGCGCTCTTCGGGCCAGCGGCCCCTACTCATCGCCGCCGACACCTACCGGCCTGCCGCCGTCACCCAGCTGGAGGTGCTGGGTCGCCAGATTGACATCCCAGTCCACAGCGAGGGTATCGAACCACCGCCGCCCGAAATCGTGCGTCGTGGTCTGCGCCGCGCCCGTGAGGAGGCCCGCACCGTGGTCATCATTGACACGGCCGGCCGTCTCAACATTGACGAGCAGATGATGGAAGAGCTCGTCCAGATCAAGGCCATCGCCAAACCGTGCGAGGTCTTGCTGGTGGCCGATGCCATGACCGGTCAGGAGGCCGTGCGCGTGGCCCAGGACTTCCATCATCGCGTGGGGCTGACCGGGTTGGTGCTGACGAAAATTGATGGCGATGCCCGCGGGGGCGCGGCCATTTCGATGCGCGCCGTTACGGGTGTGCCCATCAAGTTCCTCGGCACCAGCGAGAAGATAGACGGCATCGAGGTCTTCCATCCCGACCGACTGGCCTCCCGCATCTTGGGCATGGGCGATGTCCTGACCATGATCGAAAAGGCCCAGGCCACCATGGACCAGGAAGAAGCCCAGCGGCTGGAGAAAAAGCTGCGCACGGCGACTTTCGACCTCGATGATTTCCTCAAGCAGATGCGCCAGCTCAAGAAAATGGGCCCGCTCACCGGCCTGCTCGAGATGATCCCCGGCGTGGGGCGCCTGGCCAAGGAACTCGACCCACAAACGACCGAAAAGCAGCTGCGCCGGATTGAGGCCATCATCTGCTCGATGACGCCGGAAGAGCGTCGCGATCCCTCCATCCTCAATGCCAGTCGGCGCCGGCGAATCGCCGCCGGTTCCGGAACAACGGTCCAGGAGGTCAACGACTTGCTTCGTCAGTTCCGCGAGATGCAGCGCCTGATGAAACAGCTGCAACAGAGCGGTCGCCGCGGCGGAATGGGCGGTTTGGGCCGGATGTTCGGGCTTTGAGTGGTAACGGGTTAACGAGTAACTGGTCGTTTTTTGTTGTCAATTGGCCTAAAACCGTGACGAAGGACGAAAAAATTCCCTCCTTCGTCTTTCGTCCTCCTTTTCTGACAACCCGCTTGCAAAACCTTTCGTACTGGCTCATGACAGCCGATTTTTCAGGAGTTACACTCACCTATGGTTCGTATCCGTCTTCGTCGTACCGGTTCCACCAAACAGGCCTCGTATCGCGTGGTCGTAGCCGATCAACGCGCTCCACGCGACGGCCGTTTCATCGAGAATCTCGGTTACTACAATCCCCGCACCAATCCCCCCACCTTTGAAATCAACCGCGAGCGCCTGGCCTACTGGCTGAGCCAGGGCGCCCAGCCCAGCGACTCGGTGGCGCAGATGCTGCGCAGCTTTGGCTTTACCTCGGAGCCGAGCAAAGCCACCGAAGCCTGATCCCACCCTTCCCTCTTTTCACACGACCGACATTCCCCATCACCGCCCGTCTGGGCGAGGATGGGGAATGTTTTGGGGGATTCGTCGATGAAAGACCTTGTCGAGTTCATCGCCCGTGAACTGGTTCAGGAGCCGGAACGGATTGTCGTTTCGTCCCGCCGGACCGGCTCGAATCTCCATCTGGCCATCCATGCCGCTGGCGACGATCTGGGCCGGTTGATCGGCCGTCAGGGCCGCACGGCCGAAGCCATCCGCATCCTGGCCCGGGTGGCCGGCGCGCGCAAAGGTCTGAAAGTGACGGTGGATATCGAGTGAAGTCCATGATCGTGGGCCGGATCGTGGCCCCTCACGGCGTGCGCGGGGAGGTCAAGGTGGAAGTCATGACCGATTTCCCCGAACGCTTTGCCGTGGGTTCGGAGGTGTGGCTAGAGGGCGAGGAAGAGCCCCGGCGGGTGCTCTCCTCGCGGCCCTATCGCGGCTTTTTGTTGATTCGCCTGACCGGTTATCCAACTCGCACCGAGGTCGAGTCGTTGCGCGGCCGTTTTCTGGAGATACCGCGCGAATGGGCGCGACCCTTGCCGGAAGGCGAGTACTACAGCGATGAATTGGAGGGCTTAACGGTTGTTACGACAACCGGTATCGAATTGGGAGTTTTGCGCGAAGTCTGGTGGACAGGGTCAAATGAGGTCTATGTGACGCAAGGGGCCTGGGGTGAGGTGCTTTTGCCGGCTATTGCCGAAGTCGTGCAAGAGGTTGATTTGCAAAATCGGCGACTTGTGGTAAAGTTGCTGCCGGGGCTGGTTCCGGCCCTGGACGGCAGCGACGAGGCGGACTGAACCGTCCGCCCTTGCGATAGCGCCCGATCTCGTTCGTCCTCCGGTGGAAGCGCCATGGCGAGACGCTCCATCGGGTACAACGGCGTTTTCTCCGATGGACCGCAGGAGAGGGCCTCTCCGGCGGTGTTCTCTGTGGCGGAGGCAGCGATGAGGTCCGTATGGCTCATACCTCTGGCAGCGATTCTGGTTCTGTTCGGCAGTCTGACTTTGCCCGTTCCGGCCCAGGCAGCGCCGGGTTCTGGTGGCACGGTCCATATCGTGCGCCGGGGCGAAACCCTTACCCAAATCGCCCGGCGCTATGGCGTTTCGGTGCGCGCTCTGGCGGCGGCCAACGGCATCGCCAACATCAATCGGATTTACGTGGGCCAGCGACTCATCATCCCGGCCAGGGGCGGACAGGCCGCCGCACCGGCAGCACCCTCGGTTTCGGCGCCGGCCGGCGCTCGGCGCTGGATCGAGATTGACCTCTCGCGCCAGCGGCTGATCGCCCACGAAGGCGATCGGATCGTGCTGAATGTGCCCGTCAGCACCGGATTGCGCAACACGCCCACGCCCGTGGGCACATTTCGCATCCGCAGCAAGGTGCGCAGCCAGACCATGTCAGGCCCTGGCTATCGGCTGCCCAACGTGCAGTGGGTCATGTACTTCGTGGGCAACTACGCCATCCACGGCACGTACTGGCACAACAACTTCGGCCGACCCATGAGCCACGGCTGTGTGAACCTGCGCAATGCCGATGCGCGATTCCTTTACCATTGGGCCGGCTACGGCACACCGGTCGTCATTCATCGCTAAGGCGTTGCCGAGTGAACGGCGCGGCGACGACCTCGGCCGGTATTGTCTTCGACCTCGGTTACGGTTTTGTCCAAGAGCCGCCGAAAGCGGGGATCGAGCATGACCGTGCGGCGCAGACCCTCCTCCAGTGAGACCTGCGGTTGGTAATCGAGGAGGGCAGCGGCTTTCTCGAGATCGGCCAGGAGCCGGTTGACCCCGCCGCTTTGTTGTTCGTTGTAAAGCACGCGGGCGGTGCGGCCCGTGACCTTTTCAACCAACCGGATCAGCTCCTCGACGCTGGTCTCACGACCGCTGCCGACGTTGATGACCTGGCGGTCTACCCCCTCGCGCAGGCCGGCTTCGATGAGGGCGTTCACGACGTCGTCAATGTACACGTAGTCGCGCGTCTGCTTGCCGCTGCCGAAGACGACGAAGGTGCCGCCGTTGAGGACCTGATGGATGAGCTGTGGCACCACGGGCGGGTAGGCCGGCGGCAAGGCCTGGCCAGGGCCATAGGCGTTGAAAATCCGCAAGGCCACCGTTTCGATGCCGTAATGCACGCCCAAGGTGAACATGTAGTGCTCGGCGGCGAACTTGCTAACGGCATACGGGGTCAGCAGCTGAGGCACCACCGTCTCGTCCACGGGTTGGCGTTTCTGGTCGCCGTAAATGGTACCCGACGAGGCCAAAACCACGCGACGAATTCCGGTGGCGCGCATGGCCTCCATGAGGGTAACGGTGCCGCCGACGTTGACGTCGTTGTAATCGCGCGGGTAGAGGATGGATTGGGGCAAGGAGACCCGCGCCGCCAGGTGATAGACGCAGTCAATGCCGTGCAGTTGGGTCCACAGCTTGGGCAGATCGCGCACGTCCCCGCGCTGGAAGAGGACGCGCTCGTCCAAAGCGTCCGGGTCGCCGGCACTGAGGTCGTCAATGACGCGGACGTGATGGCCCAATTCAACCAGGCGTTTGGCCAGATGGCGACCGATGAATCCGGCTCCTCCGGTGATGAGAAAGTTCATAGCTCCTGTTGGGGGACGGAAGGCGAGGGATGGACAAGGGAGGACGGGCGAATTCAGGGTCTGCCCTCCCATGGCCGCTTTGTGAACGTAGCGCGCTGAACCGTTCGTCATTCTAACGAGGCGGACGGACTTGGGCAATTTTGGCTTGGTTCCGCGCACGGGGGGAGACGGGGCCGACCGCGTGGGGCGTTTCCTCGCGGTTGTCGGCGCCATGCGATGGGGGTACCGGCGGCGCGGCGCGTGCCTGGCGAAGGGGATCGCCACGCGACGCATTAGGGGCGGCCGGGCGGCGGAGCCGCCCGGCCGCCCCCTATTACCGCGCGTTCGGCCAAAATCCATGTCCGGCGCCTCACTTCGCCGGAACCCGCCCCGCAAGCCGCGCGCCATCGCGGCCGCACCCACCGCGCGAAACGCCCAGCCGCGGCCGTTGGCCGCGTCGGGCCTGATCTCACTCCACCACCGCCGCCAGCGACTGGATGTGCATATCGTGCAGGCGGCTGCGGATGGTCTCCGCGGCCTTTTGCATCATCACATAGCCGAAATGACAGTCCTCGGCGAAGGCCTTCAACAGCCCGGCGGCGTCGAACACCACGACTCGGCACGGCGTCAGCGCCTTGGCCCCGGCCGTGGCCGTGTGCGGCGGCACCAGCGCCGACCAGCCGAACACCTCGCCCGGCCCCACCGTGCTGACCACCACATCCCGCGTCTTCAGCACACCGGTCAGCTGGCCCGAGACCGGCTGCTCGACCCGCGTATCGGGCAGCTCGATGATCACGCCCACGTTGCCCTGCACCAGCAGGTAAAACCGGTCCAGTCGCTCGCCTTCGTGGAAAAAGACATGGCCGGCCTCGACCGTCTCCTCTTCGGCCAGCCCGGCCAGGGTGACGATATTCTCATAGCTCAGCCCGGCAAAAAAGGCGTAGCGCCGCAACAGCTCGGGTGAAACCATAAACACAACTCCTCTCAAGCAACAGATGCGCAGAAGCCATGCGCTTCGGTCTTGCCACGAATTCCACGAATGACACGAAGGTTTTTTTCTCCTATTCGTAAAATTCGTGCAATTCGTGGCAAAAACGCTCACTGTGCAACGCCTGGTCCCTGCCACTGCGTCTCGGCGGCGCCTCGCAGCTCGGCCAGGACGGCGGCCGCGGCTTGGGGCACGGCGGCCAGCACGGCCGGCGTGGGTGTCTCGCCGAAATCGGTCACGTTGCTCACGGCCACGGCGATGATGACGATGTCCTCCGGCAGCTTCAGCCCCAGGCGACGGCCCGCAGCCAGCGCCGTGGGCAGGGTGGCGTCGTGGGCCGAGGCGAGATGCTGCGGCGGCCGGATCGCCTCCAGGTCGGCGAGGGTCAGCCGCCGCACCGCACCCGGCGGCAGCTCTGCGTCGGTCCAGGCGTCGATCAGGATGGCCCGGTCGCAGCCGACCATCAGCTCCATCAGCCGCAGGCCGCCCACGCCGGCTTCGACAACCTCGACGTTGGGCACGGGATGCGCGGCCAGGGCGTCCTGCACCGCCCGCGCCGTGAGCACGCCGACGCCGTCGTCGGTGAGCAGCGGATTGCCCAAGCCGATCACCAGGGTCGCCATAGTCGTCTCGGCGCCTCAGCGGCGCAAATGGGCCACCACCCGACCCTCGGCATCGCGCACCGTCACCTCCAGCGGCATCTGGCCGGGCAGCGAGTGGGTGGCGCACGACATGCAGGGGTCGTAGTTGCGGAAGGCCATCTCGATCCGGTTCAGCAGACCGTCGGTGATGACCGTGCCGTTGCGGATGAGCGACTGCGCCGCCTTCTTGACGGACATGGCCATGGCCGCGTAGTTGTTCGTAGTGCCGACGATCAGGTTCACCTTGGTCAGGATCCCCCTGGCGTCGGTGCGGTAGTGGTGCGTCAGCGTCCCGCGCGGGGCCTCGACGCAGCCGATGCCCTCGTCCGGCGTCGTGTTCACCACCGGCCGCACGTCGGGATCGAGGACGTCGGGGTCCATGGCCAGCTCCAGCATCCGCTCGGCCGCAAACAGCAGCTCGATCAGCCGCGCCCAATGGGTGGCCAGCCGGTAGTGCACGGGCTGATAGCGGCCGTTGGGCAGGCGCTTGCTGCCCAGGGTCTCGTAGAAGGCCTCGAAGGCCTCCTGCGCCCGCGGGGTGGCCATGCGGTCCGACACGTTGAGCCGGGCCAGGGGCGTGGCGCAATAGACGCCGCTGTCGGGCCCGTCCACAAAGCCCTTCCAGCCCACCTGCTTGAGGTAGGGGAACTTGAGGTAGGTCCACGGCTCTACCCGCTCGGCCACGTGTTGGGCGTAGTCGCGGGGATGATACTTGACCAGCTCGCGGCCATCCGGGTCCACGACGCGGATCATCCCGTCGTAGAAGTTCACGCAGTTGTTGGCGTCCACCATGCCCATCGAGTAGGTGCGATGGGTGTAGGCGTCGGAGAGGATCATCTCCACGTAGGCCGGGTTGCTCAGCACCACGTCCTTGAAGAGCTGCAGGCTGAAGAGGGCGAAGTCCACGTTTTGGCGGGCGATGGCCTCGATCTCGGCTCGCTCGGCGTCGGTGAGGGCACGGCTCCAGCCGCCCGGCAGCCCGGCCACGGGGTGCACCTTGCGGCCGCCCATGAGCTGGATGACGTGGTGGTTGCGCGCACGCATGGCAATGACCTGGCGGCCGATCTCTACGCCCACCTTGTGGATGACGCCCAGGATGTTGCGCTCGGCCTTGGGCGCGTCCGGCCCCACCACGAAATCGGGGCCGCCCAGGGCGTAGAAGTGGGTGGTGTGGTCGGCGCAGTAGAAGGCCATGTAGAACAGCTCGCGCAGCTTTTTCACGGCCGGCGACGGCTCCACGTGGTAGAGCATATCCAGCGCCTTGGTGGCGGCCATGTGGTGCGCCTCCGGGCACACGCCGCAGATGCGGTTGGTGATGTTGGGCATCTCCTCGGCCGGCCGTCCTACGCAGAACTGCTCGAACCCGCGCAGCTCCGGGATCTGGAAGTAGGCATTGGCCACGTTGCCCTGTTCGTCCAGGAAAATCTCGATTTTACCGTGGCCCTCGAGACGGGTGATGGGGTCTATGCTGATCCGTTTCATGGGAGCGCTCCGTTACCGGTGATCGGTGACCGCCTACCAGTAACCAGTAACCAGTAACCAGTTACCAGTAACTAACTACTGGTTATCGGCCACCCTGGCTCGATGCAGCAGCGAGTGCGCCATGCTGAAGTAGTAGAACAGCCCGGCCGGGTCCGGAATGGTGCTGACGGCGTCTTGGACCCGTCGCGCCAGCTCCTCCTCGTTGTCGCCCGGCTTGCCGGTCACGTCAATCACCGAGGCCAGGGCGGTGAGGATCCGAGCGCCCTGGTCTACCACGCCGGGCAGAGGGCCATAGCAGCCGCGGCAGCCCATGCCCACCCGCGGGCACAACGCGCCGCATCCGCACACCGTGGCCGGCCCTAGGCACACCAGCCCCTGCTCCAGCAGGCACAGGCCCGGCTTGGGCACGATTTCATACGGCCGGTAGAAGCGGGGGATGGTCTTCTCGTGCCGCGCCAGCGGGCACTCCTCGCATACGGCCACCTGGCCGGCGCCCAGGATCGTCCCCTTGGGCGGCAGAGGCGCGCCCTCCGTCAGCGCCGCCACCACGGTCTGCAACACCGCCCAGATCTGGTGCGACTCCGGCGGGCAGCCGGGCACGTAGTAGTCCACGTCCACCACCTGGTCCAGGGTTTTGACCGTGTGGTAAAAGGCCGGCAGCGTCAGCTCCCCTTCGGGTGCAGGCGTGGTCGTCTGCGGCAACACGCCGCTGGGGTTGTCCAGCGAAGGGTTGTCGAGATAGACCGTGCGTAGGACGGCCTGCCGCGAGGTCAGGTTGGCCAGGGCCGGGATGCACCCCTCGTAAGCGCACGAGCCGAAGGCCACCAGGATTTTCGACTTGCGCCGCAGCAGGTGGGCCATGTGCTCGTTCTCCGACGAGCGGATGGCGCCGTTGAACAGACAGAGGTCAATGTAGCCGTCGGGATAGCCCTCGACGTCGCTCACCTTGAAGTCGGCGATACAAGGGAAGAAAGCCAGGTCGAAGACCTGGTCCACGGTCAGGATGTGCTCGCCGATGTTGAGGGTGGCGATCTCACAACCGCCGCATGAGGCGGCCCAGTACATGGCCAGCTTGGGTTTGGCGCCGTTGGTGCTCATGGCTTCGCCTCCTCAGGAACGACGGGAGCGGTCTCGGCGGCGGCCGCCGGGCCGTGGCCGTTGCGTGAGGCCGCGGGCTCGGCGCCGTCCGCAGCGATGGCCGGCCAGTTCAGCGGTCCCAGGCGGCGGACATCTTCCACCATGCGGGTCACCTCCTCGGCAAAGCGGGCGCCTTCGGCCGCGCTGGCCCACACCAGCCGCACCCGCTCCGGTTCGATGCCCATCTGCGTCAGCATGGCCCGCAGCAGGTAGTAGCGCCGCATGGCCTTGTAGTTCTGCTCCAGATAGTGGCACTCGCCCGGATGGCAGCCCGTGATCAGCACGCCGTCGGCGCCGTTGGCCAGCGCCTTGAGCACGAAGGTCGGGTCCAGCCGGCCAGAGCACATCAGCCGGATCAGCCGCACGTTGGGCGGATATTTCATCCGCGAGGTGCCGGCCAGGTCGGCCGCGCGGTAGCTGCACCAGTTGCAGGTAAAGCCGATGATCAACGGCTCAAAGCGTTCGCTCTCGCTCATCGTTGACCTCCTTTTAGGACAGCGCCGGCTCCAGCATCCGCACGGCCGCACCCCTGGGCGCGCCGCTGAAATCGAGCATCAGCAAGCCCTCGATCTGGGCGAAGACCTGCTCGTTGCTGAACTGCGTGCCGGTGATGGCGCCCGCCGGACAAGCCGCCACGCAGGTGCCGCAGCCTTGACACAGGGCCGGGTTGATCTCGGTCACGCCCAGGTCCTCGCGGAAGCTGATGGCGTTGAAGGGGCAGAGGTTGTTGCAGATGCGGCAGCCGGAGCAGCGTTCGGCGATGACGCTGGCCCGCACCGGCTCCAGCGCCAGATGGCCCTGGTGGATGCGGCCGATGACCCGGGCCGCCGCGGCCGCGCCCTGGGCTACCGTGGCGGGGATGTCCTTGGGCCCCTGCGCGCAGCCGGCAATGAAGATGCCTTCGGTCATGGTCGCCACCGGGTCCAGCTTGGGATGCTTTTCGATGAACCAGCCGTTGGCGCTGCAGGCGATGCCGAACTTGTGGGCCACCTCCTGGGCGTCGCGCCGCGGCTCCAGCGCGGCCGAGAGGATCACCATGTCCACCGGGATGCGGCGCTGGCGGCCGATGAGGGTGTCCTCCACCTGGACGATGATCTTGCCCTCTTCGCCGGGATGGCGGGCTGCGTCGGTCACCTCGGCCACCCGTCCGCGCACGAAGTGCACCCCTTCGGCCAGGACCTTCTGATAGAACTCGTCGTAGTCCTTGAAGGGCGTGCGCATGTCAATGTAGAAGTTGTACACCTCGGCCCCGGTGCGCTCCTTGACCAGATGGGCGAACTTCAGGCTTTGCATGCAGCAGATGACCGAGCAGTAGCTGTTGTACTTGCTGTCGCGGCTGCCCACGCAGTGGATGATGCCCACGGTCTTGGGCTTGGTCACGCCGTCCCGCAGCACCACCTCGCCGCCCGTCGGCCCGGCCGCGTTGCACAGCCGCTCGAACTCCAGGCTGGTGTAGACGTTGGCCAGCCGGCCATAGCCGTACTGCGGGATGCGCCGGCAGTCGAACAGCTCGTAGCCTGTGGCCAGGATGATGTTGCCCACCTCCACCTGGATGATCTCGTCCTTCTGCTCGAAGTTGATGGACTTGGGCTGGGTGGGGCAGAAAATCTGGCAGGCCTTGCACTTGCCCCGCTGGAAGTAGGTGCAGTGCTCGGTGTCAATCACCGGGTACTTGGGCACCGCCTGCGGGAAGGAGCGGTAGACAGCCTTACGATAGCCCAGGCCGGCCTCGAAGACCTCGTCCACCACCCGCACCGGGCACTTCTCGATGCACAGCCCGCAGCCGGTGCAGGTCTCGGCGTTGACATAGCGGGCCTTCTTGCGGATGGTCACCAGGAAGCTGCCCACGTAGCCGTCCACCCGTTCCACCTCGCTGTAGGTAAGGAGGGTGATGTTGGGATGGCTGCCCACGGCCACCATCTTGGGCGTCAGGATACAGGCGGCGCAGTCCAGGGTGGGGAAGGTCTTGTCGAACTGGGCCATGTGGCCGCCGATGGACGGCTCCCGCTCGACCAGGATGACAGGATAGCCGCTGTCGGCGATCTCCAGCGCGGCCTGGATGCCGGCGATGCCGCCGCCCACCACCAGCGTCGTGGGGTTGATGGGCACGATCAGCGGCTCCAACGGCTCGTGCCAGGCCACTCGCTCGACCCCGCCGGCGATCAGGGCCTTGGCCTTGGCCGTGGCCAGGTCGCGGTCGGTGTGCACCCACGAGACCTGCTCGCGGATGGAGACCATCTCGCACAGGTAGGGGTTGAGGCCGGCGCGCTGGCAGGCGGTGCGGAAGGTGGCCTCGTGCAGGTGGGGCGAACAGGCCGCCACCACCACCCGCGTCAGCCCCTGCTCCTTGATGTCGGCCTCGATCAGCTCCTGGCCCAGGTTCGAGCACATGAACTGGTAATCGCGGGCGATGACCACCCCGTCCTCGGCCAGCTCGCGGCCCGCCCATTGGGCCACGTCCTTCACGTCAACCACACCGGCGATGTTGCTGCCGCAGTGACACACGTACACGCCGATGCGCTCTTGCGATTTGGGAGATGAAGGCGCCGTGCTCATAGGGTTCCTCCGTGGGGGTTAGCGCTCTGCGGGCATGGCCGGCATGGGCAGCGCCTCTTTGGGTGGGCGCTCCTTTTTCTCCGGCGGCGGCGGCTCGGCGCCGATCTTAGCCAGCGCCGGCCCGGCGTCCACGAACTCTTTGCCGAAGCCCAGGATTTCCGGCGGCAGCCCAAAGGCCAGGCCCATCAGCTGGGTGAAGTAGAGCACGGGGATGCGGTAGTCGGTGCCGAAGCGCCGGTTGACCTGCTCCTGGTAGCCGTCCAGGTTGAGCTGGCACATGGGACACAGGGTCACGATCATGTCGGCCCCGTAGTCGGCGGCGTTCTTGAGCAGGCGGCGGATCAGCTCCAGGGCCGTCTCCTCGCTGATCTGGGTCATGTGGCCGCCGCAGCAGTGGGTCTTGACCGGGAAGTCCACCACCTTGGCGCCCAGCACCCGCAGAAGGCGGTCGAGGCTGGTGGGGTATTCGGGATTATCGAAGGGCTGCTGCAACGTGGGCCGCACGATCAGACAGCCGTAGTAGGGTGCCACGCGCAGGTTGTACAGAGGCTTGACCACCTTGGCGGCCACGGCCTCGTAGCCTACGTCCTCGACGATGATGTGAAGCAGGTGCCGCACCTGCACACTGCCCGGCTTATAGTGCAAGCCGCCCGCAGCCAATGCTTCGTTCACCAGTCGGGCCAGCCGGGGATCCTCGGCCATGTACTTGTCGGTCTTGGCTAGGTTCAGGAAGCAGGCGCTGCACGGCGCCACCAGCCGGGGCTTGCCGTTGAGCTGCTGTTGCTGTCTCTTATACACATCT
>JAOADB010000073.1 GCA_026417535.1 Caldilineales bacterium
AGATGTGTATAAGAGACAGGCCACCCCCGTCTGCTATGAGGGCATCGTCAACGGCGGCTTCGAGACCACGGCCGCCTGGACCATCCCGGCCAATCCCGTGCCGGCCGGCTATGTGACGACGCCCGTGCACGGCGGCGCCCGCGCCATGCGCACGGGCATTGCGCCCGGCGGGGCCAATCTGCGCAGCTACTCGCCCGTCGAGCAGGCCGTGACCATTCCGGCCGGGGTTGTTTCGGCCCGGCTGCGCTTCTGGCGCTATCGGCTCTGGGGCGATGCCAGCACGGCCGGCGACCTGCCGGCGCCAAGCGCGTTGCCGGCCTGGGAACGCGAATTGCCCGACGCCGTCTTCCAAACCGATTTCTTCTACGTCATCGCCATCCGCTCTGACGGCAGCCTGCGCTGGCTGCTGGTGGAACGGGTGCACGACCCGGCCTGGCGCCTGGCCGAGCTCGACCTGAGCGGCCTGCGCGGGGAGACGGTGCGTCTGCAGTTCGGCACCTACAACAACGGCACGGGCGGGCGCAGCACCACCTATCTGGACGATGTCAGCCTGACCCTGTGCCCGCGGGTGGGCGGGTTGATGCTGCCGCGCGGGCAGGCGCAACGGGTCATCGGCCGGCCCGAGCTGACAAGGGTCTATGCCGAAACGGCCGGTCTCCTCTACCGTTCGGATGATGGCGGCCTCACCTGGCGAGGGGCCGGCGCGGGCGGCGCAGCCGTGCCTATGCCGGCGGCTCCGGCCATCCTGGCCGGCAATCCCGATGTGCTCTACGCCGGCGAGGGCTATCCCTGCTATGCCGGCGGGCCGCCCAAGCCCTTCTGGCGCAGCACCGATGCCGGTCGCACCTGGCAGGTCCTGCCCTCCGGCCAGAACCTGAAACCGCTCGCGGCCCATTCCACCCGGCCCTGGGTCTATGCCGCCGGCTGCGACGGCCCCTATCGCAGCACCGATGCCGGCCTGACCTGGCAACATCAGCCCGACCCGCTGTTCGGTCTCTTCAACGTGGCCTTTCTGGCCCCGGTCGAGCCGGACTGGCAGGAGGTGTGGGCGGCCGGGATCAGCGAGGGCGGCGGCGGAGCCATCCTCGTCAGCCGCAACGGCGGTCGTTCCTGGGCGTTGGCCGGCCCACCCGGCGACGACCTGGGTTGGATCGGCGGCTTCGGGCTCTCCCGGTTCCGGCCGGGGACGGTCTACGCGGCCACCGTGTACGATTTCTGGGTTACGCCGGACAGCGGCGGCCACTGGCAACGCCAGAGCGCCGGCCTGGAGGATGTGATTGACCGCGAACGCATGGCCGACCGCTCCTACGGCCTGTTCGGGATGGCGGAAGCGCCCGCCGACCCCGACCGCCGGCTCTATTTGGGCACGGTGCGCGGGCTGTACAGCCGCGACCCGGTCACGTTCATCTGGTCGAAACGGTCCGGTCAGGCTTTCGATGACCTGCCCGTGCGCGAGCTGCTCGTCCTCGATGCCAACCCAGGCCGCTTCTTCGTGACCACTCCGGAAGGGGTCTTCCTCTACGCGCCGGCGCCCTGAGCCGCAACGGCCGCGGCGCCCTCCATCTCCCCTTCCTCCCAGAGCCGCACCAACAGGCGGAAGATGTCCGTCTCGGTGACCATGCCCACGGCATGGCCCTCCTCATCCACGACGGGCAGACCGCCGATTTTGTGTTCCAACATGAGCTTGACCGCGTGCAGGACGGTATCATCGGGCCGCACGGTGATGGCCGGTGTGCTCATGATCTCGTCCACCGCCAGCAGCACTTCGTCGGCATCGGGCGCGTAGGGGCTGGCCGTGTTGTAAACCGACATGGCCTCGCGCACATCGCCCAGGCTGACGATGCCGATGACGACGTTGTCTTCGTCCACCACCGGCAAGCGGCGGATGTTGGCCGATTGCATCAGGCCCGAGGCGGTCAGGATGTTCTGATCCCAGGCGATGGTGATGGCCGGTTGGGACTGAATGTCGCGGATGAGGTACGGTCGCATGGTCTCAACTGCCACAAGTCGGAACGAAAGGGAAAGGGGCAGCCGGGGTGCTCGCCCGGCTGCCCGGTGACAACGTCCGGCCGCTCTGCCCACGGGCCGAACGGCCGCCTGTCGCACTACACTAGCCGACCACGGCCACCGATTCGGTCGTGGTGGCTTCCTGGCTTTCCAGAAGCTGGATCAGATAGCGCATCAGGTCGGTTTCGGTGATGATCCCGACCAGTTGGCCGTCTTCGAGCACGGGGAGACCGCCGAATTTGTGGGTGACCATGAGCCGTACGGCCTCGACCAACGGCGTATCGGGCGAGACCGTGACCGGATTCGGGGTCATGCAGCTGCGCACCTCGATATGCTCCATCAGATAGGTGTCATACCATCCCTCGCGCAGCACATAGGGGGAGTTCATCGCCAGACGCAGGTCGCGGTCGGTCACGATCCCCACCAGTTTGCCCCGTTCGACGACGGGCAGACGGCGAAAGTGGCCGCGTCGCATCCGGGCCAGCGCCGAGGCAATGGACTGGTGAGGCCCGATGGTAACCGGGTTCGGGGTCATGACATCGCGCACTCGGACCATGAATCGTCTCCTCGATGGCATTGTGTCATGAAAACGGCGGCCGGTACATGACAAGGGTCATGTCGCGGGGTCATTGTTCGCCCGTTCTGCCGACGACGCTCAAGGGGCGGCCAGCCGGAAATCGGCGCCGATGATGACCTGGATGTCAATGTCGCCGATGGAGCCGACGGCGGGGTGGATGCTGTCGTCGCCGACGGCGAAAATTTCAACGAGTTGCCGCAGGGTAAACGGTTTCGACCGATACTCGATGATCTGGCTTTGGGCGTAATCGGTGCGGTCGGCCGGGCCGTATCCCACCACGAGGAAGCCCTGGCTGCTCAGCCATTCGGCCGTGCGTCGTCCCAGGTCGGGGTCGAGGGTGCCGTTGAGGACGGCGATACGGGCCTGCTCGGCCCGGAGCTGTTCGACTAGCTCGGCATTGACGACCGGCGTCGGCGTCGGCACGATTTCGGGGTTGAAAAAGGCCTCGACGGCCGGTCTGAGCACCTCCGTCTGCGGTATGAGGACGCTGGCGCCCGAGGCCGTAACCGTGCCCACGGCCATGGTGCGGTCAATGACCAGGCGGCGGATGTTGGCCGTGTTCAAACGCCGGGCCATGTTGGCCAGGATGATCTGCTGGGTGGCGGGGATGTCCGTCTGCACCGAATCGGCCAGGGTGGTCAACAACACCGGTGCCCTGGCAATGAGATGGGGCAATTGGCCAGCGCTGAGGACTTTGTTCTTGATGGCCAGGATGACCTGCTGTTGGCGCTCCATGCGGCCGAAGTCGCTGTCGGCATGACGCGTGCGGGCGTATTTCAGCGCCGTTTCGGCGTCCATGCAGTAATGACCCGCTTTGATGTAGAACGGATCATAACCGTAGTTATCATCGGGAAACAGCGGGTCGTTGATGTCATAGGGCACATCAATTTCGATACAACCGATTTCGTTGAGAATCTTGCGAAATCCCTCGAAATTGATGCGAACGTAGTAGTGAATCGGTTGGCCCAACAGCTGGGCCACCGTCTCTTTGGCCAGCGCCGGCCCGCCGCCAGGCCGTTTTTGCAGGTCGCCGACGACATGGGCCGTGTTGATGCGGCCTTCGCCGTAGCCGGGGATGGTCACCCACAGGTCGCGCGGGATCGAGATCATGCCCACATCCCCGCTGGCGGGGTCGAGGGTGAACACGATCATCGTGTCGGTACGGTAATAGCCCTTTTCCTGAGGACGTTGGTCAATCCCCAGGAGGAGGATGTTGATGCGCCCCTGGCCAGAACCGGCCGACCACAGGGGCGCGGTCACATCGTGCAGACCGGTGTTCTCGCTCGTCTCGAGTGGATCAACCCAACTCAAGTCGCCGCCGGTCGCGCGCACGATGTCGCCGGTCTCGGTTTCGCCCTGGCGGGCCAGTTGCGGCGCATTGAGGACGATGGCGCGAGTCGTCTCGAAGAACAGGACGCTGGCGTAGGCAAAACCGACCAGGAAAAAGACCAACAGGAGGCCCAACACGATCCCCATGAGGGGACGTGGCCGCAGAGGTGGATGGGAAGAAGGGGTCGAGGGAACGGTAGACATAGGCCGACAAACCTCAAGGGCCGGTGTTGCCACTGCCCAGAGGCGGGAATGGTGTCTGATAGAGGGCGTTATCGGTGAGCAGGTAGAGGTAGCTGTTCGTCTCGTCCACGGTCAGGCTGCGCAGCCGTTCCAGGATGCCGGGACGGTTCAGGGGCATCAGCTGGCCGAGGAGCCGACCGCGTTTATCGAAGACGAGCACCCGGTTGCTGCCGGCATCCCCGATGACGATACGGCCGTCGGGTGGGTCCACGTCGTTGACCCAAATGGCCACGGCCTTAACCACAGGAGGATCGACGACATCGAGGGCAAAAGGTTCCTGCACGCCGTTGAAATAGCGCAAGACGGTGCCGTTGGGGTGGAGAAGCCAGATGGCGCCGTCAATGGCCATGGCGATGGCCGGGCTGAGGTTGATCGCAGTTTGGAAGTAGGGTTCGGGAGGGTTGGCGTAGCCGTCGCCGGTGGGACGATAGCGCCAAACCTGCGAGTTGGCCGTGTCGAGGAAGTACAGATTGCCGATGTAGTACTGCATGTCGGTCACGGCGCCAAGGTCGGGATTGGCGGCCAGAGTCACGTTGACCGCGCCCAGGCTTTCCACCACGCCGAAGAGCTGGATGCTCCGGTCGAGGACGAGGGGACCGGTGGCCGTGCGATTGCCCATGGCCGGCGCCCACACGGCAAAGGCCAGCTCGCCCACGCGGCGGCCGCCGACGGTGTCGCCGCTGCGCACGAGGACCTCGGGGGTCTCCTCGCGCAGGCGGTCGCCGGTGTTTTCGTCCAGCCGGTAACGTTCCAAAACGCCCTGGCGGGTATCCAGGATGTACACGTTCAGGCCGTTGACGAAAACCCGCGCCGGCTGGCGGGTGGCGGTGTCGAAGCCGATCAGGGGCAGGTCGAAACCGGCCAGCAACGAGACCACCCGGTTAACCCGAGCCCTGGCTTCGGCGATGCGACGGCTGAGGTCTGCGACTTGGGGATGGTTGGGGTAGAAGAGGGCGGCCTGGTCGAGCTGTTCCTGCGCGGCCTGGAGGTACAGCCGCTGCTGGTTCTCGTCGGTGGTGTTTTGAGCCGCTTCCAGCTGGATGGTGGCGCCCTGGATGAAGTCGGCAAAGTAGCGGGCCCGCTGCCGCCCCTGCAGATACCACATGCTGCCCGTCAGCACCAGGATGACGAGGACGATGGCGCCGATGATGGGGAGGACATAGGGGATGCGGCGGGGCGGGCCGGCCGGTCGGAGCAGCGACCGCCGCGGTCGGGCCGGCCGGTCGGCAATCGGTAGGGGGGTAGGCCGGGCGCGGCGGGGCGCCGTTGGGGTCGCCTCGACCGGCGCCGTCGGCTCGTCCGTCGGCGGGATCGGCGTCGTCGTCACCGGCGCCGGCGCAGGCAACGACGGTTCCGGTTTCGGCGCTGGGGTCGCCGCCGGACGGTGGCGCACCGGCGGCGCGGCGGCCAGGCCGTGCACTGTCACCGTCAGCGCCATTAGCGGCTCGGCGGCGTCAATGCCGATGCCGGCCAGTTGGTCGGCCACGACCTGGGCGTGGGGCACGGCCGTGGCTTCCAACATGAGCGGGACTTCGAGATAGTTGGCCCAGGCCCCCGTCATGGCGACAATGACGGCCTCGTCCTGCCCCTCGACCCGACCGATTTCGACGGGCGGTACCCGCTCATCCCCCAGGGACGGCGGCTGTTCGGACTGGTTGAGGGGCGAAAACCATTCCAATCCCCGGCGACTGCGCACGGCCAGGATGGTGGCGCCGACCTGAGCGGCCACGATTGCCGTGTCGGCGACGGCCACGGCCGTGATGGCGCCGGTAAAGGTCGTGTGGTTGGCCCGGTTGTAGGCCCGCAGCCGCTGATGGGCAGCGTGGATCGCCGTGGTCAAGGCCATCGTCACATCGCCCGTCGTGCGATAGTAGGTCTCCTGGACGGCGTTCAGCAGCTCACGATACAGGCGAGGACGTCCCGCTTCGGGCCCTTCCAGTTCGAGCAACAGGTAGAGATGGCCCTTGCCCTCCTCGGGCGTTCCCTCGTCCGGTTCGACGGCGCGAGCGCCGATGGCGACGTCGGCACGACGCCCCTCGGCCAGACTGAGCATGCTCACATCGGTTTGCAGAAAAGGTGCCATGGGGAGCCTGGTGCGAATGGGGGGATGGACGATGGACGATAGACGCAGCGCAAGATACCATCTTGCACGACATCTCTCGTCGGCTTGGGATGGAACCCTGTCGGAATCTGAGCCATCATCGTCATCGGCCTGAGCAGTTACGTGACGCCTCCCGATTGTACACGGCCGGGGCGGTGGTGGCAATGTAAGGACAACTCCCGCGGAGTTGTCCTACAATCTGCGCCGGATTACGGCGCCGCGCGCGGTTCTGTGCTACAATCGCCTTATCACCCTTTCCGGAACCGGTCATGGCCCGTCATACCCGTCCCATTCTGCTGACCCTTGCCGTCCTGATCGCCTTCTGGCTGATCTGGTCGCGGTTGCGCTTCGTCGTTTTCGTCCAGGCCAGCTTCGGCCAGATCCTGCTGGTCTTTGCCGTCCTGGCCGTGGTCATTTTCCTCGGCCTCGATCACCTTCTCAACCGTAGCCGCTGAGACACCTCGTCATGCATCTCACGCCTTACGAACAAAGCCTGCTCGAAGGCGCCGAAGGGCCCGGCGTGCAGCGCGCCATGGAAATCGTCGTGACCCTGGGACGGATTTACGGCGCCGAAGACCTGGTGCCCGTGCGCCATGTCCAGATCGCAGGCGTCAGCTATAAAAATCTGGGCGATGCCGGCGTGGAATTCCTCCACGAATGGGCCGAGCAGGGGGCCAAGGTGCGCGTGCCCACAACCCTCAACCCCGCCGGAATGGAACTGGAACGCTGGGAGGCCATGGGCATCGCGCCGGAATTCGCCCGGCCTCAGCTCAAGGTCATCGAAGCCTTCATCCGCATGGGCGTGCATCCGACCATGTCGTGCACGCCCTACCTCTTCCCCGAATTTGCCCCGCGCCGCGGGGACCATCTGGCCTGGGCCGAATCGAGCGCCGTGGCCTGGGCCAATTCGGTCGTGGGCGCCTACACGAATCGGGAGGGCGGTCCTGGCGCGCTGGCCGCGGCCATTGTCGGCCGCACCGCCCGCTATGGCTACCATCTCGATGCCCAGCGGCGGGCGACCCACGTCATTGAGATCACCTGTCCTGTGCGCGATATCGCCGATTTCGGCGCGCTGAGCTACGTGGTGGGCCGGGCTGTGGGCGATGGCGTGCCCTACTTTGCCGATTTGGGCGCCTGGTTGCCACCCTTGCCCGCTGACATCACCCTGGGCGGCGAGGCCGGCGACCGTCTGAAGACCCTGGGCGCAGGGCTGGCGGCCTACGGCGCTGTGGCCCTCTTCCATGTGGCCGGCTACACCCCCGAAGCCCGTGACCTGGGCGAGGCGCTGACCCGGCCCGATGCCCGCCGGATCGTGATTGACAGCCTGGCGTCCGCCTATGCGGTCATGGATGCCAACCCGGAAACGACCGCCATTGACCTGGTGACCATCGGTTGTCCTCATGCCTCCTACAGCGAGATCGAACGCGTGGCCCGACGCCTGCAGGGCCAGCGGCTGGCAACCCGTCTGTGGGTGACGACCTCGCAGATCGTGCGCGAACGCGCCGCCCGCGATGGCTGGGTGTCGATCATCGAGGCCGCCGGTGGCGAAGTCGTGGCCGATACCTGCGCCGTGGTGGCGCCGGTACGTCAGCTGGGCATCCGCCGCATGGCCACGAATGCCGGCAAAATGGCCTGCTATGCGCCCATGCACAGCCGGGTTGAGATGCGTTACGGCGATTTGGACCAATGCCTGGAGGCGGCGCTGACCGGCTTCTGGCCGGAGGCTCCCCGGCCCGGTGGGCCATCGCCGACGACAGACGAAGGACGATGGTGATTCTATCGTCCTTCGTAACGATTCAGCCCACTGCCTCACGCTTCGGACGGGTCTTCCCTTCCCGCCATTGGCCGCTCGCTATCGGCCTCGGCCGTTATGCGCCTATGAACCCACTCTCGTCCCGTTGCCGCCCTTCGGGCCGGCGCGGCCTCCTGCTAGCCGCCCTGGTGATGGCGTTGGTCGGCTGCACCCGCGAACGCCCACCGGCGACGACGTTGCCGCTGGCGACGACGGCCGTTGGGAGTACCCCGGTTGCTACGGTCGTCGCCAGCCCGGCCGCAGTCAATCCGGCGGCCATGCCCACGGTTGGGCCGATGCCCACGCGCGGCGACCTCGGCCCGCTGACGGGTCTGCCGCCTACTCCTATCACCGCCACCGAGGCGACGCCGGCCCAACCGACATCGGTCCCGACCGGCACGTTCGTGTACACCGTACAGGCGGGCGACACCCTGTCGGCCATTGCCCGGCGCTTTGGCGTTGGGGTGAACGAACTGGCGCAGCTCAACCGTCTGAGCAACCCCGGCTTGCTGCGGGTCGGTCAGGAGCTGGTGATCCCCGGTCAGGCGCCGGCTGCCACCCCGACCGTCGAGGGCTACGTGCACGTGGTGCGCGCCGGCGAAACGCTCTACGGCATCAGCCGCCAGTACGGGGTGCCCCTCGACCAGTTGGCTGCGATCAATCAGATTACGAACCCGGCCACGATTCGGGTTGGCCAGCGGCTGATCATCCCCACCTACCGGCAGCAAACGCCGGCTGCCGGCGCGCAACGGGTCCACATCGTACAACCCGGTGAAACCCTGAGCTCGATTGCGGCCCGCTACGGCGTCAGTCCCAAGGCCATCGCCGAAATCAACAAATTGGAAAATCCCAGCCGTATTTTCTCCGGCCAACGACTGATCATCCCGTGACGTTTTTATAATCACAAAGACACTAAGAGGACGTTTGGAAAATAATACTTGTTATTTTCTTTTTATGATCACAAAAACACGAAGACACAAAGAACTCTAAAAAATAATTTTTTCAAAATAAAAGAGCACTTATCGAGCTTTTTAATAACTAAGAAGATAATTGAAAATTTTTGACAAATATATACTAAATTTGTCATATCAGGTAAGGATAAAAAAATTGTGAAATATTATTTCATGGATCTGACCCATGTTGAGCGAACTCTCTTATTTTTTACCGATTAGTTGCCAAAAAGATTGACAAGTAATTTTCTACCCCAAAAATTCATTTTTGGTGTTCTCAGTGTCTTTGTGACTTTGTGGTTATAAAAAGTTACACCCCTTTTCCGAGGTCTATCACCCATGGGACAGCTCATCTCCACTCTCATTATCGCCTTCATCGCCGGCTTGGGCGTTGCGGCGCTCATTGTCGGCGCCCGCGCCCGCGATCGCAAGACGACGGTCAGCCCAGCCACGGCCGTGATGCCGGCGGTAGTGGTCTTTCTGCTGGTCTTCAGCATCTTTGCCATCGCCAACAGCTACACCATCGTCCAGGCCGGTTCCGTCGCCGTGGTCAAACGGTTGGGACGGGTGGTCGCCGTGTTTGAACCGGGTCTGAACTGGAAAATTCCTTTCATTGACCAGACGGTGGTCTATCGCACCCAGGAAATCGTCTATGAGACCAGCGATGAACCCGGTCAATCGCGCGCCGATTACAAGGATATTCCGGTGGATACGGCCACCAGCGACGGCCAACAGATCACCGCGCGCTATACCGTGCGTTTTCGCATCAATCCGCAAGAGGCGGCCAATATCGTCAACAACCTCGGCACCGAAGCCGAAGTTGTCGAAAAGTTGATCAAACAGAACAGTCGCGTCTGGGTTCGCACGCTATTGCGCAATTTTACGGCCAATCAACTCTATTCCGGCGACATTCAGGAAGCACAGGAGATTATTCGCCGACAACTCGAACAAGACTTTGCCAAAGCAGGTGTAACGCTTGTCTTCTTCGGTTTGCGCCAGATTACGTTTTCTGATGCTTATATCGAAGCTGTCGAAAAGAAGCAGATCGAAGCAGAAAACATCATCACCAAGCAAAATCTGGCGCGACAGGCCGAGTTCGAAAAGCAACGGATCATCACCGAGGCGCAGGCCGAGGCCGAACGCCAGCGCCTGGAGCGAACCGGCATCGCCCAAGGCGAGGCCGAGGCGATCAAACTGCGGGCGCAGGCCGAGGCCGAGGCCATTCTGCTCAAGGCGCGCGCCCAGGCCGAGGCCAACCGCCTCATCGCCCAGAGCCTGACGCCGGAACTGATCAACTGGCAGGCGGTCAACGTGTGGTCGGGGCAGTATCCCACCGTGCTCAGCCTAGATGGGAGCGGACCGGCCTACATCCTGCCGGGCGACCTCTTCCGTCAGCCCACGCCCACACCGACGCCTGCGCCCACCCAGGCGACGCCGTGAGCGGACGATGGACGATGGCCTTCGTCCTCCGTCGTTCGTCTTTCGTCCCGGTAATCGGCCAAACCTCAGTCACCAGTTACCAGTCACCCTTCCGCGGCATTGACAAACCCGCCGCGGATGGTTTACGATCGCAGACGATAAGCCCAACAAGGGGGAGCTGGGGTAAGCCCGGCTGAGAGGATGGCCGCATTCGCCATCGACCCCTCGCACCTGATCCGGGTAATGCCGGCGTAGGTAAAGACGTGAATGCGCTTTCCCTCATCGAGCCACCGGCTGCCCGGCCGGTGGCTTTTTTTCATCCCCCTTGGCTCGGCCTCTCATCGGACGAAATCGGCGGTTTCATCTTCTCCACGTTTGCTCCCATGCGCGTCGTCCTTTTTGCCAACGGTCACCTCACTGCGCCCGAACGGTTGCGCCCACACCTGCGCGATGATGATTGTATCGTGGCCGCCGACGGTGGCGCCCGCCATGCCCTGAGCTTGGGCCTGTGGCCGCAATGGGTCATCGGCGATCTCGACAGCTTGACCCCCGACGAAGTCGCCCTTTTGCGTGGGCACGGCTGTGCCATCGAGCAACACCCGCGCGACAAGGATGCCACCGACTTGGAACTGGCCTTGGCCGCGGCACAGCGATTGGGCGCCCACGAGGTGCTCGTGTTGGGGGCTTTGGGCGGTCGGCTCGACCAGGAATTGGCCAATCTGCTGCTCCTGGCCGCACCGACCTGGGCCAACCTGCGGATCAGTCTGGCCGACGGCGGCGAAACGGCCTGGATCGTGCGCGACCAGCTGACGCTACACGGCCGGCCGGGCGATACCGTCTCGGTGCTGGCCCTCAGCCCCCAGGTCGAGGGGCTGACCTACGAGGGCGGTCTGCGCTGGCTGCTCGACGACTTCACCCTTCCCTTCGGCAGCACCCGCGGTATCAGCAACGAGATGACGGCCGGCGAGGCCACCATCCGCCTGCGCCACGGGGTCTTGCTGGTCATCCACCGCGCCGCCGATGCCCCGTAATGCCCGGCGAGCGATTGATATAGCATCACGTAGTGCAAGATGGCATCTTGCGCTACATTTACTCATATCATTGCGATGGATATAGCATCACGTAGTGCAAGATGGCATCTTGCGCTACATTTACGTTGCAATGGATTGTTCTTAGTGTCTTAGCGTCTTAGTGCCTTTGTGATTGTAAAACGATCACAGCTCGTCTTTGAAAAACCACCATCCGTATCACCGTTTATCCACCCCGTGAGGTTGATATGCCCCTCTTGCGTTTCCGCTCCTTTCTCGTCTTCCTTGCCCTCCTGGGCCTGATCGCTGCGGGCTGCGCGGCGCCGCCCGCGGCTACTCCCGTCCCCACGCCGACCACGGCGCCGGCTACCCCCACCCCGCCCCCGGCGCTGACGCTCGTCACCCACGACAGCTTCGACATCTCCGAAGCGGTCCTCAACCAGTTCACCGCCGAGACCGGCATTACCGTCCAGATCCTGAAAAGCGGCGACGCCGGCGAGATGCTCAACACCCTGCTCCTGAGCAAGGAAAATCCCTTGGGCGATGTCGTTTTCGGGATTGACAACACCTTCCTCAGCCGCGCCCTCGATGCCGGCCTCTTTGCGCCGTATGCCAGCCCGCTCCTGGCCGATATCCCGGACGAGTTCAAACTCGACCCCGAAAATCGGCTCCTGCCGGTGGACTACGGCTTTGTCACCCTGAACTACGACATCGCCTGGTTCGAGAAGGCCGGCATTCCGCCCCCGACCGATATCCGTGACCTGACCCAACCCGCCTACAAGGGCCTGACGGTGGTCGAGAATCCGGCCAGTTCGTCGCCAGGTCTCGTCTTCTTGCTGATCACCGTGGGCCGTTTCGGTGAGACGGGCAGCTACACCTACCTCGACTACTGGCGCGAGCTACGCCAGAACGACGTCCTCGTTGTGGACGGCTGGAACGAAGCCTACTGGGGCGCGTTCACAGTTGGTTCGGGCGGCGAAGGCAACCGGCCGATCGTGGTCAGCTACGCCACCAGCCCGGCAGCCGAGGTCTATTTCAACAACCTGGAGGCGCCGCCGACGGCGAGCGTCAACACACCCGGCAACTCCTTCTTGCAGATCGAGTTCGTGGGCATCCTGGCGAAAAGCCCTCACCGCGAGGCCGCGGCCAAACTGGTAGATTTCATGCTCAGCCCGACCTTCCAGGAGGACATCCCTCTGCACATGTTCGTCTATCCGGCCAACAGCAAGGCCGATAGCGGCGATCTGTTCCGGCAATGGGCCGAGATACCGGCCGATCCGGTAACCCTCGACCCCGCGCGCATCGCCGCCGGTCGCGAGGGGTGGATTGCGGCCTGGACCGAGGTCATGCTACGCTGAGCGGGACGATGGACGATAGACGATGGATGGTAGACGGGCGTTTTTCATCTTTCGTCTTCCGTCGTTCGTCCTTCGCCAAGGAATGCGGCTTATGGCGAGCGCAGAAACAAGGCGGTGCCCCGATTCGATATCCACCCCATGAACCCTGCGCCTCCGTGTCCCCTGTGCGAACGTCCCACCCGGCTGCTGTTGCGCAGCCGGGACTACCACTTCGGCCGCGCGGGTGAGTACGAGGTCTGGCAGTGTCCGGGCTGCGGCCTGGGACAGACCCAGCCGCCGCTGAGCGACGAGGAGCGCCGGGCCGCGTATCCGGCCGCGTATGCTTGTTTTCGCCGGGCCAATCGGCCGGCGACGGGCTGGCGACGCCGGCTGAGCGCGACCGTGCTGCGCGGGTTCGGCTACGACGGGACCGATGCCTGGCCGATGCCCGCGCTCTTGGTCCGTGGCCTGGCCGCCGTGCGGGGGTGGACCTGGCAACCACCCCCGCCGCCTCCGGGCCGCCTGCTCGACGTGGGGTGCGGGAGCGGCGCCTACGGCGGCAGCCTGTTGGCGCTGGGCTGGCAGGTGGACGGCATCGAGCCGGACCCGGACGCCGCCGCGCGCGCCCGGCAGGCGGGTTTGCAGGTACACACCTGCGGCCTGCTCGAAGCAGAGCTGCCGCCGGCCGAGTACGATGTCATCACCCTTTGGCATGTCCTGGAGCATCTGGACGATGCCGTGGCCGGGCTGCGGCACTTGCGCCCGGCCCTGCGCCCCGGCGGCCTTCTCATCGTCGAGACGCCGAACCTGGCCGCGTGGGTGGCCCGTCTGACCGGACCCTATTGGTTCCATCTCGACTTGCCCCGGCACCGCCTGCACTTCACGCCGATGAGCCTGCGTCGGGCGCTGGAGCAGGCCAGTTTTCAGGTGCGGAGTCTGCGCCACATCCCCAATCCTCACGGCCTGGCCGGCGCCCTGGCCTATCGCCTGGGGCGGGCGGCCGTGCGCTGGTGGCTGCCCGTGCAGATGGCGGGCTGGGGCGTCGGCTTGACCACGGCGGCCCTGGGCCGGGGGGATGTCATCCGCGCCGTGGCGATGTAGGACCACTCCGCAGGAGTTGTCCTACAGGACGACGCCCACATCCCACGCTTCCGGGGCCAGGAGCGCCTGCGCGGTTTCGACCTGTTCCGGTGGAACGATGACCAGCATCCCCAAGCCGAGATTGAACACCCGCCGCATCTCCTCCTCAGCAATGGGGCCGGCCCGCCGGATCCAATCGAACACGACCGGCTCCGGCCAGGTGCCCCAGGCGATCTCGGCGCGGCGGCCGGGAGGCAGGATGCGGGGCAGGTTGCCGGGAATGCCGCCGCCGGTGATGTGGGCCAGCCCACGGATGTCCACCCCGGCCCGGCGCAGCGTCTCGATGTGGGAGAGGTAGCAGCGATGAGGCGCCAACAGCAAGTCGGCCAGGGGGCGGTCGGCACCAGGCGGCACAGCGCCGAGGTCCCCATCGGCCAGGACTCGCCGCGCCAGCGAGTAGCCGTTCGTGTGCAGGCCGTTGGAGGCCAGACCGATGATGCGGTCGCCCGGCCGAATGCGACTGCCGTCAATCAGCTCCCCACGACGAACGACTCCCACCATCGTCCCCACCACATCGAGCGCGCCCGGCATGTACACCCCCGGCATCTCGGCCGTCTCACCGCCCAACAGGGCCGCACCCACGGCCCGGCACGCCGCCGCCATGCCCGCCACGATGGCGGCCACCTGGGCCGGATCGAGGCGGGCCGAGGCGATGTAATCGAGGAAGAAGAGCGGCCGCGCGCCCTGGACCAGGATATCGTTGACGCAGTGGTTGACGATGTCGTGACCCAGCCCTTCCCAGCGACCGAGTTGGGCGGCGAGCAGCGTTTTCGTGCCTACGCCGTCGGTGCTGGCCACCAGGATGGTATCGTCGGCCGCGCGCACGGCTGCGGCCTCGTACAATCCGCCAAAAGCGCCGATCCCGGCCAGCACCTCTGGACCGTAGGTGCTCTGCACGGCCGCTTTCATCAGCGCCACAGCCTGTTCGCCGGCTTCGATGTCCACACCGGAATCGCGATAGCGCAACGAGCCCATGGTTGTCTCGTGGACGACGGACGATAGACGATGGTGGTCGTCTTGCGGCGTTCGTCCTTCGTCCCGGGTTTTGGAGGATGGACGGGACGAAGGACGAACGAGTGGTCCCTCAAAAATGGAACCCTGTCGCAACCTGGGCCATCGTCACCGGC
>JAOADB010000074.1 GCA_026417535.1 Caldilineales bacterium
TTGCCGACGCCGCCCCGCCCCTGACCGTGGCCGAGGCGGAGGCGCCGGGCAACCCGGCCCTGGGTATCATGCTGCCCTACACCCCCTTGCACCATCTGCTCCTGCGCGAGTTGGACCGGCCGGTCGTTGCCACGAGCGGGAACCTGAGCGATGAACCCATCTGCACCGATAACGACGAGGCGCTGACGCGGTTGGCCGGGCTGGCCGATGCCTTTCTCGTCCACGACCGGCCCATCGCCCGCCATGTGGACGACAGCGTGGCCTGGATCGTGGCTGATTCCCCGCGGCTCTTGCGCCGGGCGCGGGGCTACGCGCCGTTGCCGGTGCTTCTGGACGCTCCTGCGCCCACCATCCTGGCCGTGGGCGGCCATCTCAAGAACACGGTGGCCCTCAGCGTGGGCCGTCAGGTCTTCATCAGCCAGCACATCGGCGACCTGGAGACGGCCGAGGCCATGGCCGCGTTCGAGCGAGTCATCGCCGACTTCCTGCGGCTCTACGAAGCGGAGCCCGTCGCCATCGCCCACGACCTCCACCCGGCCTATGCCTCGACCCGTTACGCCCTCGAAGCCTTCCCCGAGGCCATTCCCCGCATCGCCGTGCAGCACCATCACGCCCATCTGGCCGCTTGCCTGGCCGATAACGGCGCCGCGGGGCCGGCCCTGGGCGTGACCTGGGACGGCACCGGCTACGGCCCGGATGAGACGGTGTGGGGCGGCGAATTCCTGTTGGGCGATGCCCGCGCCTACACGCGGGTGGCCCATCTGCGGCCCTTCCGGTTGCCGGGCGGGGATGCCGCCGTGCACGAACCGCGACGGGTGGCCCTGGCCCTGCTCTGGGAGCTGTACGGCGAGGCAGCCCTGGCCTGGGAAGACCTGCCGCCCGTGGCCTCCTGCACCTCGGCCGAGCGGCGGGTTCTGGCCCGGATGCTGGCCGGCGGTTTCCGGGCGCCGTGGACGACGAGCATGGGCCGGTTGTTCGACGGCGTGGCCGCTCTGATCGGGTTGCAACAGCGGGTCAGCTACGAAGGCCAGGCCGCCATGCGGCTCGAGTTCGTGACCGACCCGGCCGAGAGTGCGGCCTATCCCTTCGGTTTGATAACCCCGGCGTCTCCGGGTGCGGCTGCCGTGCTCGACTGGGGGCCGCTGCTCGAAGCCGTCATCGCCGACGTGCGCGGCGGCGTGCCTGCCGGGGTCATCGCCGGTCGGTTCCACAATGCCCTGGTGACCGTCCTCGTCCGGGTGGCTCAGGCCGTGGGTCATCCCCA
Organism: Caldilineales bacterium; assembly: GCA_026417535.1. GTDB lineage: Bacteria > Chloroflexota > Anaerolineae > J102 > J102 > SSF26. The sequence goes on from JAOADB010000074.1 coordinate 1,265, forward strand.
GGTGGCATTGACGGGCGGCTGTTTCCAAAACCGTCTGCTCACTGAACGCAGCCTGAGCGCGCTGCGGGCCGCCGGTTTCGAGGTGTTGCTCCATCGCCAGGTGCCGCCCAACGACGGTGGCATCAGCCTGGGCCAGATCGCCGTGGCAGCGGCGAGTGGACGATGGACGATGGACGGACAAAGCTCCCCCAAGCTCCCCAATCCTCCCATGCGTGAGGTTTCCGATGTGTCTTGGTGTACCCGGTAAAATCATCAGTATCGAACCGAATCCGCTGGGTATGACCATGGGCAAGGTCAGCTTTGGCGGCGTGACCAAAGAGGTTTGTCTGGCCTATGTGCCCGATGCCCAGGTGGACGATTACGTCATCGTTCACGCTGGTTTTGCTCTCAACAAAATCAACGAGGCCGAGGCCCAAGAGGTGTTCGCCTTCCTGCAGGCCATGAACGAGTTGCAGGAGCTGGAACAGACTGAGCCGCCCGATTGAACCGCTCTGCCCGGAGGTTGAGCCATGCGTTTTCTGGATGAGTATCGCCGTGAGGAGGATGTCCGCGCCTTTCTGCGGGCCATCGAACGTACCGTCACCCAGCCGTGGACGATCATGGAGGTGTGCGGCGGCCAGACTCACACGCTGATCATGGCCGGGATTGACGAAATGCTGCCGGAGACCATCACGATGGTGCACGGGCCGGGCTGTCCGGTCTGTGTGACGCCGTTGGAGCTGATTGACCGCGCCATCGCCATTGCCCAACAACCGGGCGTCATTTTCACATCCTTTGGCGATATGCTACGGGTGCCCGGTTCCCAGACCGACCTGCTGAGCGTGAAGGCCCGCGGGGGCGATGTGCGCATGGTCTATTCGCCCCTGGATGCCCTCAAACTGGCGCAAAAGTACCCCGACCGCGAAGTAGTCTTCTTTGCCGTGGGCTTCGAGACGACGGCGCCCGGCAACGCCATGGCCGTCTGGCAGGCGAAACAGCTGGGGCTGCGCAATTTCTCCATCCTCTGCTCGCACGTCATGGTGCCGCCGGCCATGGAGGCCATCCTCTCATCGCCGGACAATCACGTTCAGGGCTTTCTGGCCGCGGGGCACGTGTGTACGGTCATGGGCTATTGGGAGTACGAACCCATCGCCGAGCGCTATCGCATCCCCATCGTGGTCACCGGCTTCGAGCCGTTGGACCTGCTTCAGGGTATCTACATGACGGTGCGGGCGCTGGAGGAGGGGCGCTGGGGGGTGGAGAACCAGTACACCCGCGCCGTGACGCGCGAGGGCAACCGGGCCGCCCAAGAGCTGACCTTTTGCGTGTTCGAGGTATGCGACCGGGCCTGGCGCGGGATCGGCGTCATCCCGGCCAGCGGCTACCGGCTGCGGTCCGAATTCGCCGATTTCGACGCCGAGCGCCGCTTCGGGGTGGACCGGGTGGTGGCGACCGAATCGCCCCTGTGCATTGCCGGCCAGATTCTGCGCGGGCTGGTTAAACCCCATGAGTGCCAGGCTTTCGGCACGCTTTGCACGCCCGAACATCCCTTGGGCGCGCCGATGGTGTCGAGCGAAGGCGCCTGCGCGGCCTATTTCAATTCCGGCAGGGTGAGTCGGTAACCGGTAATTGGTAACTGGTCATTGGATTTATTGCAAAAATTTTTTATCAAAAAGACATGAGATTGGATATTTCTTGTTATTTTCATCTTTGTGTCTTGGCGGCTTCGTGATTGTAATCTTTTTTGCAGTAAAGTCGTAATCGGCAAAGACTGTCATGGACACAACATTCGCTCTGCAATGCCCCATTCCCATCCAGGACTATCCAACGATCACGCTGGCGCACGGCGGCGGTGGCAAGTTGACACAGATGCTCATCGAGCGGATGTATCTGCCGGCATTCCGCAATCCCCTGCTGGAAAGCCTGCATGACGGCGCCATCCTGAGCCTGGCCGCCCCAACCAACGGTTTGGCCCGCCTGGCGTTCACCACGGATTCGTTCGTCGTCAGCCCGCGCGTGTTCCCCGGCGGCGACATCGCCTCGCTGGCCGTGTTCGGCACGGTGAACGACCTGGCCATGTGCGCGGCGCAACCGCTGGCCCTGTCCGCGGCTTTCATCATCGAGGAAGGGCTGCCCATGGAGGAGCTGTGGCAGATGGTGCGTTCGCTGGCACGGGCGGCGGAGGAGGTTGGTGTGCCCATCGCTACCGGCGATACGAAGGTGGTGGACCGGGGCAAGGGCGATGGGCTATTCATCAACACGTCGGGCATCGGGCTGATCCGGCCGGGGATTCACGTGGCGCCGACGCGGGCGCAACCGGGGGATGTCATCCTGGTCAACGGGCCCATCGCCGAACACGGCATCGCCATCATGTCCGTGCGCGAAGGGCTCGAATTCGAGACGGCGTTGACGAGCGATTCGGCGCCGTTGCATGGGCTGGTGGCAGCGGTGCTCGATGCCGTGGGCGAGGCCGTGCACGTGCTGCGCGACCCCACCCGCGGCGGGATCTCTAGCGCGCTCAACGAGATCGCACGGGCGGCGAACGTGGGCATTCGGATCTACGAGGCGCAGATCCCCGTGGGCGATGCCGTGCGCGGGGCCTGCGAAATTTTGGGGTTGGACCCCCTCTACGTGGCGAACGAGGGCAAGTGCCTGGTCATCGTGGCACCGGAGGCGGCCGAAGCGGCGCTGGCGGCCATGCGCAGCCATCCCCAAGGTCGCGAGGCGGCCATCATCGGCGAAGTCGTGGCCGAGCACCCGCGGCGGGTCATCCTGCGCAGCCGCATCGGCGGCCAGCGCATCGTCGAGATGCTCAGCGGTGAGCAGCTCCCGCGGATTGGCTGATTGGTCAGATCACCTTACGTAACGACTCAGCCGAGGGCTTTACGGCCCGGAGGGGTCTTTCCCTCCCGCCAGTGGCCTGAGTGGTTACCAACAATTGTTACTTTACTGCGGTTCGTTATTATCCTGCGATTGATTTACAGCAAATGACGATCTCTCGCTAAAAAAGTGATATAAGATACGCTTAGTTTGATTTACGGTATTTTCGCCAAAATTTATTAGATAACGAGAATTTTTTGCTTTTTGACCAAGTATTCGTCTATAAGAAAAGAATAGAGAAATATCACGAGAATCTACGGGTTTTATTCGGTGAAAATGGGTCGTCGGTGCATGATGTCCAAAGCGATATTCACCGAGATAACGATCCAATAGAGTTGGACTGAACGGATTTCCCATCATCTGATTAATCGTTAGAAAAGAGTAACGCACTGCCACATTCCAGCGGCCATCGGTTTCCAACCGGCGGATGGATACAGGGATCGGCACGCGCAGAATGCCAAATCGGCCCCCCTGAGCGACCACACGGCGCACGTAATCGTGGTCTTCGGATAAAGGCAGTGTCTCATCGAATCCACCGATGCTCGCGTGCGTCTGGCGGCTGCTCCAGATGCAGAAACCCGGGGCATGGGGATAGAAGGGCCGTGCGACCTTAATAAAGGCATTGGCGATTTGGTGAAAGATGGCATCGGTCAGGTTCCCGCCCAAGGGTTGCACCGGACAGGTCGCGGCATCCAGGCCCCGGCGTTCCAATTCCTCCAGAGAAGCGGCCAGAAACTCAGGCTCAGGAAGTACGTCGGCATCCAGGAACAGGAAAATATCCCCACGCGCAACCGCCGCCGCGGCATTGCGTCCGCGCGCCGGTCTGCCGCCAGGCACCACCCGGCACCCCGCTTGAAGGGCGATTTCGACCGTCCGATCGGTGGAGCCGGCGTCGGCGACGATGACCTCGAATGGCGGGCAGGTCTGTTGGCGAATGGCCTCCAGCAAACCCGGAAGATAGGCCTCTTCGTTGAGGGTCGGGATGATGATCGAGACGGTTTTCATACCTCACTCGTAATGACTCAGGCCGATGACGAGGATGGCCCAGGTTCCGACAGGGGTTGTAGCACAACGGCTAGCCGTTGCGCTACATTCGTGTCCGAGCGAGCGGCCTGTGGCGGGAAGGAGAGATCCATCCGGAGCGTGAGGCAGTGGGCTGACTCGTTACCTTCACTCGACAGAAACGCCGGGCCGATCGCGTCCGGCCGCGCCGAACAGGAGCTGAGTTCCGGGGGAGGACACGCGTTGCCTGGGTCAAGTCTTTGCGCGCAGCGCCCTATTTTACCATCCTTCGCTCGGCAAAGGGGCTTGGAGGAGGAGGGCGCTGCAGAGCAGCGCCAAACCCGGCAGGTCTGCTGGGATGAGCCCGCGACCCGGCGCGACGGCGAGGCGGGTGATGGGGGAACGAGGCCGGGCTGGCGAGGCGGGTGTTGGCGGGGCGCGGCGTCGGATGGCGGGGGTCGGCCGTTGGCGGAGTCCCAGGGGGCGGCCGGGCGGCCTTGCCGCCCGGCCGCCCCTTACGCGGCGCGTGGCGGTCCTTCCGGTTTCGGCGCGGCGCGTTGGAGGGACCCACTGCGCGGGGCGATTCATCCCGCTTGGGGCGTTACGCACCGCCTGAATCCACCGCGCGGGAGACCACGTCGAGGCCCGCCTCAGCCCCGACCGGGCCGCCGAAAGCAACGACGCAAAACGAACCGATTACCCGTTGCCATCAAACCGGGTATAACCGAACCTTAGCTCCATCGGATACGGGCCGGCGAGGTCCACCGTATCCACAATGCCCACGATGGCCAGGTCAATGGGCAGATCGGGCACCGGATAGGCGATCGAGGCCTCCCGCTTACGGGCCAGAAACACCAGGTCGCCCACGCCGGCCTGGGCGACATCCACGGCCACGGCTGGCCGCCCGCGCGGGCGCAGGTCTTTCGTCAGTTCCTGCACCACCAGGAACTTGGCCCCCTCCAGCCCCGGATATTTGCGGGTAACTACGGCCGTGCCCAACACCCGTCCGAGAATCATCCGCCTTGCTTGCCCTCCAGCACGCGGCTGATGATGGCATCGAGTCCTTCCGGCGTGCCGCCCAAGCGGGCGATCACCGCCGCCCGTACCCGGGCGTGGAGGTCGGTGGCAGTGGCCGGGGCCGTGGGGCGAGCGCCCGTCGCCGGTAGCAGGCGCACGCCCAACTCGCGGGCGCGGTCGCGGGCCAGGGCCGTCACCAAGGTGTCCGCATCGAGTTCGATCTGGGTGGTGCCGGCCGCAGCCAGGTCCTCGATATCGCGTTGGGTCAACACTCGCCTGGGCATGCTCGCCTCCTGCACGGTTCAAACGCCTTCGATGCTCTCCAACGCCTTCACGGCGGCATCGCGCGCGGCCAGAATGTCAGCCTCGGTGCCGGCCATCCACATGCGGCCGAAGCGCCCCACCGACGACACGTGCATCAGATTCACCGGCGCCGCCTTTTCGGCCTCGTTGGCGGCCAGGTTGATGTAGGCCGCGGGCGCGCATTCGAGCACGAGCAGGGTCTGGCCTGGCACCAGCATCATCCCCCGCACGAAACGGTTGAGCAGCTGGGCCTGGTAGGGGTTCACGTTCGTGATCACCTGCAACGAGGCGATCTCGGGCTTCTTACGGTCCTGGATCCGCAGCCCCAGCTCGCGCAGGACGACCTCGCCGGCCTGGAGCACATCGGCCTGGGAGTGAGAGTGGATCTCGAACATGCCGAACTCGCGTTCGACGATTTGGGCGCCCGGCCGCACATCGGTGGCCTTGACGGCGATATCCACCACGCGGAACACCCAGTTGCCCGGAGCCATCTCCACGTACAGGCTGGCCATGCCTTCCACCGGCAGGTCGCCCTGGGTGATGGTGCCCACAAAGGCGGCGTATTGGGGTTGCATACGGTCGAGATAGCAATAGGCGCGGAGTTCGAACTTATCGGCCATTTTGGGGAACTTGTGCGACTTGGGATTCGTGTGAAAGGCCGGTCATCGGCCTCGTTTGGGGACGGAGGACGAAGGATGGAAGACGAAGCCTTGTTCGTCCACCGTCTTTCGTTCGTCCTTTTCTCGGCCTCTATCGGGACGAAGGACCACCTCAGCCGGGGTCGTTCATGGCGATCCCCAGCGGGGTAACGAACAGGGGACGGCTAGGCGTGAAGGCCGGAATGCCGGTGATCTCGGTGACGACGGCGGGGAAACCGTGAAAGGCTGCGGCGCCGCCTACCAGGTAGAGGGCCTCGACGGCAAAAGGTCGAATGTGGCGGGCGATGATGGTGGCCACCTTTTCCATGACCGGCCGCACGACGGGGAACAACCGCGGTTGCTGCCGCGGATCCGTTTTCATGGCTTCGGCCTCGGCAAAGGGGATGCGATGGCTGCCGGCGATGACGAGGGTGAAATGGGTGCCGCCGGTGGGTTCGTCAGCCGTGTAGATGACCCGGCCGTTTTCCACGACGGCGATGCCCGTGGTGCCGCCGCCGATGTCCACCACGGCGCCATTGGCCACCTGCAAGACGGCGTTGGCGGCGGTGGGTTCGTCCACCTGAGCGGTGCATTCCAGCCCTGCCGCTTCCAGCACATAGCGGGTGGCCCGTACCTCGGCCAGGGGCACGCCGGGCGGGTAGGCTGTGGCCGCCGCCCGCAACGGGAACCCTAGACGCTGCTCGACCTGGGCCTTCAGCTCGCGCACCAGGGCCGTGGCGGCCACGAAATCCACCACCAACCCATCGCGCACGACCTCAGCGTAGCGATAGGCGCCCACCAACGGCCGCTTCTCGGCGTCGAGCACAAACAACACCACGTAGGCCGTGCCCAAATCCACCCCCACGTGCACCGGCTCGCGGTAGCCGTTGGCGTGGGGACGACGGATGGCCTCGTCGGCCGCCTGCAGGACGGCCTCGAGATAGGGATTGTCAAGAGGGGCCAAGGGCGCCGCCGGCAGGCTCACAACGGCATCTTCCATGTCAGCTTACCGGCCTTGAAGAGCAACTCCAGGTAATAGACAGCGCTGCTGAGACGATTGACGGCCTGGGCCAGCGAAGGATGGAGCAGGGTATAGCCCGGCACCGGCGCCACGGCATCGAGGGCCGCGATCTCGGCCTCGCGCGCAAGACAACGCAGGAAATTGAGCCAATGCAGGATTTCGTGATCGTCGGGACCGGGCACGATGTGCTCGATCCCCAACGCCGTCTTGGGGTCATGGGTGGCTTGCCGCAGCGCAGCCTCGTCCAACCCGGCCAAGGCGATGGGCGCCACCTCGCGGTTATTGTACTCGGCGCTGAGGATTTCCCGGCAATAGGCGGCCAGGGTGTGCAGATACTCGGCCAGTTGAGGCAGGTTGACCGCCGCAGCCCGGGCGGCCACGAGCATACAGACCGCGTGCAGGGTGTCCAGCTTGCCGCGGAAGCGGATGCGCGGGGTATTTTTGGGCGCAAAATGGCCGGCATCCACTTGGGTCAGGTGCTCCGGTTTGGGTTTGACCGGCATCCCGCAGCTCACACAGCGGGGAAGCTCGCCCTCCAGCCGCACCGGGAAGGTACCGGGCTTATCCCAGGCCGGTCGGGCCGTTGTCGCGGGTGGTGGCTCCGGTTCCGGCGACGGTTCCGCGGCGACCGCGTCGGCATAGACCACCAGGATCTGCCAATGCTTGATGAAATCGGCCGCGGCCGGCGAGAATCGCGTCCCCGGCGGTACGGTCAACGTCTCCCCTTTGCGGGGTTGGCGGATGCGGTTGCGCAGCTCGGCTTCGGTGAGGATGGTCATGGCTCAGCCTGCCCACTCGGCCGGGAAAGTGACGTAAAGAAACTTCGCCCACGACGGCGTACCGAAGGTGATGGCCGTGCCCTTGGGGATGTAGATGACATCGCCCGGTCGGCCCACGATCACGCCCCGGTCGGTGCCGATGTGCAGCTCGCCTTCGATGACGTACTCGATCTCGTCGTAGTTCAGGGTCCAGGGAAAGCTGCCCTTGTGTAGGCTCATGAAGCCGGCAGCCATAGGCGAGCCGTGGGCGGCCGTGATCACGTCTTGTAGCCGCACGTCCATCTCGGGCCGGTGGATGGGAAAAGGAAACGGCGCCATGGTCACGTCACGGCCGTCCACATGCCTCACGCCGCGCGGACCGGGCGCGGTGGTCGGCGCCGAAGCGCGGCCTTCGGCCAGCATGGCCGTGACCACGCGGCGCACCTGGTCTTCCAACGATGGTTCCCCTGCAGGGGGTGGGGTTGGCTGCGGCCGCGGGCCGATGAGGGGCCGATGGCTCAGGTCCTGGGCCGCGCCGGTCCAGGGCGGCAATGCGGTCGGCCCGCCGTCGGCGGCGATCAGCTCGATGCCCAGCTCGTGGGCGCGATCACGGGCCGCCGGTGTGACCAGGTCGGTGCGAGACAGCACCAGGCGTTTCTGGCCTTCGGCGGCCAGCTGCTCGACGGCGGCGACGGTGTAGACGCGACGTTTCATGGGCGTTCACGGGGTCTTTTGGTAACGACTCAGGCCGATGACGATGAGATGTAGCGCAAGACGCCATCTTGCGCTACGTCTTGCGTCCGTCGTCCTAGCAGGCGGCCGATGGCGGGAAGGGAAGATCTATCACAAAGACACCAACGATTGCCGTGTTTCTTGGCGACTAAGAGGCGGTCGGTTTTTTTATTCGACCTTCGGCAAGATGAACTCGACATCGCTGTGGGGCCGCGGGATGACGTGGACGCTCACCAATTCGCCCACGCGTTGGGCTGCCGCTGCGCCGGCGTCGGTCGCGGCCTTGACCGCGCCGACATCCCCGCGCACCATAACCGTCACATAGCCACCGCCGATGGTCTCCTTGCCGATCAGCTTGACGTTGGCGGCCTTGACCATGGCATCGGCAGCCTCGATGGCGCCGACCAGACCTTTCGTTTCGATCATGCCCAGGGCAATCATCTGGATGTCTGCCATACGGGAAACCTCAGGAGGAGAAGGAGGAGGAGAGGGTGGAAGCGAAGGAGCCGAACTCGTCGGCGCGGGCGACGGCGGGAGGACCGGTTCGGCGGGGGGCGTGAGCGGCGCCGGAGGAGCGACCGGTGCGGCCGGGGTTGCCACCGGCGCCGGTGGCGGCTCCGCCGGGGATTCAACGGCGGTCTCGGCCGCGCCCGGCGTCCACCCCTGATGCCGCCGGCAATAGGGCGAACCTTCCAGCGCGGTATTACGACACCGCAAACCGCTTTGGGTCAAGGCCTGACAACGCCGACTGCTCATGGGGAAAATGGTTACTGGTTACTGGTTACTAGTAACTGGTAACTGGTAACTGGTAATTAGCGCCAAAAAACGTTATATGACCAATGACCAGTTACCAATCACAGTTACCAACTACTTTCGTATTTCGGCTAAAACGCGGCGGACGATGGTTTCGATCACATCGGCGCTCAGCTCGCCGGCCGGGGTCGGTGCGGCCGCGCCCTCGACATCGGGCGCCAGGGTCAAGGCCAGCTCGGGCGGCGGCGCCAGCTCATAGGCCAGGCGCTTGATGTTCATCAGATGCGTCACCGTGATGTTGTCGCTGGTGACGGCGCCGCCGATGCCGCCGGGCGCCAGGGTCATCGAGGGCATGACGCCGGTGGTGGCGCCGATGGCGCCCATCGTACCCCAGGTGTTGACCACGATGCGAAAGGCCGGCTTTTCCAGGCCGAAGGCCATGATCACGTCCTCGTCCCGGCAGTGGATGACCAGGGTGTGACCGTCGCCGCCGAATTTGAGCAGCTGGATGCAGCGTTCGCAACCCGCGCGCCAGCCGTCCTCGACGTAGAAACCGAGCACGGTCGTCAGCTTCTCACGGCTGAGGGGATGGTCCGGGCCGACGCCGTCCAGGTCGGCAACGAGCACCCGCGCCCGGCGGGGAACGCTGATCCCGGCCATGCGGGCCAGGCTTTGCGGGGTCTGGCCCACACTCCTGGGGTTGATGGTGCCGTCGGGATGGAAAAGCACCCGGGCGATGGCCGCTTTCTGGCCGGCATCGAGCCAATAGGCCCCGTGTTTCTCCATCTCGGCCCGCAGCTCTGCGGCAATGGGTTTATCGGCCACCACGGCCTGCTCCGTCGAGCAGATCACCGAACAATCGAAGGCTTTGCTGTTGACGATATCCCAAGCGGCCTTTTTGATGTCGGCGCTGCGGTCCACATAGACCGGCACGTTGCCCGGCCCCACGCCGATGGCCGGTTTGCCCACGCTATGGGCGGCCTTGACCATGGCGCTGCCGCCCGTGGCCAGGATGAGCGAGACGGCGTAATGACGGATCAGCTCCTGCGAACCGGCCAGGGTCACTTTGCGCATGCAACTGACCAGGCCCTTGGGCATCCCGGCCGCCTCACCCGCCTCGGCCATGATGCGCGCGGTCTCGTAACAGCACTCCTTGGCGGCCGGATGGGGGGCAATGACGATGCCGTTGCGGGCTTTGACCGCGATCAGGATTTTGTACATCACGGTCGAGGTCGGGTTGGTCGAGGGCGTCAGTGCGGCGATGACCCCCACAGGCCAGGCGATCTCGACGATTTTGCGGCGCTCATCGCGGCCGATCACGCCGACCGTCTTGATGTCCTTGATCGAATTCCAGACCCCACGGCTGGCGAATTCGTTCTTCAGGCGCTTGTGCGCGGCCACCCCGTAGCCGGTTTCCTCGTGGGCCATGCGGCCCAACCGTTCGGATGCCGCAAAGGCCGCCTCGGCCATGGCCGCGCAGATGCGGTCCACGGTCTCCTGCGAGGCCGTGGCAAACTGACGTTGGGCCTCGCGACAGGCCACGGCCAGCCGCCGGGCCTCCTGAATGGACTGCAGGTCGAGGTCGTAGGTATCGGTCATGATCTCTCCGGGCCGACCGGCGGTTCAGGTGTACTTGTGGGGATAACGGGCCACGTCGAGGACGGCATCCTGAAAGGCCTGGCACGCCGCGCGACAGGCGCTCTGGGTGCCCGACAGCAGCGCGCCGGAAAAGTTCGTCTCCGAAGGCGGCGCCCACCACACCCGCATCTCGACCTCGGCTGCCTTCAGCGCGGCGTCAATGGCGTAGGTGGCCTCGATGGGCGGCGCGATGAGATAGGCCAGGGGCGTGCCCACGGGCACATCGGCCGCCTTGCTCAGATAGGTGCCGGAGCGGGAGATGGTGTGAGGGAAGAAAACGATGGAGTTGTCCTCGTTGGCCGAATAGAACCAGGCCTGTTCCTCGGCGTAGGCCACGCAGGCATCGAGACCGGCGCGGGCTTCGGCCGGGTTCGGTCCGGCCAGGATGCCGATGATCTCGCCCGACAGGGGACCGGAGGCGTGAGCCGAGCCGGCATAGAAGCTGTGAGCGTAGACCACCTCGACATCGGCCTTCTTGGTCGCCTCATCCAGCGACACGTAGAGCGAGTCATCAATCGTGCAGGTGATCAGGGCCAGGCTGCGCTGATGCGGCTTCAGGCCGATCTTGGCGGCGAAATCGGGGTGCACGTTGGGGATGAGCCGGGCGGCAAGGATGGTGGGTTTGATCGGTTCGAGAATGCCCATGGGCCATGCTCCTGGGGAATGCTCAAACGTTTGAACCTTTGAACGTTCAAACGTGAAACGAGGTTCTATCAGCCGGCGCCCGCGCTCTTGAGCTTGAGCTCGACGCCGCTGGCCTGGTATTTCAGGGTCTTTTTGATCAGCTCGACCACATAGGCGCCCCCCTCCAGGGGATTCGTGCCGCCGTTGGCCGTGATCATGCAGATGACATCGCGATGAGCGTCGGTCTTGCCGGGGCCGGGTCGCCAGCCCATATAGGCGCTGAGGGCGTCGGCCACCCCCAAACCGGGCCGTTCGCCGATGAGGATGACGACGACATCGGCGCCGACGATCTCGTTGACATCGTTGATGACGCCGACGCGGGCGAACTTGATGAAGAAAGGCGTGCCCATGCGGATGCCGGCCGCCTTCAAACCCTGGGTGATGACCGGGAAGATCTGCGGCAAGTTGTTGTTGATGGCCGCTGCGCTCAGCCCGTCGCCGACGACGATCTGCACCTGCGGGTTCTTCACGCAACGCTCGGCAATGACCCGCTTGGCCTCGTCCGACAGCCGCCGGCCCAAGTCGGGTCGCAACAGGTACTCCTGGCGATCGCGCACCTGGGTTTGCACCGTGAAGAGGTCGAACTGTTTGAGCACATCGGGGTTGACCTCGCCGTAGATGGCGTCTTGGGTGACGCCGTGGTCGGCCTGGAAGAGGAGCAGGGTGCGGGTTTTGGGGCGGGGACCCGCGCGGCCGACGGCCAGACGGGCGGTCGTGGTGGCGGCTAGGTTGCGCAGCCCTTCGAGGTCGTAGGGATGGTCAACACCGATGGCGCGGCGGGCTTCGGGACGGGTGGGGTCGGGCAGGTCAATGACGAGATCGCCCGGCGCGGCCGGCGAAGGGGCCGAGGGTGCCGGGGCCGGCGCGGCAGAGGTGGCGCCGGTTTTCGCCAACTCGGCCAGCACGGCCTGGACAATGGCTTCGATCTTGGCTTGGTCCACGGAAACCTCCTCAGCGTTGCAGGAAGAACGAGGCGTCGCCGGCCTTCTCCGTCAGGCGGCCGTCCTTCATTAGGCCCAGGCTCTCCATCCAGCATTCGAACTCGGGCAGGGGCCGCAGATTGAGCAGCTGGCGCAAGGTGGGCGCATCGTGATAGCTCGTGCACTGGTAGCTGAGCATGACATCGTCGCCCATGGGCACGCCCATGAAGTAGTTGCACCCGGCGGCCGTCAGCAACACGGCCAGGTTTTCGATATCGTTCTGGGTGGCGCGGGCGTGGTTCGTGTAGCAGGCATCGCAACCCATCGGGATACCCGTCAGCTTGCCCATGAAGTGGTCTTCCAAACCGGCGCGGGTGATCTGCACGGCGTCGTACAGGTACTCGGGGCCGATGAAGCCGACGACGGTGTTGACCTGGAAGGGCTGATAGCGTTTGGCCAGACCGTAACAGCGGGCCTCCATCACCAGCTGGTCGGCGCCGTGATGGGCGTCGGCCGAAAGCTCGGAACCCTGTCCGGTCTCGAAGTACATGTAGTTCGGCCCGGCCGTGAAACAGTACTTTTTGGCCAGTTCGAACGCCTCGTCGAGCATGCCCACGCTGATACCGAAAGCCTCGTTGCCCTTTTGGGAGCCGGCAATGCTTTGGAAGACCAGACCCACAGGCGCGCCGCGGCGCAGAGCCTCCATCTGCGTGGTCACATGGGCCAGAACGCAGTTTTGGGTGGGGATTTCCCATTTGCGGATGATGTCATAGGTCATGTCCATCAGCCGCATGACGCTGCCCAGGGTGTCATCCACCGGGTTGATGCCGATGACGCTATCGCCCGACCCGTAGCTAAGGCCCTCGTAAATCGTAGCGCGGATGCCCTCGACCGAGTCGGTGGGGTGGTTGGGTTGATTGCGGGAGGCCAGGGTGCCGGGCAGGCCGATGGTGTTGTTGCAATGGGCCGTCACTCGGATTTTGCTGGCGGCGTAGATGAGGTCGAGATTGGACATGAGCTTGGTCACGGCGGCGACCATCTCGGAGGTCAGCCCTTTGCTGACTCGGCGGATCATGTCGCCGGTGGTCGTATCCGCCAGCAACCACTCGCGAAACTCGCCCACGGTCCAGCCTTTGATCTCGTTGTAGATCGTCTCATTGACGGCATCGTCAATGACGCGCGTGACCTCATCTTCGTCGTAGGGCACGACCGGGTTCTGGCGCAGGACCTCCAGGGTCACCTCGGCCAGAACGTGCTTGGCCGCCATCCGTTCGGCCACGCTGTTCGCGGCGATGCCGGCCTGCCGATCCCCCGATTTCTCCTCATTGGCCTTGGCCAGCAGCTCCTTGATACTCCCGAATTCGTAGGTTTTGCCGAAAAGCTTCGTTCGCAGGAGCATAGTGGTAACTGGTGATTGGTGATTGGTTACTGGTTACTAGTTACT
>JAOADB010000075.1 GCA_026417535.1 Caldilineales bacterium
GTCTTACACTGAGAAGAGGCCTATCGGCCTTGGTCTTCCGTTCCGAGAGTCGGCCTCAGGCCGGGACGAAGGACGAACGACGGATGACGAAAAACCGTCATGCGGCCTTGGTCTTCCGTCCTGAGAGTCGGCCTCAGGCCGGGACGAAGGACGAACGACGGACGACGAAAAAACCGTCATGCGGCCTTGGTCTTCCGTTCCGAGAGTCGGCCTCAGGCCGGGACGAAGGACGAACGACGGACGACGAAAAAACCGTCCAGCAAGCCTTGGTCTTCCGTTCCGAGAGTCGCCCCCAGGCCGGGACGAAGGACGAACGACGGACGACGAAAAAACCGTCATGCGGCCTTGGTCTTCCGTCCTCGCTGTCGGTCCTAACCCGGCATGAAAGCCGAGCATCGTCTTTCTTCCAGTTACCAGTTACTAGTTATCCAGTTACCAGTTATCCAGTTACCAGTTCCCACCCATGCCCGCCGTATCCACCATACCCGCCGATGGTCTGCGCCTCACCTTGTACGAAGGGGCTGAGGGTTTTGCCGCCTTGCGCAACGAATGGAATGCGCTGCTCATGCGCAGCCGCTTCCCATCCATTTTCCTGACGTGGGAATGGCAAACCACCTGGTGGGATTGCCTGGGCACGGGCGCCCTGCGCATCCTGACCTGGCGCCGGCCCGACGGCGAGCTGGTGGGCATTGCCCCCCTGTTCGGCGCCTGCCATACACCCACCCACCACTGGCAGGTGGTCGGCTGTACCGAGGTGGCCGATTATCTCGACATCATCAGCGCCGCCGGACACGAGGCCGATGTGTACGGCGGTTTTTTACGTTTTCTGCAGAGCGAACAGGCCCTGCCGTGGGACGCAATCACCCTGTGCAACCTGCACGAATCCTCCCTGAGTTACAGCCTGCTGGCCGACATGGCCCGCCAGGCCGGCCTGACGGTCACGGTCACGCAGGAGGATGTGGCGCCCTATCTCGTCTTGCCTTCCAGCTTCGAGGCTTACCTGCAAAGCCTGGACAAAAAGCAACGCCACGAGCTGCGCCGCAAACGGAATCGGCTGGAACGCGAGGTGAGCCACTGGCGCTGGTTCGTGATCGCCACCGAGGAGGACTTGGAACCGTGGGTCGAACGCTTCATTGCCTTGCACCGCCTGGCTTCGGCCGAGAAGGAGGCGTTCATGACCCCGGAGATGGCCCATTTTTTCCATCGTCTGGCCCGGACGATGGCGCGGGTGGGCTGGCTGGCGCTGGCCTTCATCGAGATCGAAGGGGAACCAGCGGCGACTTTCTTCAACTTCGCCTTTCACGACCGCATTTGGGTCTATAACTCCGGTTTCGACCCGGCCCGCCATGCCCATCTCAGCCCTGGCATCGTTCTCAACTCGTATCTGATCGAAGACGCCATTGCGCGCGGTTATCGCATTTTCGACTTTTTGCAAGGAAACGAGGTGTATAAATACCGTTTCGGCGCAATAGATGCGCGTGTGATGAACATCACGATTCGACACAACCCGTAACCAGTAACCAATACCCAGTAACCATCAGCCAATCAAAACAAACGCCTCCTCCTTCGTCCTCCGTCTTTCGTCCTTCGTCTTTTCTAGCGATTCCCATGCGTATTTGTATGCTTAGCGTCCATACCTGTCCGCTGGCGGCCCTGGGCGGCAAGAAAACCGGCGGTATGAACGTCTATGTGCGCGACCTGGCCCGCGAATTCGGCCGCCGTGGACATCAGGTGGACGTGTTCACCCGCTCGGAAGACCCCTGCGTGCCCCGCATCAGCCACGAGCTGGGGCCGGATTGTCGGGTCGTCCATATCCCGGCCGGACCGGAAACACCACTGCCCAGCACCGAGGCCGTGTACGACCATCTCGACGCGTTCATCGCCGGGGTTCTGGCCTATGCCCACGAACACGGCCGTCGTTACGACATCATCCACAGCCACTACTGGCTGTCGGGACTCGTGGCCGAGCGGTTACGCCGCGCCTGGAACGCGCCCATGGTGCAGATGTTCCACACCCTGGGTCACATGAAAAACGACGTCTCCGAGTACACCGGCGAACGGGTTAGCGACCTGCGCATTGAGGCCGAGACGGGCATCATGGCCGTGGCCGACTGCCTCATCGCGGCCAGCCCGTTGGAGAAGACCCAGATGGTGACCCGTTACGGCGCTCCGCCCGGCCGGATTCAGGTCGTCCCACCGGGCGTGGATCGCGCGCTGTTCCATCCCATTCCCCAGGCCGAGGCTAAAGCCGTCGTGGAAGCGCCGCCCGACCGCCATCTCGTCCTCTTCGTCGGCCGGATCGAGCCGTTGAAAGGGGTGGATACGTTGCTGCGGGCGATGAGCCGGGTGTTTGCGGCCTGGCCGCCCGACGAACCCCATCCCTGCCTGGCCGTCATCGGCGGTGATGCCAACGTCCCGCGCGAGCAGATGTCGCGTGAGATGGTGCGGTTGCAAGACCTGAGTCGCGAGTTGGGCCTGACCGATTTCGTCGCCTTCCTGGGCCGTCGTCGCCAGGAGATGCTGCCCTACTACTACGCTGCGGCCGATGTGGTCGTCATCCCCAGCTACTACGAGTCCTTCGGCCTGGTGGCGCTGGAGGCCATGGCCTGTGGCACCCCGGTCATTGCCTCGCGCGTGGGCGGGCTGAGCTTCACCGTGGCCGAGGGCATCACGGGCTATCAGGTGCCGGGCGGGGACGACGCGGTCATGGCCGACCGCATCCTGCGCATCCTGCGGGATGAGGACCTGCGTCGTCGCCTGGGCTTCCAGGCCGAGCAGATGGCGAGCTGCTACAGCTGGCCCGATATCGCCTCACGGCTGGAGACCATCTTCGCCGGCCTGGTGGAGGCGAAAAGGGCGCAACCGCTCACGGCCGACATCGCCTGAATCGGAGAGGGAGAGGGTCGTCGTTATGGCGTTCTCGCTGCCTGTTGTCGTTTTGCGCGCCGACACCGAAAAGGCCTGGTGGCGATTCGAGCGCCCCGTGGCCGTGCTTGTGGCGCATCACGTCCGCGATGTGATACCCCACTTGCGTCGGGCCGAAGCCGCCGTGGGCGCCGAGGGCCTCTACGCCGTGGGGTTTGTCGCTTACGAAGCCGCGCCGGCCTTCGATCCGGCCTTGACGGTCGCGCCGGCCTCGTCGGCGGTGCCGCTGGTGTGGCTGGGCCTGTTCCCTCCACCGGCCGTGCTGGACGATCTACCCGCGGCCGACGACGACTTTGCCCTGGGGGAATGGGAGCCATCGGTCGCGGCGGAGTCATACGCCGAGGCCATCCGGCAGATCAAAACCCAGATCGCTCTGGGCAACACCTATCAGGTCAATTACACCCTGCGCCTGCGCGCCCGCTTCGAGGGTGACCCGTGGGCGCTTTTCCGACGGTTGTGGCAGGCGCAGCCCACACCCTATGCCGCCTACATCGAAACCGATACCTTTGCCGTGTGCTCGGCCTCGCCCGAGCTGTTCTTCCGCTTTGAGGACGGCCGAGTGACGGCGCGGCCGATGAAGGGCACGGCCCCGCGCGGGCGCACCCTGGCCGAGGATGAAGCCCAAGCCCAGGCCCTACGGGCGTCGGTCAAAAACCGGGCCGAAAACGTCATGATCGTGGACATGATCCGCAACGATCTGGGCCGTGTGGCGACGGTCGGCAGCGTCGAAGTGCCCCACCTGTTCACGGTCGAGCGCTACCCCACCCTTTGGCAAATGACCTCGACCGTGACCGCCGCTACCGACGTTGGGGTGACGGACCTGTTCCGGGCGCTGTTCCCGTGCGCGTCCATCACCGGCGCGCCCAAGGTGAGCACCATGCGCATCATCGCCGCGCTCGAAGGCGAGCCGCGGGGGGTCTATACCGGGGCTATCGGCTATCTGGCGCCGGGTGAAGGTCGCGTTCGCACCCGTTTCAGCGTAGGGATTCGCACCGTAGTCGTGGACAAAACGACCGGCTGCGCCGAGTACGGCGTGGGCAGCGGCATCGTCTGGGATGCCGAGACCGGGGATGAATACGCCGAATGCCTGCTCAAGGCCCGGCTACTCACGGCCGAACCGCCTGCCTTTGCCCTGTTGGAGTCCCTCTTGTGGAAGCCTGACGGCGGTTACTGGCTGCTCGACCGGCATCTCCAACGCCTCAGCGAGAGCGCCGTCTATTTCGCCGTGCCCCTTGCGATCGAGGAAGTGCAGGCCGCTCTGACCGGATTGGCCGCCTCATTACCGCCCCAGCCTCACAAGGTGCGGCTGCTGGTCGAACGGGATGGCCGCGTGCGGGTGGAGGCGGCGCCGCTGGAACCGACGCCCGGACGACCGTTGCGGGTGGCCCTGGCCCCCGAACCCGTGGACCCGGCCGACCCGTTTCTCTACCACAAAACAACCCGGCGCCGGGTGTACGAGCGCGCCCTGGCCGCCCGTCCCGGCTGCGATGACGTGTTGCTCTGGAATACCCGCGGGGAACTGACCGAATCCACCCGAGCCAATCTCGTCGTTTGCCTCGGCGGTCGCCTGTACACGCCGCCCGTGGATTGCGGCCTGTTGCCGGGCACCCTGCGCGCGGCCCTGCTGGACGAAGGGGTCATCCACGAGCGGGTGCTCACCCCGGCCGACCTGAGCCGCAGCGAAAAGGTCTGGCTGATCAACTCGGTACGGGGGTGGATGGAGGTGGAGATAGTAACCGAATAATCGGTAACCGGACGCCGCGCAATGGGTGGCTTTTGTCTCGAATCTGGGTCGATTGCAAGACAAACCACCAATTTCATAGATTATACAGATCCACACAGAATCTACGAATTGCACCAATACCCAGTATCCAGTATCCAGTATCCAGTATCCAGTATCCAGTATCCAGTATCCAGTAACCAGTATCCAGTAACTCGTTATTCGATACTGGTTACTGGTTACTGGTTTCCCACCATCAGCGCTGAGGGACGGTAGAGTCCGGCAGGGTTAGCGCCAGTCATCATCGCCGCATAGGAGAGGCTGTCCACGGGCGAAAGGCGCGCGACCATGGCCGGTGTGAGCAGGGGAATAGGGGCGAATCGGAGCAGCCGTTTATAAACCCGGTCGGCGCCGGCCGATGTCCACAGCCAGTCGGCCGCTTCGCGGCGGAGGTCGAGGGGGCGAGTATAACCGCGCAGGGTCTTTTCCCCTGCGACGTTGTAGAACGCCTCGAAGTAGGACAGCGCCAGCTCGCGCAGGGTGCGGTGGATGGGTTCCCGGAAGCGCAGGCCCACGTAATTCGATTTGGCTACGGCGCCGTAGTGACCGTCCACCCGGTAAATGGCCAGGACGTGGTCATCGTCGCGGCCGGGTTCGGGCAACAGGTCGAGGATGAGGGGCGGATGGCCCAAGCGCCATAACGCCGCTGCGGCAAACAAGGCCCCGTCCAGACAGTGGGCTACACGGTCGCGCAGGACCTGGAGCGGGCACCGGTTGGCATCTTCGGCGCTGTAGGGCAGGTCGTCCAGAAAGCGCTGAACGGCCAAGGGACTGTCCAGGCCGAGGAACAGCTCCCGTTCGGCGGGGGTGAGGAGGTCGAGGAAACGGTCGAGCACGCGTAGGCTCCTGAAACGAGATGGTCCGATTGTGCCTTATCCCAGGCCCCACGTACAACCTGGCGACCAATCCCTCCCTCACACCGCGTACGCCTTGAACTGCCCCAACGGGCGGGTCAGCATCCGCTCGAGCTCGGCCCGGAAACCGGCGAGAATGGTCGCTTCGTCCAGGGTGAGCAGGCGCCGGTCGCGCAACAGCCAACGACCGGCCACCATCACGTCCCGCACATCAGCGGGTTGGGTGCACCAGACGAGCGCCGCCATGACATCGTGCAGGGGCTGGAAATGGGGGGCTGCCGTGTCCACGATGATGAGGTCGGCCGCGTAACCGGGCGCGATCATCCCGGCTTTGTCGAAGCCGAGGGCATAGGCGCCGTTCACGGCTGCCAGACGCAACGGCCAGGATCCCGCCAGGACGGTGGGATCGCCTGTGGCCAGCCGTTGGGTGAGCACAAGCAGCCGCATCTCGCGCCACAGATTGAGAGCCGTGCTGCTGCCGGCGCCGTCCGTGCCCAGGACCACGGTAATCCCCCGGCGCAGCATGTCCGGCACTCGCGCCACCCCCATGGCGTATTTGAGATGGGTGGTGGGACAAACCGCCACGCAAACCCCCTTGCGCGCCAGGATTTCCAGGTCCACATCGGTCGTGTGGATGGCATGGGCGACCAGGGCCTGAGTCTCGAACAGCCCGCGATCGGCCAGGAACTCGATGGGCGTCATATCGTAGCGGGCCAGCGAAGCCTGCACCTGGGCGGCCGTCTCGGCAGCGTGGATGTGGATGCCAATGTGCTCCCGCACGGCCACGGCCGCCGTCCGGGCCAGAAAGGCATCGGGACACAGGTAGGGCGAATGCGGGCCGAACATGGCCCGCAGGCGGCCGTCGGCGGCGCCGTTGTAGCGTCGCACGAAGTCCACCGTCTGCGGCACGGTGATCCCCACCTCGGCCTCATCGGGTCGGCCGAACACGGCCCAGGCCAGATTAGCCCGCATACCGGCGGCCGTGACGGCCTCGGCCACCCGGTCCATGTAGAAGTAGTGGTCGGCAAAGCCCACCACGCCACCCCGGATCATCTCGGCCATGGCCAGCAACGTCCCCCAATAGACCATCTCCGGCGTCAAGGCCGATTCCAGCCGCCAGATGCGCTCGTTGAACCAGCGTTCCAGGGGCAGGTCTTCGGCGTAACCGCGGGCAAAGGTCATGGCGGCGTGGGTGTGGGCGTTGTACAGGCCGGGCATGACCACACGGCCGCCCAAGTCCACCACTTCGTCGGCCTCGAAGTCGGCTGGCGGCTCGCCTACGGCCACGATAACGCCGTCGGCCACGGCCACGGCGGCGTCGAACAACACCCGATCGTCGTGGTCGAGGGTGACTACGATGGCGTGGGTGAGGAGGATTCTGGAGTGTTCCGGAGCAGCAGCCATTCTCAAGTTGGCCCTATTCGGAGCCATCTTCCGAACTCGCCGACGGCCGAACGTCAGGACAAAGGGGAATCAACCTGGGGAGCGATTGGGGGAGCTTCGTCCTCCCTCGTCCGTCGTTCGTCCTGGCCGAGACGAAGGACGAACGACAAAAAAAACCCTTCGTCCTCCGTCGTTCGTCCTTCGTCTCGTGATCGGCCTCACTCGCCGAGCGCCTATTTCTCCTCGAAGATGGCCATCTTCTCCTTCAGCGCCGCGTGGGCAGCCGCCAACCGGGCGATGGGCACGCGGAACGGCGAACAGGAGACGTAATTCAGACCGATGCGATGGCAGAAGGCGATGGATTTGGGATCGCCGCCGTGCTCGCCGCAGATACCGACCTCGAGATCGGGCCGCGTCCGCCGCCCTGCTTCGGTCGCCATGGCCATCAGCTTGCCCACACCCTCTTCGTCAATGGTGGCAAAGGGGTTTTCGGGCAGGATCTTCTTTTCGATGTATTCGATGAGGAAGCCCTTTTCGGCGTCGTCGCGCGAGATGCCGTAGGTCATCTGCGTGAGGTCGTTCGTGCCGAAGGAGAAGAACTGGGCCATTTCGGCGATCTGATCGGCGGTGAGGGCCGCGCGCGGGATCTCGATCATGGTGCCGAACTGGTACTCCACGGTAATGCCCTTCTCGGCCATGACCTTGCGGGCCTCTTCCTCCAACGCCGTCTGCTGGACGCGCAGCTCGTTGATGTGGGCCGTAAGCGGAATCATGACCTTGGGCTTGACCGTGATCCCCTCGCGGGCGCAGTTGCAGGCCGCCTCAAAGATGGCACGCACCTGCATCCGGGTCAGGCTGGGGATGTGGATGCCCAAACGCACCCCGCGCAGGCCCAACATGGGATTGGCCTCGTGCATGGCCTTCACGGCGTCGAGCAGGGCCTCTTTCTCGGCCAGCTCCGGCGAATCCGGTTTCGTCAACCTCAGCTCGGTCACCTCCACCAGCAGCGACTCCAGCGACGGCAGGAACTCGTGCATGGGTGGGTCAATCAACCGAATGGTGACCGGCAGGCCGTCCATCACCCGGAACAGACCCTCGAAATCGGAGCGCTGGAAGGGCAGCAATTTGGCCAGAGCCTCTTCCCGTTCTGCCTGGCTGCGGGCCAGGATCATCTTCTGCACGATGGGCAGGCGGTCCGTCTCGAAGAACATGTGCTCGGTGCGGGTAAGGCCGATGCCCTCGGCGCCGAACTGTCGGGCGCGCGCGGCGTCGCGCGGGTAATCGGCATTGGCCCACACACCCAACCGGCGGAACTCGTCGGCCCAGCTCAGCAGTTTGAGGAGATAGGGGTCCGAGATGTCGGGTTCACGAGTAGGAATCTGGCCGGCAAAAATCTCGCCGGTCGTGCCGTCGAGGGAAATCCAATCGCCTTCGCGATAGACCCGGCCGTTGACCCGGAATTCACGCGCTTCGACATCCACATCGAGCGCGGCCACACCGACCACGGCGGGGATGCCGAACTGACGGGCCACCAGGGCGGCATGGCTGGTGCGCCCCCCGCGGCTGGTCAGGATGCCCTTGGCCGCCAGCATCCCGTGCACGTCGTTGGGCGTGGTCTCCGGCCGCACCATGATCACCGGCCGCTTCTCCTCCTTGCCCCAACGCTCGGCCGTGTCAGCATCGAAGGTGATCTGGCCCACGGCCGCGCCTGGCGAGACGTTGAGACCGGTGGCGATGAGATTGCCCTGGGTCTCAGCCTCTTGCTTGGCCGCCGCGTCGAATTGGGGATGGAGGTAAAAGTCCACATGCTCCGGTTGCACCCGCAGCACGGCCTCTTCCTTCGTGATCAGCCCCTCCTCGGCCATGTCCACGGCGATGCGGATGGCCGCCCGGGCGGTGCGTTTGGCCGCGCGGGTTTGCAGCATCCACAGCTTGCCCCGCTCCACCGTGAACTCGATGTCCTGCACGTCGCGGTAGTACGTCTCCAGCTGCCGGCAGATCTGTTCCAGCTGGGCGTAGAGTTCGGGCATCTTCTCCTTCATGGCCTGGATGCGCTCGGCCTGCCGCGTGCCCGAGACGACATCCTCGCCCTGAGCGTTGATGAGAAAGTCGCCCTCGATGGTCTTGCTGCCGTCGGAGACGTTGCGGGTGGTGAGTACGCCGGTGCCGCTGTCGGCGCCCATGTTGCCAAAGACCATCGTAACGATGTTGACGGCGGTGCCCAGGTCATGGGGGATTTTGGCGGCGTTGCGATAGTCCACCGCTCGCTTGCCGTACCACGACTTGAAGACGGCCTCGGTCGCCAGGCGGAGCTGTTCGTAGGGATCGGTGGGGAACTCGCGGCCCGTCTTCTCGCGGACGATCTCCTTGAAACGGGCCGTGATCGCCTTGAGCGCGTCGACGCTCAGCTCGGAATCGTTGCTCACGCCCTCCTTATGGCGATAGCTCTCGAGTACCTTCTCGAACTCCTCTTTGGGGCAACCCATGACCACCGAACCGAACATCTGCACGAGCCGACGATACGAGTCCCAGACGAAACGCTCGTTGCCGGTCAGGGCAATCATCCCGGCGGCGGTTTCGTCGTTGAGACCGATGTTGAGAACGGTGTCCATCATGCCCGGCATCGAGAACTTGGCGCCGGAGCGGCAGGAAACGAGCAACGGATTCTTGGGATCCCCGAACTTCTTGCCCGTCTTGCGTTCGATCTCGGCCAGCGCGGCTAGCTCCTGTTCCCACATACCTTCGGGGAACGTCTCGCCGGCGGCGAGATAGGCATTGCAGGCCTCGGTCGTGACGGTAAAGCCGGGCGGGACGGGGAGTTTGGCCCGGTTCATGTCGGCGAGACCGGCGCCCTTACCGCCCAACAGACCGCGCACGGCTTCCCAATCACCGCCGACGCGCGCGATCACTTCCTCGACTTCGTCGAACAAATAGACCCATTTCTTGCTCATGGTGACTGAAAAACCTCCTGGATGGGGATAGGATGGCAAGTTTGAACGTTCAAACGTTTGAACGTGGACAGCATAAAAAAGCGCAGACCCGCGCAGGGTGGGTCCACGCCGTCGTGGTAGAATCAGTCTATTATGACAGGGCCTTTCCGGTCAAAAGTATGACGCGCATCATCCGCCAGACGAGGACACAGACTTCTGTGAACGACTTGACCCGACGTTCGATGTTCGGCACCCGCCCGGCGGCCTTGTGGCGCGGGGTGTGGACGGTGTTGGTTCTGGCGGCCTTTGCCGTGCGGCTCTACCAGTTGGACGGCCAGGACCTCTGGTGGGACGAAGCGCGCAACCTGGATGTGGCCGCCCGGCCCCTTGCGCAGATCGCCGTGGCCGGCGAGCTCGACGCCCATCCGCCTCTCTACTTCTACCTGCTGCACGGCTGGTGGCGGCTCGTGCGCCATGGCCCGGCGCCGACCGGCGCAGATGCCTTCGCCGTGCGCTTCCTCTCCCTGAGCTTCGGCGTGCTCCTGGTCCCCTTCCTGGCGGCTTTGGGCCGTCGCCTGGGCGGCCCCTGGGTGGGCACCGGCGCCGCAGTGGCCGCGGCCGCCTTGCCTTTCCTGGTGGGCGAGGCCCAGGAAACGCGCATGTACACGATGCTCCTCGTCTCGATGACGGTCACGGGCCTGGCCCTGGTTCGGGCTACCACCGGACAGATCGGGCGGCTGTGTCCCTGGATAGGATTCGGGCTGGGTTCGGCCCTGGCCCTGTTGACCCACTACGCCGCCGTCTTTGCCCTGACGGCTTTGTGGGCCTGGGCAGGACTGTGGGCTTTGACCGGCGGCCGCGCCCGGTTGTGGCGTCGCCTGCGCGGGGTCATGGCAGCGGGTCTGACCGCGGCGCTCCTGTGTCTGCCCGCGCTGCCCATTGCCCTGCGTCAGATGGCGCCCTATCGCAACCCCAACCTGATCGTACCTTCCGTCACGGACTATCTGACTGCGTTGGCGCGGGTCTACACCTTGGGCGAACACATTGAGCCGGCGGCGGCGCGGCCTTGGCTGATAGTCCTGACGGCGCTCCTGGTCGGGGGCTGGGTATCGGGGTTGACCTGGCAGTCATGGCGGCGGGCCGGCCGGAGCCTGGCGCTGAGCCTGGCCTGGGCCGTCGTTCCCATCCTCCTTTACTATCCCGTCATCGCCGACCGCGGCACCTTTGCCACTCGCTACATCGCCGCGGCGCTGCCGGGCTGGCTGCTCCTGACCGGTTGGGCCATAGCCGGCTGGGAGCGATGGGGCCGGATGGCCGCCGCAGCGGCCATCCTGGCCCTGGCCGTGTGCCTGGCGCCGGGCGTGGTCGGCGACCTGACGGACGAACGCTTCTTCCGCGAGGACACGCGTGGTCTGGCAGCCTGGTTGCGACAGGAGACCGACCCCGCCCACGACCTCATTCTGCTCGACCAGCGCTATCCCTTCGGTCTCTACTGGCCGCGCTGGAACAACCAGCACAACGGCTTCCCGCCGGATACGCCGGCCGATTGGACGCCGGCCCAATACCTGTTCGTGGACCTCAACACCCTGGCCGATCGCCTGACACAGCTGACCCACGGCCGTCGTCGCGTTTTCCTGGTGCGCTGGTTCGAATCGGACACGGACCCGCGCGGGGCCGCCACCTGGCTGCTGGAGAAATTCGGCGCTCCCCTGGGCGAGCGTGCCTTTCGCGGCTACCGGGTGACCTGGTATGCCATTGCGGCGGACACCCGCTTCGAGCTGGCGCCGGCCCTCGCCGAGACCGCCGTGGCCTTTGGCGAGCAGGTGCAGCTCGCAGCCTATGCTTTCGGCGGTCGCGGGCCGGGCCTCACGAGCACCCTTGCCGAAACGCGCGCGGCCGCAGCACCGGCCGACCGGCCCATCTGGGCGGTGCTGCGCTGGGCGCCTTTGTCCGGCGCTGCGCCTTCCGGGCGATACCCGCGCGGTCTCAAGGCCACTCTCGTCCTCGCCGATGCCGAGGGGGAGGCCGTCGGCCACGATGACCGCCCCATCCTCAACGACCGCCATCAGGCGCCGGCCTTCTGGGTGCCGGGCGACCGTCCCCTAGGCGTCCATCTCGTGCGCGCCGAACCGGCCACTCCGCCGGGGACCTACACCCTCAAACTGGCCGTGTACGACCCGGAGACCCTGGCGCCGTTGCCCGCCGTGGGACCGGCCACGCAGGGCGTCTTCGCCATCCTGGGCCAGGTGACCCTGACCCGTCCCACCCAACCCGCGGTTGTCGCCGACTTGCCCATCGCAGCGCCGGCGAACCTGAGCTGGCGGGGCCTACGTCTGTTGGGCGGCGATACCCCGCCCGCCACGGCGGCGCCCGGCGACCGCTTGACGTTGACCCTCTTCTGGCAGGTTGAAGGGGCCTCGTTGCCTGCTCTGCGCGTCCGTTTTGACCTGATACCGCAGGCCACGGCGGCAGCCTCCTGGGAGACGGCGCCTGTACCCGGTTATCCCACGAGCCTGTGGCAAACGGGCGATGTCTGGCGCGGGCGCGTGCAGCTGCCCCTGGACCCTACCCTGCCGACGGGCCTCTACCGTCTGGAACTGCGCCTGACCGATGGCGCGGCCGTCTCGCCCGCCGCCGTCCTGGGCACCGTCGAGCTGGTCGGACGATCGCACGTATTCGCACCGCCCGCCACGATGGGACGACGCCTGGATGCCCGCTTCGGCGACCTGGCCACCCTGCTCGGTTACGACCTGACCCCGCCTGCCACACGGGCCGACCCGCTACGCCTGACCCTTTACTGGCGCGCTGAGGCCACGGCCGCCATCCCCTACGCCGTCTCGGTGCAGCTACTGGATGGGCACGGCGTTCTGCGCGCCCAACGGGACCAACAACCCGGAGATGGCACCCTGGCTACGACCGGTTGGGTGCCGGGCGAAATCCTGACGGATCCCTACCGGCTAGACTTACCCGCCGACCTGCCGGCCGGGACCTACACCCTCATCGTCAAGCTGTACAACCCTGCGACCGGTCAGACTCTCCCGGTGACTTCCGCTGAGGGCAACCCCATCGGCGATTACCTGCCATTGGAAGCCGTCGCCATCCCCTGAAGGCGTTGTTTGTCTTTTGTCGTAACGACTCAGCCCACTGCCTTACGTTCCGAATGGGTCTTCCCTTTCCGCCATCGGCCGCTTGCCAGGACGACGGACGAAAGACGTAGAGCAAGATGCCATCTTGCGCCACATCTTTCGTCTGCCTAGGATAAAACCCTGTCGGAACCTGAGCCATCATCGTCATCGGCCTGAGTCGTTACCTTTTGTCACGATGTCGAACGAATTGACAAAATAGCGAACACATAAAGAGCTCCCCTAAGCTCCTCCAAACTCCCCTAAGCTCCTCCAAACTCCCCAAGCTCCTCTAAACTCCCCCCAAACTCCTCGCCATTTTTTGCCAAATGGGCCGGCAATGAGTAAACTTGGCGCCCACAAATCCCCTCTTTCCGGGCGACGTCGGCTTTCTGTAGTGAGCATCGAATGAGGCGATGACGGCGTCGCCGGACGAAAGGGCGAAGGTAAACGGCGGGAGCGTTGTAGCGGACGATTCTCTCCGGGATAACCCGCCTGTTCGGTTGATTCTGGCGGACCCATGCCGACCGGCATGGCGTCCTTGACCTTTCGGCGCCGAGGACGGCGCTCGTTCTCATCTTCACGAACTCGACGGCTTGGAACCCGTCCGGCGTGGCCGCGGCTTTACCGTGACCACGAGGCGGCCATCCCTGCCCCTCAGGCACGGCCGCGCGTTTGGCCTGGTGCGCCTTTCATCCGGAAACAGGCCGTTTCATCTCCCGTCACCTTCGCAGCTCGAGGAAGCAGGATGATCAATCCGGTACAGCTCAGCGTCCGTGGCCTTTCTCTGCGTTTTGGGGGTATCCTGGCCTTGAACCAGGTCAGTTTCGATGTGCACGAAGGGGAGATCGTCGCCATCATCGGGCCGAACGGGGCCGGCAAAACGTCGTTGCTGAACTG
>JAOADB010000076.1 GCA_026417535.1 Caldilineales bacterium
TCGTCGCCCACACCCGCGCCGAGGAACGGCTGAGCCGGTTGGAGGAAGCCGTAAATGGCTTGACAGCTGTACAGCGACGCGTTGAGGAAACGGTTCGCGATCTTGCCGAAAGCATGGGGCGCTTCGAGACGCGCATGCAGCGCTCTGAAGACAGGCTGAACAAGGTCGTTGGACGTACCTTGGAGATGGAATATCGCGAAAAGGCCCACGCCTTCTTCGGACGCTGGCTGCGTTGGCCTCGCGTCGTTTCTTTCAACGACCTGTGGGATGAGCTCGAGGCCGGGCTTTCTCCTGAGGAATTTGCCGATCTGCGCGTCCTCGACCTGATCGTCACGGGACGACCGCGACGGCACGGCAACGTGTCAGAGGATATCTGGCTGGCGGTTGAGGTTTCGGCGGTCATTGACACTGGCAACATCGAGCGGGCGCGACGACGGGCCGGATTGCTGCAAAAGGCTGGGTTCCCCGCCGTTCCCGTCGTAGTCGGAGAAGTCGCCGTGCCCGAAGTCGAGGTCGAGACCCGCACCCATCACATCGCCGTTCTCCAGGACGGGTCAAGCTCGTTCTGGGAGGAGGCCCTGACTGCCTGGATCCCATCCGCGGCTGCTTGAAGACCCGAGCGGTCGGCGGATGGACAAGCTCCGGCCGGTATGAGGCAGGCTTTACAACCCAATCATCGTTTTTTTATTCCTCCCGCACACGTCCGGGAAAAAGGGTAACCAAGGGGGCAGGGGTGAGAAAGGTTTGGCCAAAAAAGAGACCGGCCCCCAAACGTCGGGTTGAACAGCGTATACGGTGCTTGCGCAAGCCGATGAACCCGCTATCAAGGACCATACAGCCTCGATGGGACGTGACGCATAAGGCCATTTTGTCCATCCTTTTTGGCTTTTGGCCGTTTCAGGTGCTATCCTTCGAGTACTGCTTACAGACCTGCCACAAGCTTTTTGCTATGGTGGGTTGGCGCGTTCGCTCTTTGTCGCTGCTGCCATCGTGTTTTGGAGTCCGCTATAGGGCCGATAGCCGGTATCAGGAGACGATCTGCTCCCCTGGTCTCCTGTTGCCGTCCTTGGTGTCGTTCTTCTCAGGGACGTAATGAAACACCTGCGTAATCGCTATCTCTTCCTTCTCGATCTCGCCCTGCTCCTCGTCGCCTCGTATTTCGCCTTTGTGCTGCGGTTGGAGGTCTGGGACATCGAGCGCTACTGGCCGGGGTGGGCCGTTTTTGCCGTCCTGGCGACGCTGAGCACCCTGTTGATCTTTTGGCGAACCGGCATTTACGCCCGATTCTGGCGTTATGCTTCGATTGACGAAGTGGTGTTGTTGGCGGGGAGCATGACCGGAGCCGCCTTGATCAGCGGCATCATCGGTCAAATCATCGTGTTGCTTACACCCTGGCCCATCTACATCCCGCGTTCGGTGCCCTACATTTTCCTGATGCTGGCTTTGGGAGCGACCTCGGGTCCGCGATTGCTGATACGCCTACTGGCGCGCACCGGGAGTTCCCAGCGGCGCAAACAGCCGATGACGCCGGTGGCCATTATGGGCGCAGGTGAGGCCGGGTCTATGATTGTGCGGGAGTTGCTGCGCAACCCCCAGCTGGGATTGCGCGTGGTGGCCTTTTTCGATGACGACCCGGCCAAGCGCCACATGCGCTTGCACAACATCCCCGTGGTCGGGAATCGGTACGCCATCCCCGAAGCTGTGGCCCGTTATCGTTTCCGGCAGGTCATCATCGCCATGCCCACGGCGCCCGGCCGTGAAATCCGCGACATCGTGGGCATTTGCGAACGCGCCGGGGTTACCACCAAAATCATCCCCGGTATATACGAGCTACTCGGCGGCAAAGTTCAGGTCACGCAGCTGCGGAATGTCGAAATCGAAGACCTCCTGCGTCGTGAACCGATCAAAACCGATATCGAAGCCGTGCGCGAGTTGGTGCGCGGCAAGCGTGTGCTGGTGACAGGCGGCGGCGGCTCCATCGGCAGCGAGTTGTCGCGGCAGATCTGGCGTTTTGAGCCGGCGCAACTGGTGCTTTTGGGCCACGGCGAGAACAGCATCTTCGAGATCTACCACGAATTGCACGACCGAACAGAGCGCAACGAAGCAGGGGCAGCGGGCGCTTCCCCAACAGAGCCCGATACGAGGTTGATCCCGGTCATCGCCGATATCCGCTTTGCCGAGGAAATGCGACTCATCTTTCGGCGCTATCGTCCGGATATCGTCTTCCATGCCGCTGCCCACAAACACGTCCCGCTGATGGAGGCCAACCCCGCCGAAGCCGTCACCAACAACATCCTGGGCACACACAACCTGCTTGAGGCAGCCCTGGAGACCGACGTCAGCCATTTCGTCATGATCTCGACCGACAAAGCGGTCAATCCGACCAGCGTCATGGGCGCCAGCAAGCGGGTGGCCGAGCTGTTGGTCCAACAGGCCGCCCGGCGCAGCGGCAAAGCCTACGTCGCCGTGCGTTTCGGCAACGTCCTGGGGAGTCGGGGCAGCGTCGTTCACACCTTCAAACGCCAGATCGCCGCCGGTGGGCCGGTCACGGTGACCCACCCGGAGATGAAGCGCTATTTTATGACCATCCCCGAGGCCGTTCAGCTCGTGTTGCAGGCCTCGGTCTTGGGCACGGGCGGCGAGGTCTTCGTCCTGGACATGGGTGAACCCATTCGGATCGTGGACCTGGCCCGCGACCTGATCGAGCTGTCCGGCCTGGAAGTCGGCCGGGACATCGAGATCGTCTTTACAGGCCCTCGACCGGGCGAAAAACTCTTCGAGGAGCTCTTTATCGAGGGCGAAAACTACAGCCGCACCCAACACCAAAAAATTTACGTGGCCACCCACGCTGCCCGTATGATACCCCTCGATTTGGATGAGGGTGTGCACGCCCTGGCGGCTGCTGCCCGGCGACACGACCGCGCGGCCATCATCCGTCTGTTGCAAGGCCTGGTACCCGAATACCGGCCGTCCGGGGAGAGCGTAGCGGTTTCCGTCCCTTCGGAGGAGGTCCCGGCCATGGTTATCGAATCCAAACGTGCGGGCGCGACCCGTCTCCCCAGCCCGCGCTGGGCCGGGGATGGCCATCCTTCCTGAGCAGACTCAGGCCGATGTCCGTCATGGTTCGGGTTCTTGACTTTGCTCCATGTCTGGAGGAGAAAGCGAACGAAGGACAGAGGCCAAAGCCTGCTCCTCTTTCGTTCGTCCTTCGTCTTGTCTTGAGCCGGGGATGGGAAGTACCGGATTGAGCGGTTATACCGAGCGAACGACGGCAATCCTTCTGTGGGCAAGGGAATGGCGTCACCGTCTCCTGTTCACCAACGTCGGCTCATAACCGCCCTCGTGCTCCTGTTGGCAACGGCCTTGCCGCTGGGGCGTTTCGGTCATTCCCTGTGGAGCGACGAGGCCACCAGCGTGTGGTTTGCACAACAACCGTTGTCGGCCTTACTCACCGCCCTTTGCGACCCCCATCCGCCCGGCTACTACCTGTTGCTGAAGCTCTGGTTGTACGGCGGCGACAGCGAGGCCTGGCTGCGCACCCTGTCGCTGATCGCAGCCGGCAGCTCGGCCCTGCTGCTGCTTCGTTTCGGCCGGGATCTCACGCCCGGCGCCCCCCACGTGGGCACGCTGGCCGCCTTGCTCCTCGTCACCCAACCCATGCAGGTCTGGTATGCGGCCGAAGTGCGGATGTACATGCTGGCGCAGGTCCTGGGCCTGGGGATGGTCATGGCGGCCTGGCGTTGGCTGGAGCACGACCTCGGGTCCCGACGCCTGGCCCTGGCCTATACGGTCCTCGGCATCCTCGCCTTTGCCGCCGATTTCGGTGCTGTCTTTCCCTTCGGGATAGCGCAGGCCCTCTGGCTGGCGCGGGCGCGGCCGTGGCCGTGGGCCTGGCTTGGCGCGCAGGTCGTGGTGTTAGCCGTTTCCGGCCTGCTGTGGCTGGGACCCGGCCAATGGGAGACGCTGCGCCAAAGCTATCACGCCGTCTTCCTGGCCGTGCAGGCCCGTCGTCTGGGGCTCGACCTGAGCCCGGAGACCGCGAATGGCCTGCTGCGCGGGGGATTGCTTGCGGCGTTTTTGGCGGGGTGGCTCCTGGCCTGGTGGTGGCCGCGACTGCGGGAACGGTTGCGGGCGTATCCCTGGTGGTTACCGGTTGTGGCCATGTGGGTGGCCTTGCTGATCCTGGCCGCCGTACCCCGGCTCTATTCCCTCAAGCGCCAGCTGGTCGTGCTGCTGCCCTTTGCCGCCCTGCTCACCGCCCTGGCCCTGCGTCGCCAACGGCCGCTTGTGGCCGTCGCCTTACCCGCGGCAGGCCTGCTGCTCACGGCAGTCACCCTGGTGCAGCCTCCGCGCGAACCCTGGCGCGAGGTCATCACCGCCGAGATGTCCCGGCTCGATGCCGACACGGTGGTATGGGTGGACGATCTGGTCTGGCCGGCCGTGGTCTATTACACCCGCCGGATGGGATGGACCGAACCGCCCGCCGGCGTACAGCTGTGGATCGGTGCGCGTCTGCCCGAATGGCCTGCCGTGACGCCGCCACCCGGCGGGGAGCTGTGGATGTTGACCATGGAGAACCCTTACCGGAATCTCGTCAGCCTGTTGCCCGCTTCCTTTGCAGCCGAGTATGCGTTGATCGCCGCCCAACATCGGGACGGCATCGGCTTTTGGCGCTGGCAACGCCGCGTCGAACCGCTCCATCCACCGCCTTCCCGGCCGACGCCTCCGCCGGAGGCCGGCTGGGGCCTGTTATTGCCCTCACCCCTGGCCTCATGTCCTCCTTCAGGCCTTCCACAACGGTGATCGCGCGGCAACCAACGACCGGTCAGACCGGCGCCGTGGGCCGTCTGCAGCGTTGGCTCGTCGGCGAGGGGCCGGCCGTTTTAGGCCTGTTCATTCTGGCCGTGCTCCTCGCCGGGCTGTACGCCCTGATCATCCGACCGTGGGCGCAGCCCGACGAGCCGCGCCACTTCGAGGTGGCGTTGCACGTGGCCCGTCTGAACAAGCCGCGCATCGAGTACGCCGACCGAGTCCTGGCCTGGGAACAGGAGATCATCGCCGCCATGGAAGCGGAGAGCTTCTGGTGGTACGGCTACACTCTGGTCGGCTGGGACCCGGCCAATCTGCCGGACTCGTTCGACGACATTTTCGGGCAACAGTACGGGCTGGCCTTCTTCCAGGCGCCCTTGTACTACTATCTGGCCGGGCAGTGGCTACGGCTGCAGCCCGATCTGCCGTTTTCCGAGGCCGTAATCCGGCTGCGGCTGCTCGGCCTGGTGTGTCTGATTGCCAGTTTGCTTGCCATTTACGGCCTGACCCGCGAGCTGTTTCCGCATCGTCCCCGGCTGACCCTGGCCGTGCTCATGGTGGCGGCCCTCTGGCCTTCGCACCTGGCCGCCAACGCTGCGGTCAACAACGACCCCCTCGTCGAGGCCCTAGTCGCTTGGGCCCTGTTCCTGGCCGTGCGCATCGTCCGCCGGGGGCCGGGGCTGTTTTCCCTCTTGTGGCTGTTGCTGTTGGGCCTCGCTGCCGCTCAAACCAAGCGCAGCGGTCTTATCGTCCTCGTCTTCTTGCCGTTGGCGCCGGCCCTGTGGGGCCTGGGACAATGGCGCGCGGCGCGGCGCGGCCGGGAGCCCATAGCGGCGTTGGCCCTGGCGGGAGGAGCCATAGCCGCGTTGCTGTTGGCCCTCGTCGTCCTGCGCTTTGGCCGGTTGTACCTGCCGGAGGATTTCGCCCAAGCCCTGATGCGCGGCGCCTATTGGCAGGACATGGTGCAGGCGCCCTACGGTCGCTTTCTCGCGGCCTTGCTCAAGACCTTTATGGGTTGGTTCGGCTGGATGCGGGTCGAGCTGCCCACAGTCTTGTATGGGGTCGGTGCGATTTTCTGGGCGACAGGCTGGTTGGGATTCCTGGCGGCCTGGCTACGACCCCGCGCCCCTGTCCTAGCCGGTTGGCAAAAACGCGGGCTGGCCTTGTTGGTCATGGCCTTGGTTCTCCAGCTGGGACTGACCGTCGGCAAGGAGATCGTCTTCGGCACCTGGCGCGACGGTTCGTTACCCCAGGCCCGTTATCTCTACCCCGTCTTGGCGGCTCTGATCGTCCCGCCGTTGTGGGGTTGGGCCCGGTGGTGGCCGCAGCGTTGGCGGTCGGCGGCGCTCATCGGCGGTTTTCTGGCCCTGCTGGCCTTCAATGCGTATGTCCTGGCTTTTTTGCTGTATCCGTTCTTCTGGCTGTAAACTGACCAGGCAGAGTGGTAAGCCGCTCGGTTTGCTTACCATCCAACGTCATAGCATTGAAGCCTTTTATTCGCCCTGAAGCTTGTCCTATTCGGGCGCAGGCCAGGGGCTTTTTTCTTGCTTCCCCTTTCTCCCCCTATGAACTTGCGTCCCCTCCTCGTTTTGCTCACCGTGCCGGCCATCGTCCTGGCGGGTTTCGTGGTGCGGCCGCCAACGGCAACTTCGGCAACCCTGGCCGAGGGCCCGGAAAGCCTGCGTATTCTGGCTCCGCCTACCCTGCGACCGTCGGTTACGCCCACCCTGACGCCCGACACGACGCCGACACCCCTGGCCACCACGCCGACATCGTCGCCGACGGACACGCCCGTCCCGCCCACGAACACACCCGTCCCACCCAAGAACACGCCCGTCCCGCCCACGAATACAGCCGTTCCACCGACCGACACACCGATCGCCCCCGCCAACACACCCGTCAGTACACCGACCCTGCCTGGAACGACGCCGGCCGCCACGCTTCCGCCGGCCCCCACGGTCACACCGGCCCCTGTGGGAGGCGGCACGGCGCCGCCGGAAACACCAGCGCCAACGGCCACCCCGCTATTGCCGCCGACCACGGATGCGCCGCCGGCCGAGACTGCGGTGCCGCCAGCGGGCCAGGATACCACGGTTTCACCGCCGAATCCGACCGCGGCGCTCACACCTGAGCCTGCCGGGGCGGGAACGGCCGTGGTGTTCCAGCCCCTGGTTCAAGACGAGGAGGAGACGGCAACCCCTGTCGGTCGAGGCGTTCGGCCTTCGCTGTTCCTGGCCATCGGCGCCGTGGCCCTCGTGCTGGCCGGGGGGCTGTTGGTTTTCATCCGTCGCCAATTCTAAACCGCTCATGTCTGCCTGGTCCGTTTTCCTCTTCGGATTGCGGCTGACGGCCATCTCCTATCTGTTAGGAGCGACCGGCCACCTGGCGTATCGGGCGGCGAGCACGGCAACGCCCTGGCGGGCTGTCCTGGCGGAGCAACCCCGTCTGCGGGCGTGGATAGGTTTGGCCCTGGCCGTCGTGGCCTTCAGCTCGGCCGGGATGGCCTCGACCATATGGGAAGGGGTGGCATGGGGCCTGATCGGCGCGGCGACCGTCCCCCTGGTCCTATCCGGCTTTCGCCATCGCTTGCCCGGACTCGCACAAAGTCGTTTGACCCTGCGGACGTGGCTATCGGGGCCGAACGGCATCGCCACCATGCTCATCCTCCTGGCCGTCTTGTTGGCCGCGCTGTATGCGCTGATCATCCTGCCGTGGATGCAACCCGACGAGCCGCGGCATTTCGAGGTAGCGTTGCACGTCGCCCGGCTGGGCCAACCCGTGGTCACCAGCAACGACCGGGTGCCGGAGTGGGAGCAGGAGATGATCGCCTCGATGGAGGCGCTCAGTTTCTGGTGGTATGGCTTCTCTTTTATCGGTTGGGATCCGAACAACCTGCCCAAGTCGTTTCGGGAGATTTGGGGGCCGGCCTACTCCACCGCCTTTTTCCAGCCACCCCTCTATTACACCGTAACCGGCGGTCTCATCGCCCTGTGGGGCCAAAAGTGGCCTATCGAGACGGGCGTTCTCGTCGTGCGGCTTTTTGGCCTGGCCTTGCTGGCCCTCAGCCTGGCCGGCACCTACAAGACCATCGCCGAGCTGTTCCCCGACCGTCCCCATTGGGCCTTGGGCGTCCTCGGCTTTGCCGCCCTGTGGCCCTCCCATCTGGCCGCCAACGCAGCGGTCAACAACGACCTCCTGGCCGAGGCCCTGGTCATCTGGGTGATGTACTTCGCCGTCAGCCTGCTGCGCCGCGGATTCGAGCCGGGGCGCATGGCCTGGCTGCTGGCCCTGACCATCTTCGCCATCACGACCAAACGCACGGCGCTGACGGCGGCCGTGGTGACGCCTCTGGCCCTGTTGTTCTCGCTGATGGCCGTCGAGCGTTGGCGTCGGCGACCGCTGGCCGTCGCCGGCGGCGTGGCCGTTGTGCTGCTGGTGGTCCTGGGTTTGGGCGCTGTGCTGATGCAGGCCGGCCGGCTGGGCCTACCCAAGACGTTCCTGGCCGACCTGATGGGTGGAGTCTACTGGCGTAATCTGCTCACCTTTCCCTACCTCGAACACGGCCGGGCCATCTTCCGCACCTTTGTCGGGTGGTTCGGTTGGATGCGGGTGCCGCTGTTGGAGCCTTTTTACTGGCTGGGGGGATTGCTGCTCATCCTGGCCCTGTTGGGTCTCGTGCGCTTGCTGCTCCGGAAACGACGACGCCCGCTTCTGACCCGTTGGCAAAAGCAAGGACTGTTCTTGTTCGTCGTCGCCATCCTGGCCCAAACCCTGTTCGTCATTGGCAAACAGCTGCTTTACGCCGATTTTGCTTCCGATTCGATACCCCAGGCCCGCTATTTCTACCCGATCGCGCCGGCGTTGTTCTTTTTCCTTTGGGTGGGACTGACGGCCTGGTTACCGCCCCACCGCCGCGGCCAGGGGCTTTTCGTAGGCGTGGCCTTGCTCCTCCTGTTCAACGTCTACGTGTTGGGCTTCGTACTTTACCCCTTCTTCTGGCTGTAGATGGACGATGGAGGGGCCTTCGTCCTCCGTCGTTTTTCCTTGGTCCTGGATTTCGGCCGATTGCCGAGACGAAAGACGAAGGACGAAGGACGAAAAAACCCTTCGTCCTCCGTCGTTCGTCCTTCGTCCTGGTTTTCGGCCTAGTGCCGAGACGGAAGACGAACGACGAGTGAGGAAAACCCTTCGTCCTCCGTCGTTCGTCCTTCGTCCTGGTTTTCGGCCCAGTGCTGAGACGGAAGACGAACGACGAATGAGGAAAACCCTTCGTCCTCCGTCGTTCGTCCTTCGTCCCCGCTAGCGACCAAACCCGGTTACCGGTTACCAGTCACCAGTCACCACCATGCCCGAGGTCGTGCTCGTCCGCTCCAGCCGTTTCCTGGGCGGTATCGAGCGTCAGCTCCTCGACCACGCCCGCCGGTTGCGCGAGGCTGGCCGGCATCCCCATCTCGTGTGTCTTTTGCGCGGGGCAGGCGAACATCCGCTGGTGACAGCGGCGCGGGCCGAGGGACTACCCGCCGTGACCGTGCCCGATCCGGGGCCGCTGGCGTTGCGGGTGTGGCGCGACCTGGCCGCCATCCTGGAGCGGACGGCCGGCGCCCTCATCCATACCTGCGATTACCGCAGCGACATCCTCGTCGGCGCCCGCCTGCGGGGCAAACGGCCCTGGTTGGCCGAATCCCACGGCCATACCGTGGCCGGGCCGTGGGTGGCGCTGGCCAACCGGGCCGATGTGCGCATGCTACGTTGGGCAGCCGCCGTGGTGGCCGTTTCGGTGGCCTGGGAAACGGCCCTGGCCGCGGCCGGCGTGCCGGCCCGTCGCCTCCACGTCATCGGCAACAGCACGGCCATTTTGCCCACGACGCCGCCACCGCCGCCGATGGAACTGCCTTCCGGTCGGCATCTCCTCTTTGCCGGCCGGCATACGCCCGATAAAGGACTCGATTTGCTCCTGCGGGCCTGGCCACAGGTGCGCGGGCCGCATCCCGACTTGCACCTGTGGGTGCTGGGGGAACCCACGGGGAAAGGGTGGGAGTCCCGCCTTGCGGCCCAAGAAGGCGTCCATTGCGTTGGATGGCAGCCCGACATCCGGCCTTGGTTGGTGGCGGTGGATGCCGTGGTGGTGCCCTCGCGACGCGAGGCCTGGGGTATGACGGCCTTCGAGGCCCTGGCGACAGGGGTGCCGGTGGTGGCCACACGCGTGGGCGGGTTGCCGACGCTCTGCGCCGGCGCTCCCCATGCCGTGCTCGTGACGCCCGAACAGCCAGAGGCGCTGGCGGCGGGCATCCTCACCGTGTTGCGCCCCGATTTCCCGCGTGGCCCCGCATTGGGTGTAGAATTCCGCTGCCGTCCGGCTTTCGATCCCGCGCGGCGTTTCGACCGCTTCCTGGCCCTCTACGATGCGCTTGGATAAGACGATGGACGATAGACGATGGAAGGGCGAAGTTCATCGGAACGCCTTTGGCCGTTTCGTCCTTCGTCTTGACGTTGCTCAAACCCTCCCGTTCCCACCTTCCCACCCTGCGGAGCGCTGACATGTTCTGGCGACGACTCCTGGGCTTTTTCGTCATCATGGCTGCTCTCGTCGGCATCATCCTCAGCGTGGCCGGCGCCATCGTCAGCTGGCGCGGGCTGGAACTGGCCGGCCGGCACCTGGACGGCACCTTTGTCACAGTGCAGACCCATCTCGACACCATCAACGAGACCCTCGGCCTGATGGGCGATACGGTGGATGAAGCCCTGACCGGTCTGCAAACGGTCGAACAGACCCTGCGGCAGGCGGCGACGACCCTCGATGCCACTGCGCCGCTGATCGTCGAGGCCGGCGCCATGGCCGAGAACGTCGCCGGCAGCATCGAGGGTTTCAATGCCACCATTCCGACCCTGGTGACCCTGAGTGAGAGCATTGACACCCTGTTGCGCGGGCTGGCGCGCTTGCGGTTGGGCACGTACAACCCCGAAAAACCCTTGCCCGACGCCATCCAGGAAATCGGCGACAACTTTGCCCCCGTGCCGAATCAGCTCCGCCAGTTCGGTGAGGGCGTGGTCGTGGTGGAGTCGAACGTGGATGCCATCAGCGTGAATCTGGAGGGCATCGCCGGCAACCTACAGGCCGTGACGGCCACCCTGGCCGGTCTGCCCGAACTGCTCGATGGGTTCGTGGCCAACATGGAGGTCATCGAGGCGCAGGTGACAGGGCTGCGGGCGCAGGTGACCACCGTCGTCAACGTCTTGCAAATCGGCGCGGTCGTTCTCTTCGTTTGGTTGGGATTGAGCCAGTTGCTACCGCTCTATCTGGGCTTTCGGTTGCTGGTGGGCCGGCCCGATATCCTGCCGTAATCCGGGATGGGCGCCTCTCGCCGTCGTTTTGGAACTGTGACCGGAGTCGTTTCGCCGACGACGGGTGTTGTCCTCGTCGCTCTGGCTGCCGTTCCGGTCTTTTTCAACATCCAAAGCACGACGAGTTTCGAGCCGGACAAGGGCGCCCTGCTGCGCGGCCTGGCGGCGTTGGCCGGTTTGGGAATGCTGGCCGAGTTCTGGAACCATCGGCGGTCGGTCCGATGGCCCATCCGGCCGGCTCCGGCCTGGGTCGCCCTGGCCGCCGTTCTGGCCGTGTCCGTCCTGACCACGGCAACGGCCCTCGACCCCGTGACCGCGCTATGGGGGAGCTACGAGCGGGGACAAGGGTTGCTGGCGGTGGCGACCGGGTCCATCCTGTTGGTATGCGCCTATCGAGCCGGTCGTGAAGGGCAGGTCTGGTGGGTCGTGGATGCCGCCCTCATCGGCTGCGCCTTGCCTGCGTTGTACGGCCTCCTGCAGGTGGCGGGCTTTGACCCCGTGACGGCCGGTACCGTCAGCTTTGCCCTCGGCGCCCGTGCCTCGGCCACGGCCGGGAATCCCAATTTTCTGGCCGATGGGTTGCTCATGGGGTTGGTGCTGGCCATGGCCCGGCTTGCACTGGGCCCGACGGCAGGCCGAGCGCAACGGTGGGGACTCATCGGCTACATCGGCGTCCTGGCGGCAGCGCTGGCGGCCACGGGCAGCCGCAGCGGGTTGCTGGCTGCCATCACGGCCCTGGCCGTTTTGCTCCTGGCCCGCAGCCGACAACACGGACGGGCCTGGGCCCGGCTGGCGGGATTGGCCGTCCTGGCCGCCGGCGGCCTGCTCCTGGGGCTAGCCTGGGTAGCGCCGTCCCTCCTGCCCCCGCGGTTGGCCGACCTGTTCAGCAGCGGCGGCACCGGTGGTCAGCGCCTGCTCTTCTGGCAGGGCGTCATCGCCATGCTGGCCGACCATCCCCGCTCCTGGCTGCTGGGCCTGGGGCCGGATAACCTGCCGTTGGGCCTGGCCCCTTACGTCCCGGCTGCCCTGGCCCATTTCGAGCCTGACTGGGTCTTCCGTATCCCCGACCGCGCCCACACCTATGCGCTCGACCTCCTGGCCGCGTTCGGTCTCCCCGGTCTGGCCGCCTGGACGTTGTTGTGGTCGGCGGTGGTGGCGGCGTTGTTGCCGACATGGCGCCGACGGGGTATCGCCGTGGCCCTGCCCATCCTGACGGCCGCAGTTCTGGCCGTGGCGGCAGCGGGAACAGCCGGGCCCACGGCAGCGCCGCTCGGTTTTGCTGCCGGTTGGGTCGGCGGGGTGTTGCTCGTCCTCCTGCTGGCGCCATCGGCGCCGACGACGCCGATGGCGCCTTACCTGCTGGCCGCGCTGGTCGGCCACTGGGTCATGCTGGCCTTCCACTTCCCCACTCACGCCGCCGACCTGCTCTTCTGGCCGTTGCTGGGACTGAGCCTGGCCCTTCGGGACAACCCACCCTTGCGATCTGCCCCGGCAGACCTGACCTGGCGGCTGGCGGGCCTGGCCGTGGCCGTCTTCGGCTTTGACCTCAGCGCCGCCTGGGGACGCGGGGTGTGGCTGTGGCTGGCAGCCTGGCCTATGGCCTATCTGGTGGCCTGGTTGCTGACGCCGCCGACGCCGTTCTCGACCCGTCAGCTCCTCGGCCTGGCCTGGCCGACGGTGCTGTTGGCGCCGGCGTGGTGGTTGAATCGCCTGGGGGGAATGGCGGCCTGGCCGGCTTTTGCCTGGATGCTGGTCGTGCTGTTGGGACAGGCGCTTTTCGTCCTACCGACATCCTACTCAAAGAGACCGTTGCCGGCGCTGCCGGCCGTCGTCATCGCCCTGCTGTTGAGTCTGCCCGTGTTCGGCGACATCGCCCTCAAGGCGGCCATCCTGCATCCGGCCGATGCCGCCTACCGCCGCGCCATGCTGGCGTGGGCGCTGGCCTTGAGTCCTTACGACCACATGGTGGTCATGGCCCTGGCCCCAACCGAGATGCAGGCGTTGCCGGCCACGGCCGGCCTCGACCATCCCCAGGCGCAGGCCATCGCGGCTCTCTATCGCCGCGGCCTGGCCGCACAACCGCGTGCCTATGAGCCGTTGGCTGCCTATGCGGAATGGCTGCGGCAGATGGCCACCCGCGATCCCCAGGCCATCCCGCTCGCCCGCTCGTATCTCGACCGAGCGTTGGCGTGGGCGCCGCAGGACTTGCAAACGCGCAATCGGCGGGCCCTGTTCCTGGCCGCCGTCGGTGAGCAGACCGCTGCCCTGGCCGAGCTAGAGGCGGCGCTGGCGCTCGACCCGCTCTACGGCCCGACCTATCTGAACCTGGCCGATGTGTATCGCCAGGCCGGCGATACAGCGGCCGCACGGCGGGTGCTGGAGGAAGGCATCGCCCGCGTGCCCTGGTGGGAGGCCCTCCCTACGGCCTTGCGGGCGTTGGACGATGGCTGACGGTGTCCTCGTGTCGGTCATCGCTCTCGATATGTCATGTGGAAGTCTTTCCTGTTGTGACCGTGGCCGTGCCGTTGTGGAACGAGGCCCGGCGCTTACCGGGGCTTCTGGCCTGTCTGGAAGCCCAGACCTATCCGGCCGACCGCCTGGAGGTGTTCCTGGTGGACGGCGGCTCCGACGACGGTACCCGTGCGCAGATTGACGCCGCCGTAGCCGCCCATCCGCGCTGGTATCGGCTCGATAATCCCCGCCGTCTGCCGGCGGCCGCCCTCAATCTCGCCCTGGCGCAGGCCCGCGGCGAAGTGTTTCTGCGCCTGGATGCCCGCACGCGGCCGGCGCCGGATTACATCGCCCGTTGTGTGGCGGCGTTGCAAGGAGGGACGTGGGCGGGCGTAGCCGGCCCACAGACGGCCGTGGGCGAGACGCCCGCGGCGCAGGCCCATGCTCTGGCCCTCAATCACCCCTTGGGCACCGGCGCGGCCGCCTATCGCCGGGCCACGCAGCCCACAGCCAGCGAGACGCTCTATCTGGGCGCCTATCGGACGGCATGGCTGCGCCGCGTGGGCGGTTGGGATGAATCGCTGGCCGCCACCGAAGATTACGAGCTCAACCTGCGGTTGCGCCATCAGGGTGGCCAACTGCTCGTGGACCCGGCCATCCGCAGCGTCTATCTGGCCCGCGAAACCCTGGCCGAACTGGCCGGTCAATACTACCGCAACGGCGTCTGGCGCCCGGTCATCTGGCGGCGGCATCGCGACGCCGTGCGCAGTCGCCATCTCGTGCCGGCTCTGTTCTTCCCGGCGCTGCTGATGGCCCTGTCGGTGGCACTGTGGACGCCCTGGCCGCTGCTGGCCGTCGGCGGTGCCTATGCTGGGACGGTGCTAGCCGTGTCTTTCGATCTGGGACGACGCCACGGCCGGCGCTATGTGCCCCGCCTGCTGTTGACGTTCCCGACCTTACATTTGGCCTACGGCGCCGGGTTCTGGTGGGGCTGGCTGCGTCCGCCGCGGGCGGTGTGAACCGGGCCGGCTGCCGTATGCGGCGTGTTGCGCTTTCGGCGCAGTCGTTTCCGGGCCTGGCGGGGGTTTTCGGTATAATGGACGAAGGACGAACGACGAACGACGAAAACCCTCCGTCCTCCGTCCGTCTTCCGTCCCAGCCATCGGCCTCAACCCGTGACGAAGGACGAACGACGAACGACGAAAACCCTCCGTCTGTCTCT
>JAOADB010000077.1 GCA_026417535.1 Caldilineales bacterium
AGATGTGTATAAGAGACAGCCCCGAGACCGACGTCTCGTTACCCGTTACCCGTCACCCATTATCCACCCCATGAGCAACCGCGGTCTTTTCCTCGTCTTGCTGGTGGCGTTCCTGCAGGTCAGCGGCAATCTGCTCTTGCGGGCCGGCGTCGTTGGCGCCGGAGGGCTGTCGCTGAACCTGTCCACCCTTCTGGCCGACCTGCGCCGGCTTTTGCTCAACCCGGTCTTCGATCTGGGCGTGTTCCTCTACGGCGCGGCCTCGGTGGTCTGGTTCGGAGTCGTCTCCAGCGAAAGCCTGAGTTCGAGCTACCCCCTCCTCGTGGCCCTCTCGTTTATCCTGGTCACGGCCGGCGCGGTCGTCCTGTTCCAGGAGACGGTCTCGGCGCAAAAACTCGTCGGTCTTTTCGTTCTGTTGGTTGGCATTCTCATGGTGGCAACGGCGCGATGATCGGGATCGGTGTGGTCGGTTACGGTTACTGGGGTCCCAACCTG
The DNA here is from genome assembly GCA_026417535.1 of Caldilineales bacterium. Lineage (GTDB taxonomy): Bacteria > Chloroflexota > Anaerolineae > J102 > J102 > SSF26. The sequence goes on from JAOADB010000077.1 coordinate 493, forward strand.
GTGCGGAACTTCATGGAACTGGAGGAGTCGCAGGTCGTGGCCGTCTGCGACCTCAACCCGCGGCGCTTGCGGCAGGCCGCGGCCCGTTATCCCACGCTGACGACGACGACCCGCTACGAGGACCTGCTGGCCGACGGTCGGATTGACGCCATTGCCATCGCAACGCCCGTCTCGTCCCATTTCGAGCTGGCCATGCAAGCCCTGCAGGCGGGCAAGCACGTGCTCGTGGAAAAGCCTTTCGTGGCCACGGTGGCCCAGGGTGAGGAGCTGGTGGAGACGGCGGCCGCTCGCAGCCGGGTGCTCATGGTGGACCACACCTTCATCTACACGGCGGCCGTGCGCAAAATCCGAGAACTCGTCGAAGCCGGTCGCCTGGGCCGGCTCTACTACTACGACTCGGTGCGGGTCAATTTGGGCCTGTTCCAACACGATGTCAACGTCCTTTGGGACCTGGCCGTCCACGACCTGGCCATCATGGACTACGTGTTGGGCCGCCTGCCCGAAGCGGTGACGGCCACGGGCATGGCCCATATCCCCGGTCAGCCCGAAGACGTGGCCTATGTGACCTGCTTTTTCGGCGACACCCTCATCGCCCACTTTCACGTCAATTGGCTGGCGCCGGTCAAAATCCGCCGCACCCTCATCGGCGGCGACCGACAGATGATCGTCTATGACGACCTGGAACCGAGCGAAAAGGTCAAGGTGTACGACAAGGGCATCACCCTCAACGACAACCATCAGCCCGACGGCCTCTATCAGGTTCTGGTTGGCTATCGTACCGGCGATATGTGGGCGCCGCAGCTCGATACGGTCGAGGCCCTGCGCCGGGAGGCGGCCCATTTCCTGGATTGCATCGTCCACGGCCACAAGCCCCTGACCGACGGCGAGGTCGGGCTGCGGGTCGTGCGCTTGTTGGAGGCCGCGGATCGCTCCCTCCGCCAGCGGGGCCGGCCGGTGGAGATCGCACCTTGATATAGTAAAGCTCGGATTCCGGCGAAGCTTTTCTCCAACCGAGACGAAGGACGAACGACGGAAGACGAAGGGTGAAGAAAAGTCGTCATTCGTCTGTCTTCCCTCTGCTTGAGATGCAACCCTATCGGAACCCGAGCCATCATCGTCATCAGCCCGAGTCGTTACGACGAAAAAAGCTTCGTCTTCCGTCCTGTCAAAAAGCCATCTCTCTGGGCACATGCCTAACGACGTTATCCTCGGTCTGCGGCCGACGCCGGAACAGCTGACGCCGCTTTTGGCCGTATATCGCTACGGCCGCTATGGCGAGAACCACCGCCTGCCCCCGGAACGCAGTCGCGCTCATGAGCGCCGTCTGCTCGAACAGGCCCTGGCCCGGCCCGAGACGGTGACGGTGGCCGTCGTGACCGGCGAAACCCTGGAGGGCCTGCTCGTGGGCCGCTACAGCGCCTGGGATAGCGAGCATTTCGGTTACGGCGTGGCCGTCATAGACGGCATCTACCTGCCCGAAGACGGCTACGACCGGGATCGGGCCGTGGCCGACCGGCTTGTCGTCGGTTTCGAGGGGTGGTGTCGTGAGCAGGGAGTGCGCTTCGCCTCGATACGGCTTTCGAGCCTGCAGTTGCCGGCCATCCACGCTTTGGAGCAGGCCGGCTTTCGCTACATCGAGAGCTACATCTACAACGTGGTTGACCTCGACCGCTTGGGCGAACCGGACGGACCTTTGCCACCCTTGCGCCTGGCCCGGCCGGAGGATGAGGCCGTGATGATGGCCTACGCATCGGGCGCCTTTGCCACCCAACGGTTTCATGCCGACCCGCGCATCCCGTTCGACAAGGCCGAAACCCTCTATCGCAAATGGATCGCCTCGGCCTTTGCCGACCCCCGATGTCAAATCGTGGTCATGGAGGAAAACGAACATCCCGTTGCCTTCGTGATCTGCCGGCCAGAGGATCATCGGGATACCCTGGGCCTGCGGATGGTGGTGATCACGATGGTGTTACTCGGTCCCGAAAACCGCGGCCGAGGTGTGGGTGGTTTGTTCTATCAAACCCTGTTTCATCATTTTCGTCGCGAAGGCTTTGACCTTATCGAATCCGGACTGACGTTGCGCAATCGAGCGTCCCTCAACTGGCATAACAAAATCGGTTTTCGCGTCGTCAGCACGCAGGTCACCCTGCATCGCTGGTTCGACTGACAGACGGCAGAACGCGCATGGGTCAACAACGCTATCTCGTCACCGGCGGCGCCGGTTTTATCGGTTCGGAACTCGTGGCCCAGCTGGCCGCGGACGGGGCCGAGGTCATCGTCGTGGACAACCTGGTCAACGGCAAGGCCGAAAACCTGGCCGGCCTGCCGCCCGACCGTGTTCATCTCGTGGTGGCCGATGTGCGGGAGACGGGGCGGATGGCGGCGCTGCTGGCGGGCGTGGATGTCGTCTTCCACCTGGCCTGTCTGGGCGTGCGGCATTCGATCCACTCGCCTCAGGAGAACCACGAGGTCAACGCCACGGCCACGTTGGGCCTGTTACAGGCGGCCCGTCGCGCCGGGGTGCCTCGTTTCGTCTATGTCTCGACCTCCGAGGTGTACGGCACGGCGCGATGGGTGCCCATGACCGAGGAGCATCCCACCTTCCCGAACACAGTGTACGGCGCGTCCAAGCTGGCCGGTGAGTGCTATGCCCGCGCCTTCTATCAGACCTACGGCTATCCCACCGTGGTCGTGCGGCCTTTCAATGCCTACGGCCCGCGCAGCCACCATGAGGGTGACAGCGGCGAGGTCATTCCCCGCTTCATGCTGCGGGCCATGGCCGGCCGGCCCATGGTCATCTTTGGCGACGGCGAACAGACCCGCGATTTCACCTACGTGGCCGATACGGCCCGCGGCATCCGCCTGGCCGGGCTGAGCGAAGCCGCCGTAGGCGAGACGATCAATATCGGCAGCGGCTTCGAGATCACCATCAACCGCTTGGCCGAGGAGGTGGCTGCCGTGCTCGGTCGGGAACGGGCCGAGGTCCTTCACGACGAACCCCGGCCCGGCGATGTCCTGCGGCTCTATGCCGACATCGGCAAGGCCCAACGGCTGTTGGGCTACGAACCCCGCATCGGCCTGCGCGAAGGGTTGACCCGGCTGGCCGCCTGGTATCGGGCGCAGGCCCTCTCGCCCGAAGCGCTGCTGGCCGCCGAGGTCGTGCGTAACTGGCAACCGGTCGGAGCGCCGACATGAGTCCAACCCCGCTGATTCCNGTGGCCAAGCCCTGGCTGGGCGAGGAAGAAGCCGCTGCGGCCCGGCGTCCCATCCTCTCCGGTTGGGTGACCCAAGGAGCGGAGGTGGCGGCCTTCGAGGCCGAGTTCGCCGCCTATGTCGGCGCGGCCTTTGCCTGCGCCGTCTCGAATTGCACCACGGCCCTCCATCTGGCCCTGCGGGCCGTGGGCATGGGGCCGGGTGACGAAGTCATCACCGTCAGCCATTCCTTCATCGCCACGGCCAACGCCGTGCGCTACACCGGCGCCACACCCGTCTTCGTAGACATTGACCCGGCCACCTTCAACATGGACCCGACCCGGGTCGAGGCGGTCATCGGCCCGCGCACCCGCGCCATCCTCTGTGTCCACCAGATCGGCATGCCCTGCGACTTGGCCGCGCTGGTGCCCCTGGCTCGGCGCCACAACCTGGCCTTGATCGAGGACGCCGCCTGCGCCGTGGGCAGCGAAATCCTGTGGGAGGGACGCTGGGAACGCATCGGCAAACCCCACGGCGACATCGCCTGCTTTTCCTTCCATCCCCGCAAGCTGCTGACGACCGGCGACGGCGGCATGATCACCACGGCCAATCCTGAATGGCATGCCCGTTTCCGCTTGTGGCGGCAGCACAGCATGGGCGTGCCCGACCTGGCCCGGCATCAGGCCGACCGGGTCATCTTCGAGGAGTACACCGAGCTGGGCTACAATTACCGGATGACCGACATCCAGGCGGCGGTGGGCCGGGAACAGCTCAAAAAGCTGCCGACCCTGCTGGCCCGGCGGCGGGAGCAGGTGGCGCGCTACCGCGCGCTGCTGGCCGACATCCCCGGCCTGGGCCTGCCGGCCGAACCGGCCTGGGCCCGCAGCAACTGGCAGAGCTTTGCCGTGCGGCTGCCCGACGGCTGTGACCAATGGGCCGTCATGCAGGCCCTGCTCGAAGCCGGCATTGCCACGCGGCGGGGCGTCATGTGCGCCCACCGCGAGCCGGCCTACGAACGAGAACCCTGGTCGTGCGGCATCGGCCCCGGCCCTTGCGGTTGTCCCCCCCGCACCTGTCGCCGTCTGCGCCATAGCGAGCTGGCCCAGGATCGCACCATCCTCTTGCCCCTATACCATGAGATGACCGCGGCCGACCAGGAACGCGTTGCCGCCGCCCTGCGCGCGGCCTTGGCGTGAACTCAGGGGAGCTTAGGGGAGCTTGATCGTCCATCGTTTATCGTCCATCGTTCATCGTCTTACCCATCACCAATCACCCGTTACCATCCCCCATGCCCACCCTCTCCGTCGTCACCCCCGCCTACAACGAGGCCCGGAACCTGCCTGTGCTCTACGAGCGCTTGCAGCAGGTCCTGGGCGGATTGGGCGTGGATTGGGAATGGGTGGTCGTGGATGACCATTCCCGCGACGAGACCTTCGCCGTCGTGGCTGCGATGGCCCGTCGCGACCCCCGCGTGCGTGGGCTGCGCCTGGCGCGCAACGCGGGTTCCCACAAGGCCATCACCTGCGGTCTTCATCATGCTTCGGGTGATGCCGCCGTCGTCCTGGCCGCCGACCTCCAGGACCCGCCGGAGACGTTGCCGACGCTGCTGGCCGCCTGGCGCGCAGGTGCGCAGGTCGTATGGGCCGTGCGGGTGCATCGCGCCGAAAGCGCCGGTCGCGTGGGCTTTGCCCGGCTGTACTACTTCCTCATGCGCCATCTCGTGGGCATCAAGGAGATGCCGGCCACCGGCGCCGATTTCTTCCTTCTCGACCGGCGGGTCGTCGAAGCCTTGCGCCAGTTTCGGGAGAGCAACGTCAGCCTGATGGCCCTCATCACCTGGATGGGCTTTCGCCAGACGGCCGTGCCTTACGACAAACAGGCTCGGCTCTACGGGCAATCGGGCTGGAGTCTGGGCAAAAAGCTCAAGCTCGTGGTGGATTCGGTCACGTCGTTCTCCTACCTGCCCATCCGTCTGATGTCGGCGACGGGGTTCGTCGTCGCCATCCTGGGCTTTCTCTACGCCATCGTCGTGATCGTCAACGCCCTGGCCGGTCGGCCGCCCCAGGGATGGGCCTCGCTCATGGTGGCGGTGCTCGTCCTCGGCGGCCTGCAGATGCTCATGATGGGCGTGTTGGGCGAGTACCTGTGGCGGGCGCTGGACGAAGCCCGCCGCCGACCGCCCTATCTCATCGAGGCGATGACCGGGGAGGAGGCCGATGCGACAAGGCGTGAGAGCTAACCGCATGTCTTCTCTCAGGCGACTTTATCAGCGCTTTCGGCGTCGGTGCCCCCCGCCGCGGGGGTGCATCCAAACCCAGGATTACCGAGCACGGGGTGGGTTTTCATCCTATCGGGAGATCGAACCGGCATACAGAACCCAACGCCGCTTGCCAGAGACGTGGGGTGAGGAGCCGCACTGGCGGTTTACCATAAAGCAGGATTATCCAATGCCGGCAACCTTCATTGCCGAATTGGATCACGGTCGTGTGTATGGAGAAGGTGTGGTTATTACACCGGATAATCTGGTATTACGAGATGTTTCGGTTGAATTTGGTGCTCCAAGCGATTATCATTCTATTTGTAATGCGACTGGCCTTCCACGCTGGATTGATTTTAATGGACGTTTAGCAGTTATCGCTTCAGAAGGAGGTAATGGATACTTTCATTGGTTATTCGATGTATTACCGAGATTTGGGCTACTTGAAGGATATCCGGCTGACGCCTTCTATGTGGAGAATTCGCAATCTTATCATCATCAATACTTGCAATTGGTAGATATTGACGAAAATCGCATCATTTCGGCAGAAAAAGCGACACATATTCGCGCCCAAACCCTGGTCATCCCTTCCCTGCCGGGAACTTCCGGCAACATCAGCGGTCGAGCCTGTCGTTTTTTGCGTCGCCTGATGGACAAAGCCCTTCGTTTACCCTTGGATACGCCGATTTATGAGCGTATTTATATCTCGCGTCGGGATGCCAAGCGACGCCGTGTGTTGAACGAAGACGAAGTGTTCGACGTTTTGAAGGCGCATGGCTTCGTAAGCCTTGACCTGACAGGGCGCTCCGTGATAGAGCAAATAAGGCTTTTTGCTCATGCCCGCCATGTCGTTGCGCCTCATGGCGCTGGTTTATCCAATCTGGTCTATGCCCAACCGGGCACAACCGTCCTTGAACTCTTTTCGCCGGCTTATATCAATCCATGTTATTGGACTCTGGCCAATGAACTTGACCTTCGATACCATTACGTATTGGGCGAAGGTGAGTCTTACGATCTTTCTACGTATCCACACGATCGCAATCGAGACATGATAATCGATCCAAAACGTCTGTCTTGGGCTATTAGTCGCATCTTGACAAATATTTAGAAAGCCCTTGAAATTTTCAACAAATACATCAGATCATTGTATCAACTAAAAATACAAAACAAAAAGAATTGCAAATAAAAAGATTGATGACTAATTTTTATTTTCAAAAATTATCTTTACATCAATTGTGAAGTCAATGTAGTGCAAAATGATATCTTGTACTACATGATACTATATCAATCCCAATAAATCATATTTTTCACATGATACGTCTTTGTAGCAGATAACTCGTAATATTTTTTCAATCTCTTCCCCAAAACACCGAAAGAGTTTATTTGGTGTGTGGATCGAATCGGCGAAAGAATAACATTTTGTTAGATTTTTGTTATTTTTTACATTTTTTTCTCTTTATATTCTTAGATGATGTAACAATTTTAGTGTATATTGGCAATAACTTTTGTATCTGCAAATGATAGCGAAAAAACAATTTGCATAACATAAATGTCATGATGCATACCTTACTAACCAGACTCAGGCGGGTAGCGGCTCGACATCTCAAGCGTGCGGGCGTTACGCGGGCCTCGCTTCCCCCTTTGACCACCGATTGGCGACAGCTCTTGGCGGCTGACTGGCCGGCATGGGAATCGGCGCGACGGGCGGCCGTTGGCGGTCCCAGGGTTTTGATCGCCACCGGCGCTGGTGGTCACCCGGAAATGACGGCCGTGGAAAGCCTTCTGGCCGTGGCCCTGACCTTGCGTGGGGCGGAAGTCCATTTTTGGCTTTGCGATGAGGTCCTGCCGGCCTGCATGGAGTCCACCATTCATCAATTCCCCGACCTTGCCGAGTTTGTCGCCCACGGCCCAGCGGCCCGCATGTGTCGTCGTTGTTGGAACGTCGGTCGTGCAACCTATGAACCGTTAGGACTGCCGTTGCATCGCTACAGTCAATGGGTGACGTCCGACGAGGTCAGCGCCATTCGGCGCCTGGTTGCCCGGCTGCCGATGGACGAGATCCCGAGCTATCGGCTCGATGGACTGGCCGTGGGGGAGCATGCCCTGGCCGGCGCGCTGCGCTTTTTTGCCCGCGGCACATTGACAGACGAACCCTCTGCGCAGGCGGTGCTGCGTCGTTACCTGCATGCGGCCTTGCTGACGGTCTACGCAGCCCGGCGTCTGTTGGACAGCCAGCACTTCAGCCGCGCCTGCTTCAACCACGGCATTTACGTGCCTCAGGGCATCCTGGGTGAGGTGGCTCGTCAGCGGGGCTTGCCGGTGGTCAACTGGATTCCGGCCTATCGCGAACGTTGCTTCATTTTCAGCCATGAGGATACCTACCATCACACGCTGATGAATGAGCCGGTATCGGCCTGGGAAACGATGGCCTGGACGGCCGAACGGGAAGAGGAGGTGATGGATTATCTCAAGAGTCGCTGGTATGGCACCCGAGACTGGATTTGGTTTCACGACAAGCCTCAGGAAGACCTGGTGAGTATCAGCCGGGACTTCGGTATTGACTTCAAGCGGCCGACGATCAGTTTGCTGACGAATGTGATGTGGGATGCACAGCTGCACTATCCCGTCAATGCGTTCCCGAATATGCTCGACTGGGTCTTGAAAACGATTGACTATTTTGCCCGTCGGCCCGATCTGCAACTCGTCATACGCGTTCATCCGGCCGAGGTGCGCGGCGGCATCCCCTCTCGTCAACCCATCGTCGCCGAGATCGAGCGCGCCTATCCTGCGGGCTTGCCCCCCAATGTCTACGTGATTCCGCCGGACCATCAGGCCAGTACTTACGCCATCGCTCTCCACTCCAATGCGGTCGTTATCTACGGCACGAAAACCGGCGTCGAGTTGACGGCCTTTGGCATTCCCGTTATCGTGGCCGGTGAGGCCTGGATCCGCAACAAAGGCATCACCTTCGATGCCCGCTCTCAGGATGAGTATTTTGCCTTGCTCGACCGGTTGCCCTTCCCGACCCGGTTGGACGAGGACACCCGCCGTCGGGCCCGCATGTACGCCTATCATTTCTTCTTTCGGCGGATGATACCGCTGTCCGTGGTCGAACCCCGCGCGGGCTGGCCGCGGTTTGCGCTCAAGATAGACCGCCTGGCGCAATTGGCTCCCGGCAGCGATCCGGGTCTCGATGTCATTTGCTCCGGTATCTTGACCGGCGCGCCGTTCGTTTACCCCGCCGAGACGTTAGCCGGGAACAACACCCATGCCTGAGCCTCGCTTGCTCATCCTGGCCCTGAACGGCGCCTCGCACCGGTTACTCACCACAGGCGTAGGGGTTGCGCGGCTGCCAAAGCTGGCCCAACTGGCCGATCGATGGGGACCATTGGCAGCGCCCTTGCCTGTGCTGGATTACCCGGCCTGGGCCTCCTTTTACAGCGGCGTCGATCCGGGAACCCATCGGGTGTATGGATTTTCACAGCTTGATCCCGCTGGGCGTCCCGGACGGTTGGCCCACGTGCAGACGTTGCCAGTACCCACCTGGCCTGCCCTAATCACGGCCAGGGGATATCGCCTCATCGGTCTGTTTGCGCCCATGACCACACCCCCTCCTTCCTGGGAAGGCCCTGTCATTGGAGACAGACCGACGGGCACAGACGGTCTTTGCACCTACCCGGCCGGGCTGGCCGCCGAGCTGACCGCTCGTTTCGGCCCCCTGAGTCCACCCGCCCCCCGGCAATTCTTTCCGGCCACCGGATTGTGTGATGAGGGGGCCATCCGGGCCTTTCTGGCTGCCCAAGCGCGCAGCCTGGCCCAAACGGCCACCCTGGCGCGCGTGTTACTGAGCGAACATCCCTGGGATGTAGCCCTTGTCCATGTTTATCCCGTTGACACCGTTAGCCATGCCCTCTGGCATTATCTCGATGGTGAACATCCTGCCCATCGTTGCGATTCGGCTATTGGAGCTCAATTGGAAACATTTTTCGGCCAACTCGACGCGCTCTTATCCGATCTCATCACGACGGTCCGTCCGGCGAATACCCTCGTTTTTGCCGATCACGGTTTTGCGCCCTGTTTGCGAATTCTGAATGTTGACCGGGCATTGGCCGAGCTCACTCACACGTGGCAGCCACCGTTGGGTCTCCGACTGCGGTCGCGACTACGGGGATATGACCCCAAAACGGTCATGACCAAGGCGTTGCGATCGGAACACAAGGTCGTGCATGTGAACCGACACCTGGTTTCCGAGACAAGGCTTGCCGAGGTGATCGCCGGTCTGGAAAACCTGGTGGAC
>JAOADB010000078.1 GCA_026417535.1 Caldilineales bacterium
AGTATACACCGATCGCCGACATCCACAGATGGCCCAGACCCCCGTCTGGCCATACGCCGATGAGACGACGGCCCAACGACGAACGACGGAGCACGTTCGTCCCCCATCCTCCATCTTCCATCCTCCGTCCCCTGTCTTCCGTCTCCACCCTCCATCGTTCATCGTCCCCATATGACCGCCGTCATTCTCCGCCGCCGGGGGTGATGATATGCTGTGAGCTTGAATACGATCCGTCCCTGTCGTTTCTCGCCGGACCCTACGCCATGAACCCAACCCGGCCCGAATCGGACCCCACGAGGGCAGCGCCTGCCGTTGACCTCTCGTTGATGGACGAGGTGGTGGCCCGCTACCGCGGTCAGCGCGGGGCCATCATCCCCATGCTCCAGGCCGCGCAGGCCATCTACGGCTATCTCCCGCGGCCTGTGCTCGAGCTGATCGCCCGCGTGACCCAGACCTCCCTGAGCAAGGTGTACGGCGTGGCCACCTTCTACGCCCAGTTCTACCTGCAGCCGCGCGGCCGCCATGTGCTCAAGCTGTGCGACGGCACGGCCTGCCACGTTAAGGGCACGCCCAAGCTGCTCACTGCGCTCCAGGACGCCTATCAGCTGGAGCCGGGCAAGACCAGCGCCGACGGTCAGCTGACGTTGGAGATCGTGTACTGCCTGGGGTCCTGCGCGCTGGCGCCGGTGGCCGTGCTCGATGGCCAGGTCATGGGCCATATGCGCCAGGAGGCGCTGCTGCGCCAATTGCGGCGTCGGCTCGGCGCCGGGCGCGAGACGGCAGGAGGTGATGGCGCGACGACCGTGGAGGACGTCCACGCGAGCGCCATGTCCGTTCCCCTATCTGCCCATTCGGAGTGAGAAAGCCGCGCGACCATGAATAGGCTCAAACCGATTGCCGTCGCCGCCGAGGCGTTGCGAGCCGTGACCGATCCGCAACACCGATGGATCGCCGTGTGCATGGGCACCGGTTGCTCCTCGGCGGCCAGCGCCGAGCTGCGCCAGGCCCTGGCTGCCGAACTGGCGCAGCATCAGCAGGGCGTCGAGGTACGGCGCACGGGCTGTTTCGGCTTCTGCGCCCAAGGTCCCATCGTGGTGGTGTATCCCGACGAGACCTTCTACACCCGCGTGAGGCCCGAAGACGCCGCGGCCATCGTCGTGCAGCACATCGTCCACGGCCGGCCGGTGGAGGCGTTGCTGTTCCGCGAGGGGCCCGATAAACACCCGGCGCCCAAATGGCACGACATCAGCTTTTACCGCAAGCAACAGCGGATCTTGCTCAGCAACTGCGGCATCATTGACCCGGAGAACATCCAGCATTACCTGGCGCGCGAGGGGTATCAGGCGCTGGTCAAGGCCCTGGACACCATGACGCCGGAACAGGTCATCGAGGAGGTCACCCGCTCCGGGCTGCGGGGACGCGGGGGCGGCGGCTTTCCGGCCGGGGTCAAGTGGGGCCTGGCCCGCCAGACCCCGCGCTGGCCCAAGTACGTCATCTGCAACGCCGACGAGGGCGACCCCGGCGCGTTCATGGACCGTTCGGTGCTGGAGGGCGACCCCCATTCGGTCATCGAGGGCATGATCATCGCCGGCTACGCCATCGGCGCCGAGCAGGGCTTCATCTACTGCCGCGCCGAGTACCCGCTGGCCATCAAGCGGCTGCGCACGGCCATCGCCCAGGCGCGCGAGCTGGGGCTGTTGGGCGAGAACATTCTCGGCTCCGGCTTCCGCTTCGACATCACCATCAACGAGGGCGCCGGCGCCTTCGTCTGCGGCGAGGAGACGGCGCTGATGGCCTCCATCCAGGGCGAGCGCGGCCAGCCGTGGCCGCGGCCGCCCTATCCGGTGGTGGCCGGCCTGTGGGGCCAGCCCAGCAACGTCAACAACGTCAAAACCTACGCCTACGTCCCCCGCATCCTGCGGTTTGGCGCCGATTGGTTCCGCTCCCTGGGCACCGAGGGGAGCGCCGGCACTGCGGTCTTTGCCCTCACGGGCCAGGTGGAGCGCACCGGCCTGATCGAGGTGCCCATGGGCATCACCCTGCGCGAGATCATCTTCGACATCGGCGGGGGCATCCCGGGCGGCAAGCGCTTCAAGGCCGTGCAGACGGGCGGCCCGTTGGGCGGCTGTCTGCCCGAGGCCTACCTGGACACGCCCGTGGACTTCGACTCGCTGCGCGCGGCCGGCGCGGTCATGGGGTCCGGCGGCATGATCGTGGCCGACGAGACCACCTGCATGGTGGAGTTCGCCCGCTACTTCATGCGCTTCGTCTGCGACGAGAGCTGCGGCAAGTGCCCGCCGTGTCGCATCGGCAGCCGCCGTCTGTTGGAGATCCTGGACCGCATTGCGGCCGGCCAGGGGGAACCCGCCGACATCGAGGCCATCCACCATCTGGCGGACGGGATGCAAAAGGGCTCGCTGTGCGCGCTGGGGCAGCTGGCGCCGGCGCCGGTGCTGTCGGCCCTGCGCCATTTCGAGGAGGAGTTCTGGGCCCACATCCGCGAGCAGCGCTGTCCGACGGCGAGCTGCCAGAAGCTGGTGCGGGCGCCCTGCGTCAGCGCCTGCCCGGCCGGGGTGGATGTGCCCGCGTACCTGGCGCTGGTGGCCCAGGGCCGCTACGCCGAGGCCCTGGCCGTGCACCGCGAGGCCAATCCCTTCGCGGCCATCTGCGGCCGCGTCTGCCCGGCCTTCTGCGAGGATGTGTGCAAGCGGGGCGGGGTGGATGACCCCATCGCCATCCGCCATGTCAAGCGGTTCATGGCCGACCACGAGTACACCGTGCCCTGGACGCCCCCGCGTCTGGCCCCGAAGAAGGACATCAAGGTGGCCATCGTCGGCGCAGGGCCGTGTGGGCTGACCGCGGCCCTGCGGCTGGCCCAGCTGGGCTATCAGGTCACCGTGTTCGAGCGGATGCCGCAGCCCGGCGGCATGATGACCTACGGCATCCCGGCCTATCGGCTGCCGCGCGAGGTGCTCTTCGCCGAGATCGAGCACATCCGGCGGGCCGGGGTGGAGATCCGCTGCAACACCGAGCTGGGCCGGGACATCACGATCAAGAGCCTGCAGGCGGACGGCTACGCGGCCATCGTATTGGCCCTGGGCGCCCATCGTAGCCGGCGCTTGGGCGTGCCCGGCGAGGACCTGCCGGGGGTCTATCACGGCGTGGCCCTGCTGCGCGATATCGCCCTGGGCAAGCTGCCCGACCTGAGGGGCCAGGTGGTCGTGGTGGTGGGCGGCGGTGACACGGCCATGGACGCCGCCCGTTCGGCCTGGCGGCTGGGCGCCCAAGCGGTGCACGTGGTCTATCGCCGCACGCGCGACGAGATGCCGGCCATCCCCGAGGAGGTGCGCGGGGCCGAGGACGAGGGCGTGCAGTTCCACTTCCTGGTGACGCCGGTGGCCGTCCTGGGCCAGGACCGGGTGACCGGCGTGCTCTTGCAGCGCCAGCGGCTGGGCGATTTCGACAAGAGCGGCCGCCGCAGCCCCGTCCCCATCCCCGGCTCCGAGTTCGTCATGCCCTGCGATCTGCTGGTGCCGGCCATTGGCCAGGTGACCTGGGTGGACGACGAGGCCGTGGCCCTCTCGCGGCAGGCCAGCTTCCGGGTGGGCAAGGCCTTCGAGCTGGGCATCCCCGGCGTCTTTGCCGCGGGCGATGCGGTTACTGGGCCGGCGACGGTGGTGCAGGCGGTGGCCCACGGCAACCAGGTGGCGCTGGTCGTGGACCACTGGCTGAAGACGGGCGAGCTGGGCGGGGTGTACTACCGCCCCAAGCGCCACGACATCCCCCAACTGTTCAACCTGGACGACTACGCCGAGGCGCGGCGGCCGGCCCCCCGGGTGCTGTCGCCGGAGGAGCGCCGCCATCTGCCCGGTTTTGTCGAGATCGAGCTGGGCTACGACGAGCGCACCATCCAGGAGGAGTGCAAGCGTTGTCTGCGCTGCGACCTGGAGTGGCTGCAGCGCATTGGCGAGCCGCTGCCGTGAGGCCCTGCTTATGAACGCTCACGAAGCCATCCCCACCCCTGACGCGAGCGAGTCGGCACAGGGCGCCGGGCAACTGCCCCAGGAGGCGCCAGAACAGCAGCGCCTGCGCGAGTCCGCCGAGCTGTATGCCGAGCTCTATGAGGACGATGCCGAATTGCGGAGCCTGACCGAGGCCGCCATCGCAGGATGGCCGGACTGACCATCGGCTTCTTGCGGCGCGCCTGCGAGACAGAACGAACCGAGCACGAGGTTTCTCCCATGCCCACCCTCACCATCAACGGACAGCGCGTTGTTGCGCCGGAGGGCGCCACCATCCTGGAGGCGGCCCGCGCAGCCGGCATCGCCATCCCCACCCTCTGCCATCACCCCGACCTGAGCAACGTCGGCGCCTGCCGCATGTGCGTGGTGACGGTGGAGAAGGCGCGCGGGCTGCAGACGGCCTGCACCACGCCCGTGGCCGAGGGCATGGTCGTCCACACCCACTCGGCCGACGCCGTGGCCACTCGGCGCTTCGTGCTGGAGATGCTGCTCAGCGACCACCCCAACGCCTGCATGACCTGCGAGGTCAACGGCGCCTGCGAGCTGCAGGACCTGGTCTACGAGTACGGGGTGGCGTGGCCCCAGCACAAGGGCAGCCGTCACACCTACCCGGTGGATCCCGACCCCAATCCCTTCATCGTCATTGACCGCAACAAGTGCATCCTCTGCGGCCGCTGCGTGCGCGCTTGCGCCGAGATCCAGAACCGGGACATCTGGAGCTTCGCCTTCCGCGGGTTCGAGACGAAGCTGGTGGCCGGCGCGGACCAGCCGTTGCTGGAGGCGGGCTGCGAGAGCTGCGGCCAATGCGTGGCCTATTGCCCCACCGGCGCCCTGTTCGACCGTATGAGCGTGGGCAAGGGTCGCATCGGCCAGGTGACCCGGGTGCGGACGGTGTGCTCCTACTGTGGCGTGGGGTGCCAGATAGACCTCCACGTGCGCCGCGACGGCGGCCGCGGCCGCATCGTGCGGGTCACCGGCGCGGCCGATGCGCCGGTCAACGGCCTGGCCCTGTGCGTCAAGGGTCGCTACGGTTACGACTACGTCCACAGCCCGGAGCGGCTGACCCGGCCCCTGGTGCGGGCGAAATGGCTGGACCCGGACGAGCTGGCACAGCGGGTTGGCGATAATCGCTGGTCCGTGATCGGCGACGCCGACAAGCGTCGGTCGCCGGTCACCGGTCACGATTCGCCAATCAGCCCCGACACCTTCATCGCCGTGGATTGGGACACAGCCCTGGACGTGGTGGCGCGCAAACTGGCGGCGGAAAAGGCGGCCCACGGCGGCGACAGTTTCGCCATGCTGGCCTCGGCCAAGTGCACCAACGAGGAGAACTTCCTCTTCGCCAAGTTCGCGCGGCAGCTGATGACGACCAACAACATAGACCACTGCGCACGGCTCTGACACAGCAGCACCGTCGCCGGTCTGGCGACAAGCTTCGGCAGCGGCGCCATGACGAACACCATCCGCGACATCACGGAACAGAGCCGCGCCATCTTCGTCATCGGCAGCAACACCACCGAGCAGCATCCCGTCATCGGCATCAAGGTCCGCCGGGCCAAGCGCCGCCGCGGGGCCAAGCTGATCGTGGCCGACCCGCGGCGGATTGACCTGGCCGAGATTGCCGACCTGTACCTGCGCCAGCGACCGGGCACGGACATCGCCCTCCTCAACGGCATCATGCACGTGATCCTCCGCGAGGGGTGGCACGACGCGGACTTCATCGCCCGCCGCACCGAGGGCTTCGAGGAGCTGACGGCCACCGTGGCCCGCTACACGCCGGAGGTCGCGGCCGAGATCACGGGCGTGCCTGCGGCCGACATCGAGGCTGCCGCCCGCCTGCTGGCCGAGAACCGGCCCGCTGCACTGCTCTACGCGATGGGCATCACCCAGCACAAGGTCGGCGTGGCCAACGTGCTGGCCTGCGCCAACCTGCAGATGCTGCTGGGCAACTTGGGCGTGCCCGGCGGCGGGGTCAATCCCCTGCGCGGGCAGAACAACGTCCAGGGCGCTTGCGACATGGGCGGGCTGCCCAACGTCTATCCGGGCTATCAGCCGGTGACCAGCCCGGAGGCGCGCGCCAAGTTCGAGGCGGCCTGGGGCGTGCCCCTGTCGGATCGGGTGGGCCTGACCGTGACCGAGATGTTCGACGCGGCGGAGCGGGGCCGGGTGCGCTGTCTGTACATCGTGGGCGAGAACCCCATGACCAGCGACCCCGACCTGCGCCACGTGCAGCATGCGCTCGAGCAGACCGAGTTCGTCGTCCTGCAGGAGCTGTTCTTCAGCGAGACGGCCGCCTACGCCGACGTGATCCTCCCTGCGGCCAGCTTCGCCGAGAAGGAGGGCACCGTCACCAACACCGAGCGCCGCGTGCAGCGGGTGCGCAAGGCGGTCGAGCCGCCCGGCGAAGCCCGCGCGGATAGCTGGATCATCACCGAGCTGGCGCAGCGGCTCATCGCCCTGGGCGCGGCCACGCCCGACCCGGCGGCGCCCTGGTCCGCCTGGCCGCACCGCCCGGCCGAGGCGATCATGGCCGAGATCAACGCGCTGACGCCCAGCTACGCCGGCATCACCTACCGGCGGCTGGAGGCGGGCGAGCCGCTCCATTGGCCGGTACCCAACGAAAGCCATCCCGGCACGCCCATTCTGCATCGGGAGCGCTTCACCCGCGGGCTGGGCCGTTTCGTGGCCGTGGATTACGTGCCGCCCGCCGAGCTGCCCGACGAGCAGTATCCCCTGATCATGACCACCGGCCGGGTGCTCTACCACTGGCACGGCGGCGAGATGAGCCGCCGGGCGCAGGGCCTGCTGGCGGTCTATCCCGAGGCCCTGGTGGAGGTCAGCCCCACGGACGCGCAGCGGCTGGGCATCGGCGACGGCGACCCGGTGCGGCTGGTCTCGCGGCGGGGAGCCATCGAGGCCAAGGCCTGGGTCACCGACCGCGTGAACCGGGGCCTGGTCTTCGCCACCTTCCACTTCCCCGAGCAGGCGGCCAACTGGCTGACCAGCGGCGAGCATCTCGACCCCACGGCCAAGATCCCGGCGCTGAAGGTGACGGCCGTGCGGCTGGAGCGGGCGGGGGATGGGAATCGGTAACCGGTGACTGTTCGTCTTCCGTCCCGTCAATCGGCCAAAAGCGCAGACGAAGGACGGGCGACGGCAATCACCGGTTACTTTTCATGACGCGGTGCGTAATGAGATTTGGTAGATGATGCGGGGATGTGGTATCTATGGGCCGAGACAACGAGCCACCGTCTTTTCGCTCCCCCATCCCAAGGAGATTGTCCCATGCCCACCATTCGTCGGGTGGCCGTCATCGGCGCCGGCACCATGGGCGCCGCCATTGCCGGCCATCTTGCCAACGCCGGCGTGTCCTGCGATTTGCTCGACATCCCTCCGGCGGCGCTCACCCCGGCCGAAGAGGCCCAGGGTCTTAGCCTGAACAGCCCGCAGGTGCGCAACCGCATCGTGCGCGAGGGCTTCGAGCGGATGCGCAAGGCGAAACCAGCCAACCTCTTTACCGAACGTACCGGGGATTTGATTCGACTGGGGAATACCGAAGACCATTTTGACCGGGTAGGCGAAGCCGATTGGATCATCGAGGCCGTGGTCGAGCGGCTGGACATCAAGCAGGCCCTGATGGCGCGCATCGAAGCCGTGCGCAAACCCGGCAGCATCGTCAGCACGAACACCTCGGGTCTGCCCGTCGCCGCCATCGCCGCCGGTCGGGGCGAGGACTTCCGCCGGCATTTCCTGGGGACCCACTTCTTCAACCCGCCCCGCTACATGAAGCTGCTGGAAGTCATCCCCACGGCCGACACGGCGCCCGAGGTGGTGGCCCTGCTCTGCCGCTTTGCCGAAGAGGTCCTGGGCAAAGGCGTGGTCATCGCCAACGACACACCCAATTTCATTGCCAATCGTCTCGCCTTCATCACCGCCGCCCAGACCATTGACTACGCCATCACCCACGGTTTCACCGTGCCCGAAGTGGACCAGCTCACGGGGCCGCTCATCGGCCGCCCCAGCACAGGCACCTTCCGCCTGGCCGACCTGGTGGGGGTGGATGTCATCGCCCATGTGGCGGCCAACCTGTACGAGCTGTTGCCCCACGACCCGACCCGCGAGGTTCTCAAGGCGCCGGCCTTTGCGCGGGTGTTGGGGACGATGGTCGAGCGGGGCTGGCTGGGCAACAAGACCGGGATCGGCTTTTCCAAGGAGATGCGCGGGGCTGACGGCGGTAAGGAGTATTGGTCGCTCAACCTGGAGACCCTCGAGCATCAGGCCATGCCAAAGCCGCGCTTCGACAGCGTGGAGCGGCTCAAGAGCAAGCCCCTGGCCGAACGGCTGCGCGGTATGGTGGCCGCGGACGACCGCGCCGGTGCGTTCGTCCGGTTCCCCCTGCTACGCACCCTCCACTACGCCGCCGCCATCCTGCCCGAGGTCAGCGACGACGTGATGGCCGTGGACAACGCCATGAAGTGGGGCTTCACCTGGGAGCGGGGACCGTTCGAGATGTGGGACATGCTGGGCGTGGCCGATACGGTTGCCCGCATGGAGGCCGAGGGTCTGACGGTGGCTTCCTGGGTGAAAGACATGCTGGCCGGTGGGGCCTCGTCCTTCTACCGGCAGGTGAACGGCCACAAGGAACGCTGGGTGGTGGGCAAGGGCTATGTCGCCATTCCGCCTGACCCCAAACTCATCCTCCTCAAGGAGTGGAAACAGAACGCCGCCCGCGTGGTCACCCGCACCCCCAGCGCCTCGCTGGTGGACATCGGCGACGGCGTGGGCCTGGTCGAGTTCCACGCCTTCACCCCCGGCGGCCGCGAGATGAACGCCATCGAACCGGACATGTTCCCGGTGATCGAGGAGGCCGTGCGCCGTGCCGAGGCCGATGAGTTCGTCGGTCTCGTCATCGGCAATCAGGGTGAGCACTTCTCGGCAGGGGCCAACGTCTTCGTCATGCTGTTGGCCGCCCAACAGAAGGAATGGGCCAAAATGGAGGCCATGGCCCGCACCCTCCAGGGTTTGCGGCGTCTGCTGACGGGCTGTTCCAAGCCGGTGGTGGCGGCCGTGTTCGGCATGACCCTGGGCGGCGGGGCCGAGGTGGCCATGGCCGCCGACCGCATCGTGGCCGCGGCCGAAACCTACATGGGTCTGCCCGAAGTCGGCCTGGGCATCCTACCCGCCGGCGGCGGCACCAAAGAGCTCGTGCGCCGGGTCATTTCGCCGGCTGCCCGTCTCGATCATCCTGGCATCCTCAAGTACGTTCAGGAAGTGGCGCTGACCATCGCCACGGCCAAAATCAGCACGAGCGCGGCCGAAGCGCGTGACCTGGGCTTCCTGACGCCCTGCGACCGCATCGTCATGAACAAGGACCATCTCCTGGCCGAGGCCAAAGCCGAGGTCTTGGCCATGGCCGCGACGGGGTATCGGCCGAGTTTCCCGGCGCGCAACTGCTACGCTGCCGGTCGCGATGCCCTCGCCACCCTGCGGGTGTACATCCACCTGCAAAAGGAGGCCGGCTACATCACGGCCCACGACGCCAAAGTGGCCGAGAAAGTGGCCTATGTGGTCTGCGGCGGCGAGCTGAGCCAACCCCAATGGGTGGACGAGGACTATTTCCTCGATCTGGAGCGGGAGGCCGTGCTCTCCCTCTTCGGTGAACCCTTGACCCAGGCCCGAATGTGGCATTTCCTGCAGACGGGCAAACCGTTGCGCAATTAGACTTTTTCCGATTTCGGAGTGTATCCCATGACCCAGGAAGCCGTTATCGTCTCGGCCGTACGCACGGCCGTCGGCAAGGCCCCGCGCGGGACCCTACGCAATGTCCGTCCGGAAGCGATGGCCGCCGCCGTGGTGGCCGAAGCCGTGCGCCGCGCCGAGGGCCTCGACCCGGCCCAGATTGAGGATGTCATCATCGGTTGTGCTTTTCCCGAAGGCAAACAGGGCATGCAGATCGGCCGCATTGCCGCCCTGGCGGCTGGTTTGCCCGATTCGGTGCCTGGCCAGACCGTCAACCGCTTTTGCGCGTCGGGCCTGCAGACGATTGCCCTGGCGGCCGAACGCATCATCGCCGGCTTTGCCGATTGCATCGTCGCCGGCGGGGTGGAGAGCATGAGCGCCGTGCCCATGGGCGGACACGTTTTTGCGGCCGACCCTCGGCTGGCGCTGGAATATCCGGCCGTCTATACCGGCATGGGACTGACGGCCGAGAACGTGGCCGCACAGTACCGTGTCAGCCGGGAAGACCAGGACGCCTTTGCCCTGGAGTCCCACCGGCGGGCAGCCGCGGCGATTCGCGCCGGCCGTTTCGCTGAGGAGATCGTCCCCCTGCCCGAGACCGAGGTGTGGGTGGACGAAGACGGCCGCGTGCAACGGTCGGAGACGGTCTTCACGACCGATGAGGGGGTCCGCTTCGACACCTCGGCCGAGAGCCTGGCCCGGCTCAAGCCCGTGTTCAAACCCGACGGCACGGTCACGGCCGGCAACAGCAGCCAAACGAGCGACGGCGCTGCGGCGGTAGTGGTGATGTCGCGGCGGGCGGCCGAGGCCGCCGGTCTGAAGCCGTTGGCCCGTTTCGTCAGTTTCGCCGTGGCCGGGGTGCCGCCCGAAATCATGGGCATCGGTCCCATCGCTGCGGTACCGAAGGCGCTGAAGCTGGCCGGCCTGAGCCTGCAGGATATTGACCTTATCGAGCTCAACGAAGCCTTTGCTGCCCAAAGCCTGGCCGTCATGCGGGCGCTGGAGTTCGACCCCGCCATCACGAATGTCAACGGCGGCGCCATTGCCCTGGGCCATCCCCTGGGCGCCACCGGCGCCAAACTGACGACGCAGCTCATCTACGAGATGAAGCGTCGCGGCAGCCGTTACGGCATGGTGACGATGTGCATCGGCGGTGGCATGGGCGCCGCCGGCATTTTCGAGAACCTGAGCTGAAACCATGCGCTCAGGAGGCGCTTATGTACAGCTTTGACCTGACCGATGAACAAAAGATGCTGACCGACGCGGTCAATCGCTACGCCACCCGACAGTTGCGGGCGGTGTACCGCGATGCCGAGGAGTCGGGAGCGTTGCCGGACGATGTCATCCAGACCGGCTGGGAACTGGGCCTGCTGCCCGCCCTCATCCCGGAGGCCTTCGGCGGTTTTGGTGAGCATTCGGTCCTCAACGGCGCTCTCATCGCCGAAGAACTGGGCTACGGCGACGTGGCAGCCGCCTTGCATCTGCTCAGTCCCAACCTGGTTGCCATTCCCATCCTGCTTTGCGGCACGAAACAGCAGAAGCAGACCTATCTGCCCCAGTTCTGCACAGAGACGTTTCCCAAGGCCACGGCGGCTTTCCTCGAGGCCTCGATTACCTTCGACCCCTACGACCTGAACACGAGCGCTCGCCTGGTGCGCAATGAGTACGTCCTTTGGGGGCAAAAGACGATGGTGATCAACGCCGACGAGGCCGAGACCTTGCTGGTCTATGCCCGTGAGGGGCAAAGCGGCAACACGCAGGCCTTTCTGGTCCCGGCCAAGGACCCGCGCGTCCATATCAACCGGCGCGACCGCTGGATGGGCTTCCATGCCCTGAGGACGTTCACGGTCGAGCTGGAAGGAGTGACGATCCCGGCCGAGAACAAACTGGGCGGCAAGGCCGGGATTGACCTGAAGCAGATCCTGACCTGCAGCCGCATCGCCGTGGCCGGGCTGGGGGTGGGGCTGGCGAAAGCGGCTTTTGAGTACGCCCGCGACTACGCCAAGGAGCGCGTGGCCTTCGGCGAACCCATTGCCCATCGCCAGGCCATCGCCTTCATGCTGGCCGAGATGGCCATCGAGATTGACGCCACGCGTTTGCTCGTCTGGGAGGCGGCCTGGAAGTTCGACCAGGGCAAGCCGGCCGTGCACGATGCCTATTTGGCCGCGCTCTATGCCGCCGATATGGCCCTGAAGGTGACCGACGGCGCCGTGCAGGTGCTCGGCGGCCACGGCTACATCCGCGATCATCCCGTCGAGCTGTGGCTGCGAAACGGCCGCGGTCTGGTCACGCTGGTCGGCAGCGTTATCGTCTGAAGGAGGCCCCTATGCCCATCTGTTTTGAAGTCCCGCCGGAAATTCTCAATCAGACGCAGATGGCGCGCATGCTGGCCGAGCAGGTCATGCGCAGCATCTCGCGCTACTACGATGAGCACGAGCACGAGCGCCCCTGGGAGTACATCAACGTCATCTGGCCGTTCATCCAGCAGATCGAGGCGGCCAATCTCAAGCGTTCGCTCCGTCGCAACGGCGCGGAAGAGGAGGAACCCAAGGAGAAGAAGCGCTCGACCACCCATGTGCGCATGATCCACATGATCGAAGCGCTCTCGTGGGGCGATGCCGGCATCTACCTGTGCACGCCTTCCAGCGCACTGGGCGGCGCGGCCATCCAGGCCGTGGGCACCCCCGAGCAGAAAGAGCGTTTCCTCACCCGCTTCACGCGCGGGAAACCCAAGTGGGGCGCCATGGCCATGACCGAACCCCAGGCCGGCTCCGACACGAGCGCCATCCAGACTACGGCGCGGCTCGACCCGCAGACGAACGAATGGGTGCTCAACGGCACCAAAATTTTCTGCACGAACGGTCGGCTGGCCGGCTGCGAGAGCGACGGTCTCATCGTCGTCTGGGCGACCCTCGATAAGAGCCTGGGTCGGGCCGGGATGCGGCCGTTCGTGGTCGAGGCCGGCACGCCGGGGATGCATATCATCCACCAGGAAAAGAAGATGGGCATCCGCGCCAGCGACACGGCCACCATCCGCTTCGAAAACTGCCGCATCCCCTACGACAACATCCTGGGCAGTCCCGAACTCGTCCGGCCGGATGAGCATGAAGAGAAGGGCTTCAAGGGCGCCATGAAGACCTTCGATGCCAGCCGGCCCTATGTGGCGGCCAGCGCCGTGGGCATCGCCCGCGCCGCCTTCGAGTTCACCCGTGACACCCTGGCCGCGCAGGGCATCACCATCCCCGAATGCGCGCCCCTGCACAAGCTCAGCGCCGTCCAGCGCGACCTCCTGCAGATGGAGATGGACCTGAAGGCGGCCTGGTTGCTGACCGTGCGTTCGGCAGCCCTGCTCGATGCCGGCGAATCGAACACCCTGGAGGCCTCGATGGCCAAGGTCAAGGCCGGCAAGGTGGTCACTTCCATCACGCAGAAGTGCGTCGAGCTTCTCGGCCCCTTGGGCTACAGCCAGGAGCTGCTGGTGGAGAAGTGGATGCGCGACGCCAAGATCAACGACATCTACGAGGGCACTGGTCAGATCAACACCCTCATTGTGGCCCGCCGCATTCTCGGCTATACTCGCTCCGAGTTGAAATAGTAAATGGTAACTGTCGTCGTTCGTTGTTTGTCGTCGGCCCCGCTCCTCGGCCGAAATCGTTGACGAAGGACGAACGACGAAAGACGAAGCGCTTTCGTCCTCCGTCATTCGTCCTTTGTCCTGCTCCCACCCATCCCCTCACACCAAAAGGAGTTCAATCGTCCTATGTCTTCGGAAATTGACAGCAAAATCCGCCGCATGATGGCCGATATGCCCGCCGCGTTCAAACCGGAGCGGGCCGCCGGCGTCAATGCCACCGTCCGCTATGACCTGACCGGGGAAGGCGGCAGCCTGTGGACGACCTGGATCAGCGAAGAGGGCTGCAAGGTCGTCGAAGGGGACGGCGGGGTCGAAACGCCCACCCTGACCGTGACGATGGATGCCGCCGATTACATCGAGATGATGGCGGGTCGCCTGGACCCCATGCAGGCCTTTATGCTGGGCAAGATCCGCATCAACGGCGATATCATGCTCGCCACCCGCCTGATGAGCTTTTTCCGCTAGGCCGCACAAACCCGCCGGAACGTTGGAACGTTCACACGTGTGAACGTTCCAACGTTCCGGGGAGGGCGAGACCTTACTCCACCGTCACACTCTTGGCCAGATTGCGGGGCTGGTCCACATCGCGACCGTGCCATACGGCGATGTGATAGGCCAGGAGCTGAAGGGGCACCACCGCCACCACAGGCGACAGCCAGGGCAGCGTCTCCGGCACCTCGATGAGGGCGTCGGCCTTGCGCGCCACCACCTCATCGCCCGGATTGACCACGGCGATCACCTTGCCGTTGCGGGCCTTGACCTGTTCCACCTGGCTGATCATCTTGTCGTACACGCCGTCGCGCAGGGCGATGGCCACCGTGGGCATGTTCTCGTCAATGAGGGCGATGGGACCGTGCTTCATCTCGCCGGCCGGATAGCCCTCGGCGTGGATGTAGCTGATCTCCTTGAGCTTGAGCGCGCCCTCGCGGGCGGTCGAGTAGTTGATCCCGCGGCCCAGGTAGAGGAAGTTGTGATAGCGGGCATACTCGCGGGCGAGCGCACGATAGTGGTCGTCCCGGCGCAGCACCTGTCCCACCTTGTCGGGCAACAGGGCCAGCTCGCCGGCAAACTGCACCGACGTGGCCTCGTCGAGCACATCCCGCTGCTGACCCAGGTACATGGCCAGCAGGACCAGATCCACCAACGAGGTCGTGTAGGCCTTGGTGCCTGTCTCTTATACACATCT
>JAOADB010000079.1 GCA_026417535.1 Caldilineales bacterium
CGCCGGTCGCGGCCCTGCTTGGCCGAGCCGCCGGCGCTATCGCCCTCGACGATGTAGAGCTCGGCTTTGCGTGGGTCGCGCTCGGTGCAGTCGGCCAGCTTGCCGGGCAGGGTCATGCTTTCCAACGCGCTCTTGCGGAAGACCAGGTCGCGCGCTTGGCGGGCCGCCGCGCGGGCGCGGGCGCTGGTGAAGCACTTCTCGACGATCTTTTTGGCGTCGCGCGGGTTCGTCTCCAGCCACTCGCTGAAAGCCTCGACCACGGCCGATTCGACCTGATTGCGCACCTCGTTGTTCAGCAGCTTGACCTTGGTCTGGCTCTCGAACTGGGGGTCCACCAGTTTCACGCTGACGATGGCAGTCAGGCCCTCGCGCGTGTCCTCGCCGCTGAAGTTCGGGTCCTTCTCTTTGAGCAGGCCCTGCTTGCGGGCGTAGTCGTTGAGACAGCGGGTGATGCCGCTGCGCAGCCCGGTGAGATGGGTGCCGCCGTCAGGCGTGTTGATGGTGTTGGCGAAGGAGAAGACCGATTCGGCGTAACCTTCGGTGTACTGGATGGCCGCCTCGATGGTGGTCGTGTCGAAGGTACGCTGGATGTACACCGGTTCGTGCAGGGGTTGGCGGTTCTTGGTCAGGTAGCGCACGAACGAGGCCACGCCGCCCTCGAAATAGAAGCTCATCTCTCGCGGTTCGATCCCGCGCTCGTCCACGAGGGTGATGCGCAGGCCCCGGTTGAGGAAGGCCATCTCCCGCAGGCGTTGGACGAGGGTTTCGAACTTGTACTCGACGTCCTTATCGAAGATGGTCTCGTCGTAGCGAAAGCGTTGGATGGTGCCAGTGTCGTCGGGGCGGGTCTTGCCGATGACCTCGACCTCGGTGACGGGCTTGCCGCGCTCGTAGCGTTGGCGGTAGATGAACCCGTCGCGCTTGACTGTCGTCTCCATCCAGGCGCTGAGCGCATTGACAGCGCTGACACCGACGCCGTGCAAACCGCCCGAGACCTTGTAGCCGCCGTCGCCGAACTTACCGCCGGCATGGAGCCGAGTCATCACCACCGTCACCGCAGGCAGACCGGTCTGTTTGTGGATGCCGACGGGGATGCCGGCGCCGTTGTCCTCGACCGACACGCTGTTATCGGCGTGGATGGTCACGCGGATGCGATCGCAACGACCGGCCATGGCCTCGTCCACCGAGTTATCCACGACTTCGTAGACCATGTGGTGGAGGGCCTTCGTGTCGGTGCCGCCGATGTACATGCCGGGACGCCGCCGGACGGCCTCCAGACCTTCCAACACCTGGATTTGGTCTTCGGTATAGGTGGCGGTAGAATTCGCAGCAGTTTGTTGACGTGCCACGTTGCGTACCTCGTTGGGGGAAGTTTGGCTTGGGGGAGCTTGAGGGAGCATGCTTAGTGCGGGGTTTCGCGGGTTTCGCGGGTCCCGCGTGCTTTCGTTAGGCCGATCCAGTGCTGATAGCGGGCCTGATAGAAGTAGAAACCAGCCGCGACCAGCGCCGTGCCGATGTAGGCGTAGCCTATCATGCCCAGGGGAATGCCCCAGTCCCGGCTGCTGAGCTGCTGCCAAATGCGGGCAAAGCCTTCGGTGAGCAGCAGACCGAGCAAGAGCAGCCCGATGGTGGCGGGGAAGTTGCGGGTGACCACATTCAGGCTGCGCCACACGGCCCGCGCCACATTGACGCCGTCCACGGCAATGGCGCTGACGACGAAACTGAGGCCGATGCCGACCCACAGAATAAGCCAGAAAAAGAACAACGAGGCCCAGCTGAGGACGGTCAAGCCACCGGACCCCAGGACGAGCAGGAGCAGGGTCAGGAACAGGGCGAAAAAGCCGCTGCTCCCTACCAGGGCGGCAGTCAGGCCGGCTAGGTACAACCCCAGGTTG
This sequence comes from Caldilineales bacterium, assembly GCA_026417535.1. GTDB lineage: Bacteria > Chloroflexota > Anaerolineae > J102 > J102 > SSF26. The sequence goes on from JAOADB010000079.1 coordinate 1,896, forward strand.
AGCCAGAGCCACCCCGCGCGGCGCAACGTCGCCCCCCAACCCGGGGTCTCGGCCTGCATGCCCCGGACGATCAACGCCAGCCAGATGCTGCCGATGAAGAGGCCGATGGGGATGAGCACAACCACAGCCAGGAGGACCTGCCAGGTTTCCGTAATGGTCAGGGTCGGCGCGGTCGCGGGCGTCCCCTGCCGGGCCATGAACGACGGCAGCCCGGTGACAAGCCCAGTCAGCAGGGCAAACAGGTTCAGGTTGTTGACCATGAGCCGGGTCTCTTCGAGCATGAGCAGGAAATCGGACGGCAGCTCGGCGCTGAGTTCCGGTTGGGCGAGGAACGCATCAAGGCGGGCGTCGAGCCAAGGGGCCGGCGACAGGCGTGGCCCTCGCCACAGGAACAGGTCCAGCAGCACCGGGATGAGGAGCAGCCACAGCCGATGATTGATGAGATCGAACCCGCGTTGGATGGCGTCAATGACCCCTAGGGGCTTACTTTGGGTTTGGGTCGCCGTCGTCATGATGTCTATTGTACCACAAAGAGCGCGTCAGGGCGTAATGGGATTAGAACGCCTGTGCGGTGGTTCGCCCAGGCCCGTCTTCCCCCGGACCCCTGCAGCCCGTTGAAACGTACCCCTCTCACCGCCGTTTGCGTCTACGGCGGCTTTGTGCTAATCTCCCTCTCCAACAAACCGATACCTTGCTGCGCAGCACTCTTATCCAGAGAGGCGGAGGGACCGGCCCGATGAAGCCTCGGCAACCAGGGAGTCATCCCCAGGTGCCAATGCCGGCAGAAGGAATTCTGGACGATGAGAGGATGTTCCGCGATGTCTGCAACGGGCCTCTCACGAGGCCCGTTTTTTTATCGTCGTAACTATTCAGGCCGATAACGATGAGGACTCAGGTTCCGACCGGGTTCCATCCCAGGCAGATGAGGGAAGTCGTGCAAGATGACATCTGGCTCTACGTCTTTCGTCTGTCGTCCTGGCGAGCGGCCGCTGGCGGGAAGGGAACGCCCCATCCGGAGCGTAAGGCCGTGGGCTGAATAGTTACTTATCGTCAACCGGCAACTGCTCAAACCCATGCCCGTGATGACACCGCTTCTTCCCTTGCCCTCCATCGGAGAGACGGAAAACGAAGGACGAACGACGAAAGAGGCGTCGTCTTCCCTCGTTCATCCTCCGTCTCGGCCTTTGGCCGTCGGCGGGGATGGGCAACCGAGCCGGGATGGAGGAGCAGCCGGCCAAACAGGCGTCGATTTCTCTGCCGTCGAAACGCGTATGAACCCCACCACACCTGATGGTTGCACCGAAACCGATTGTTGGCGCGGGGCCAGCACCCTGGCCCTGCATGCCGGGGTGTCCCGCCATAACCCCTATCACAGCCTGACGCCGCCCATCGTGCAGACGGCCACCTACACCTTCACCGACACCGCCGACCTGATCGGCTTCATGGAGGAGCGGATGTTCATGAGCAAGCCGCTCCGTCAGGAGTACGGCCGCTACGGCAACCCCACCGTGCGGGCGGTCGAAGAGCGGCTGGCCGCGTTGGAGGGCGGCGACGATGCCATCCTGGTCAGCTCGGGCATGGCCGCCGTCACGACCACCCTTCTCATCCTGCTCAGTAACGGCGACCATCTCATCATGACCGGCGATTGCTATCACCGCACCCGCACCTTTGTCCAACGGGTTTTGCGACGTTTCGGCATCACCTGCACCGTCGTGCCGCCGGGCGACCTGGATGCCATCGCCGCCCACATCGGACCTCGCACCCGGTTGATCCTCTCGGAAACGCCCACGAACCCCTTCCTGCGTTGTCTCGACCTGGCCGGTCTGGCCGAGATCGCCCGTCGTCACGGCGTGCGCACCGTTATTGACAGCACCTTTGCCACACCCCTCAACCAGCGCCCGCTCGAGTTCGGCATTGACCTGGTCATCCATAGCGTCACCAAGTACCTGGCCGGGCATAACGACCTCATGGCCGGGGTCATTATCGGCCGCAACGACCTCACCGTGCCCCTGCGCGAGAGCCAGTCCATGTTCGGCGCGGTCGTGGACCCCACGACGGCCTTCGCCATCGGCCGTGGCCTCCAAACCCTGGGTCTGCGCATCGAGCGCCAGAACGCCAACGGCCTGGCCATCGCCCGCTATCTCGAAGACCATCCCAAGGTACGCCGGGTCTGGTATCCGGGCCTGCCCTCGCATCCTGACCACGCCATCGCCCGCCGGCAGATGCGCGGTTTCGGCGGCGTCGTCAGCTTTGAGATCGAGGGTGACGGCGAGGCCGCGGCCCGGTTCATTGACGCCCTGCGGTTGCCCCACATCGCCCCTTCGCTGGGCGGCGTGGACAGCCTGATCGAGCAACCGGCCCTCATGTCCTATTTCGACACCGACCCCGAAGTCCGTCTGAGCCTGGGCATTCGCGATGAGCTGATCCGTTTTGCCATCGGTATCGAGGACACCGACGACCTCATCGCCGACCTGGCGCAGGCTCTGGCAAAGGTGTAACTGTAACTGTTTCAGGCCGATGGCGAGGATGGCTCCAGGCCGTGGTTGTAGCACAACTGCTCGCAGTTGTGCTCCATTCGTGTCCTGGCAGCCGATTGGTTGTAACATTGTTCACGGCGAAACCGAGCGCAAGGTGGCATGAGAACGGAAGTGGAGGTACAATGGCCATCCACACCGTGCGGCCACGACGCGCGGCATCCCTCGTCTTGCCGCCTTTTCTCCATGCGCCTCGGTTTTCCCGTCACCGTGCTCGGTCGGCCCGGTCTGCGCAGCCACGACGGCCGGCGGCCGCCCCAGGCCCATCTTTCCGTCAGCCTGGCCTACCTGCGCGACGTGTTCCTCTATCTGGCCGACCGGCAGATTCGCATGTATCGGTTCAGTTCCGACCTGATACCCCGGTTTGCCCAGGCCGACCCTGCCGAAGCCCGGCAACAGCTCGAGGCGTGTGAGACCGAACTGGCCATGATCGGCCACCTGGCGCGACGGTTCGACCTGCGGCTCAGCGTTCACGCCGCCGGTTCGGTCGTACTCAGCGCGCCGGACCCGATGCGCCAGGCGCGGGCGCTGACCGTGTTGGAGACATTGGCGCAACTGCTCGATGGCATGGGCTTGGGACCGGAAGCCGTGATCGTGGTCCATGTGGGCGGGCACTACGGCGACCGGGACCAAGCCCTGCGCGCGGCGGCCGACTCGGTGGCGCGGCTTTCGCCGGCCGCGCAGGCCCGGCTGGCCTTGGAGAACGACGACCGGCGCTTCGGCGTGGGCGATTGCCTGTGGTTACACCGGCGCACCGGCCTTCGGCTCGTCTTCGACCTGTTGCACCATCAGCTCTACAACCCCGCCGGGATGCCGGCGGCCGAGGCCCCGGCCGCCTGTCTGGACACCCGGCCGCCGACGCACATCCCCAAAATCCATCTCGCCACACCTACCACCGAGATGGTGCGGGATCGCCTGAAACGGCCCCATCCCCCGCGGCTCAACCGCCATAGCCACTTTTTGAACCCCTTTCCACTGATTGACTTCCTGCGCCGTCTGCCGGCCGTTCGGCCGTTCGATGTCATGCTCGAAGCCCGCGCCCGCGACCTGGCCCTGCTCCAGTTCCGACAGCACCTCGCCCATTTTGCGCCCGACCTGGTGGCGCGCTTTGCCATCACCTGAGGCGTTCCATGCAGCTCGAACCCGCCCAACCCCGCTACGAGACCCGTCATCCCGTCCATCCTGCCGATGAATGGACGCCGGTGCTCGTGGCCGTGGTCAACAACGTGCGCGATTGGCGCCTGGCTCGCGACGCCCATTGGTACCGCATCCCCGTCCGGCACGCGCCCCGGCAGATCGCCGCCGAGTACCTAGCCCTCTATCAGACCAGCGTTTTCGGCGAGGAAGGCCGGCGCATCAACTACTACGCGCCCATCCTCCGCTACCATCTCGCCACCCGTCGCCAGCTTCTGCCCGATGAACCCGACCATCCCCATGCCGACGAATCCTACTTCAAGCTCGAATTGGGTGAACTGATGCCCCTGCCGGCGCCCATCCCTTCGGCCCGCCAGGCCCGCATCACCTTCATCTACACCACCCTGGCCCATCTGTTCCGGGCGCAGGATGTGAGCGACCTCTGGCTGCGGGAGGCGGCGCGGCAGAAGCTCTACGCCGCCGTGCGCGAGCGCGGTTTGGCCGTGGAATGCTGGTATCCCGTGGCAATGGGCAACCGACCCGAAGCCGACCTGGCCCTCTTCGGCCCCGACGGCCGGCTAACGCTCTACATTGACGAACCCACTTGGGAAGGTCTGGCCGAATCCCCGGTCACCTACACCGAGGCCGATGTCCTCCATCTCGATGCGTTGGCCCTCCTGCGCGATCCCGAAGCCGTGCTGACTCAGATCGTGGACTCGACCCGCCGGATGGGGAAATCGCCGTAGGTCGCCCGAAGCTGAGCGACGATCTCGGCCAGGGTTTGACCGGTTTCGGGGTGGCGCCAAGCCGGGGCGATGTCGGCCAGGGGGACGGCCAGGTGGGGAAAACGTAGGACATCGGGGTCGGGGATATGGCGGCCCTCCAGGTCGAAGACACGGTCGCCGAAGAAGGCGATATCGAGGTCAATGGGCCGGGGGGCGAACTTGTCCGCGCTGCGCACCCGCCCTAGCCCGGCCTCGATCGTCCGTAACACCGCGCGCAGCGCCGTCGGCGTCAGGTCGGTCTCGATGAGCGCGGCGGCGTTGTAGTAGGCCGGTTGCGGTTCAGGCCCGACGGGCGGCGTCTCGTACACGGGACTGACGGCCAACACGCGCAGTTCGGGCAACGAGGCCAGAGTTTCCAGCGCGCGCGGGAGATTGGTCTCACGGGCGATATTGCTTCCCATCGTGATCAGCACCCGCTCAGGCATCCCCTAACACCTCGGCCCGTGTTCGGTAGATGGCCACGCCCACGGATTCGGCAAAACGCACCGCGCCGGGCTTCTCGACCATCACCTCCACCGCTTGGACGCGCGGGTCAAGCTCGAAACACAGTCGGGCCAGCTCGGCGGCCAAGCGCTCGACCAGGAGCGGCTGCCCCTCTTCGACATGCCTGATGGCCGCTTTGGCGATGGTCCGATAGTTGACCGCATCGGCGATGTCGTCGCTGGCGGCGGCCGCCCGCGTGTCGGCCCACAGGGTCAGATTGACCAGGATATCCTGGCGATTGACCCGTTCATCGGGGTTGATGCCGATGATCCCCCGGATGAGCAGGTTCTTGATGAAGATGCGGTCGAGGGAGGACGACGTTGGCAGCATAGCGAACTCCTGGACACGATGGCAACGGCCGGCGCTTTCACCTTCGGGATGGGACTTTCGTTTCCGTCCTCAGCCAACCCTCGAGACGGACGATGGCGAAGGCCTCGTCGTTCATCCTCCGTCTGCTCGATCGGCTCCGGGACGAAAGCCGGTGCCATCCCGGCCATGGTTCAGCGCGAGCTCAGCAGGGGGATCAGCTCGGGCTGTTGCACAGCCTGGCGCAGCTGGCCGCAGCCGGCGTTGATCTCGATTCCGCGGCGCAGCCGTACGGTTGTGGGGATGCCGGCCGCGTTCAAGATGGTCTGGAAACGGGCCACATCCTCCTCGTGGCTGGGCTGATAGGGCGAGTTGGGAATCGGGTTGAGGGGAATCAGGTTGACGTGGCAGCGCAGCCCCATCAGCAAATCCACGAGTAGCTCGGCATGTTGGGCCGAGTCGTTGACCCCGCGCATGAGCGCGTATTCGAAGCTGATGCGACGACCGGTTTTCTCGACATAGCGATGGCAGGCCGCCATCAGCGACTCCAACGGATAGCGGCGGTTGATGGGCACCAACCGGTTGCGCAGCCGGTTCGTGGGCGCATGGAGCGAGACGGCCAGGCGGATGGGCAGCTCTTCGGCCGCCAGGCGGTCAATCATCGGCACCAGGCCCACGGTCGAGACGGTGATACTCCGAGCCGAAAGGGCAAACCCTTCGGGGTCGGCGATGGTGCGCAGCGCCTGCATGAGCGCCTTGTAGTTGGCTAGGGGTTCGCCCATACCCATGACGACCACGTTCGTCAGCCGGGAGGGGCGCTTCACCCGCAGACCGCCGTCGCCTGCGGGCTGCCGCAGCCAGCGCTCGAACCAGTGCACCTGGGCGACGATCTCGCCGGCGCTCAGATTGCGCAGCAGTCCACCCTGGCCCGTGGCGCAAAAGGTGCAGCCCATGCCGCAGCCGACCTGGGTGGAGATGCACACCGTGCGGCGGCTCTCGTAGAGCATGAGCACGACCTCGATGGTAGCGCCGTCGGGCAGCCGGAACAGGGTCTTGCGGGTCAGCCCATCGCGGCTGTCCACCGACACGACCGGCTCCAAGGGGTTGATGATGAACTCGTCTGCCAGCCGCGCCCGCAGGTCCTGGGGCAGATTGGTCATCTGCATGGGCGAGGTGACCAGCTCCCGGTGCAGCCAGAGGTAAATCTGGTCGCCGCGAAAGGCCGGCTGACCCCATTGGGTCATCAGCTCGCGCAGTTCGGCGCGAGTCAGGTCAAGGAGAAGTCGGGGCATGGCAGGCTTCGGTTCGATGTCGGGTGCCTCTGACGGGACGGACGACGAAGGGCGAAATTTCTTCGTCTTTCGTCCGTCGTCCTAGCGAGCGGCCGATAGCGGGTTGGGCGGTTACGTTGGAATTCAGACGGCCAGCAGCGCGCCCAGATCGGGCACGATCCAATCGGGCCGAGGGTCAAAGGCTTCGGCCTGGGCGCGGGTGCTGATGCCGGTGAGGACGCAGATGGTGCGCAAACCGGCGCGATGACCGCCCAGGATGTCAGTTTCTAGGCGGTCGCCCACCATGACGGCCTCGGCGGCGCTCACGCCCAGGTGGTTCAGGGCAGCCTCGAAAATGCCCGGTTCGGGCTTGCCGATGACCAGGGGGCGGCGACCGCCCGCGGCTTCGAGAAAGGCCAGGATGGCGCCGGCGCCGGGCATATTCCCCCGTTCCGAGGGCACGGTGCGATCGGGATTCGTGGCGATGAAAGGCCGGCCGGCAGCGATGGCCAGGCTCGCCTCGGCCAGCTGGTCGTAGCACACGCTCTGGTCCAACCCGGCCACCACCAGGTCGGCCTCTTCGGCGCATCGCACCCGTTCATACCCGGCCTCGTCCACGGCCTGGCGGATGCCGTCGCCGCCCACGACGAGAACGCGCCGTGGGGGTGGGTAGTGCCGGCGCAGGTAGGCGGCCGTGGCCAGCGGAGAGGTGAAGACCCGGTCGGCGTCCACGTGGATGCCCATGCGGGCCAATTTGGCGACGTATTGGGCCGGTGTGCGGGTGGCGTTGTTGGTCAGGAAGAGAAAGGGATGTCCTTCAGTCTGGAGCGCGGCCACGAGGGCCGCCGCCCCGGGCAGAGGCTCATCCCCCCGATAGAGCACGCCGTCCATGTCGATCAGCCAGGCGCGCAGGGTGTGAAAGGGGGCAGCGAGGGGCATGGGGTGGGGGATTGGGGACTGGGGAACTGGGGACTGGTAACTGGGGACTGGTAACTGGGTTTGGCCGATTGCCGGATGGAGGACGGAAGACGGAGGACGGAAGACGAAGGACGAAGCTCCTCAAGCTCCTCCGAGCTCCTCAACCTCCTCAACCTCCTCAACCTCCTCAACCTCCTTCCACTCCTCCGCGTTCCTCCTCTGCGATGTCGTGTTCGACGTCGAGGGCGGCGGTGGCAATGGCCCACACGACCACGCCCCAGCTGCCGCCGCCGATGAGGAGGGCGAGCAGGATGCTGAGGGGATTGAGCGGCACGTTGCCGCGGAGGATGCCGATGACGACGAGAAGGATGGCCAGGGAGGCGGCGATCAGGCCGGCCTTGACCGGCCCGCTCAAACGTTTCATGGCAGCAGATCTCCGGAAGGGGTTGCCGAGCTTGGCGCGAGGGGAATGCCGTGACCCACCGGCCGTACATCGCACAGGCGGAGCTGGAGCCGGTGCTGTCCCTGCCATTCGTTGTCCTCGAGATAGCCGGCCACATCCACCCGCATGCCGAGCTTTTCGGCCAGATGACCCTGCCCGAAGGCGATGGCGTCTATGGTCACGTAGCCATCGCTGAGGGTCAGTCGCAGGTGGTCGCCGTTATGGCCCAGCCGCCGCACCTGACGCACCATCAGGTTGGGCACGGCCAGGACGGGCGGTTCGTTGCCGGAGCCTGTGGGTTCCAGTTCCTGGAGTTTGCCCAGCAGGGCGTAATCCATCTCCTTGAGGGGAACCACGGCATCCACGGTCAACTTGGGGATGCGGTCCTCCGGTTGCAGGACCTGGGCGGCAATGGCATTGAGCCGACGGCGCAGAGCGGGAAGCTGTTCGCGATGGAGGGTAAAACCGGCCGCCGCGGCATGGCCGCCGTAGCGCAACAGCAGGTCGGCGCATTGGTCGAGCGCAGCGGTGATATGGAATTCGGGAATGCTGCGGGCCGAACCACGCACCTCTTCGCCGCCCAGCTCGACCACAAGCACCGGCCGGTAGTACAGGTCTTTGAGCCTGCTGGCAGCCAGACCGACGATGCCTGGCGGCAGGCCGGGCCGACCGACCAGGATGACATCGTCGGGCGGCTCCTCGCCCAGGTCGGTCACGGCCCATTGCACGGCCTCATCGGTCAGTTTCTGGCGTTCGCGGTTCAGGCGGTCGAGCTCGATCGCCAGCGGTTGCGCCGCCACCGGGTCGGGCGCCATGAGCAGGTCGTAGGCCAGCATGGCCGTGCTCAGGCGGCCGGCGGCATTGAGCCGCGGGGCCAGCTTGAAGCCGATGTCATAAGCCGTCATCCGGTTGGGGGCCAGGCCGGCCGTCTGCGCCAGGGCCAGCACCCCCGGCCGGGGATGCCAACGCAGGCGTTCCAACCCGCGCTGCACCAGCAGACGGTTCTCCCCGCGCAGGGGCATCAGGTCGGCCACCGTGCCCAGGGCCACCAGGTCGAGCAAGTCGTCCTCACTCAGGTGCACCGGGCCGGGAGCCACGGGCGCCATCTCCTCGGCCCGCAGCACCGCCTGGGCCAGTTTGAACGCCACGCCGACCCCAGCCAGACCCTCGAAGGGATACCGGCAATCGTGCTGGCGGGGATTGATGACGGCCAGGGCCTCGGGCAACTGCGGACCGGGCGAATGGTGGTCGGAAATGATGAGGTCAAGCCCAAGGGCATTGCCGAAGGCCACCTCGTTTTGCGAGCGGATGCCGCAATCCACCGTCAGCACCACGCGGGCGCCGGTCCGGGCCAGGCTCGCCAGGGCGTCGTTGTTCAAGCCGTAGCCCTCGTCCACGCGATGGGGGATGTAGGGCTGCACCACTGCGCCCAAGGCCTGCAGGGTTTGCACCATGAGCACGGTGGCGGTCACGCCGTCGGCGTCGAAATCGCCGTATACGACGATGGGTTCCCGGCGCAGGATGGCCGTGCGCAGGCGCTCCACGGCCTCCGGCACCCCCTTCATGAGGAAGGGGTCATCGGGCCGCACGCGCTGACCGAAAAATTCGGCGATGGCCTCGGGTTCGGCCATGCCGCGGTTGAACAGCACCTGCAAGACGACGGGATGCAGATGGGGCAGACGCGCCTGCAAAAGGGGTGGGGGCGGCGTCGGCAGGATCCAGCGCGTGGGGACGGGCAAAAGCACACTCCGTAAAGGGGGATCGGCCGCTCATTATAGCCCCGGCCCGCGGCCAAGTCCAACCTATGGTGATGGGCTATGCCATCAAGAGCCACAGTCCCCATCGGGGCGTGGATGTGGCTATCGAGTGTTCGGGCCATTACCCCGCATTGCACGAGGCCATGTGCAGCGTGCACCAGGCCGGTCTGGTGGTGGCGGTGAGGTTCTATCAGGGCGGAGGGACGGCCCTGCGCCCAGATGAAGAGTGGCATCACAATCGCCTGACCCTGGCTCACGATTGGATCGAGCGTGAACCCGCGGCGGTATTGAAAATGGCGTTGTGGTTTACGGATAGTCGTTCACGACACGTTTTTTCCGTCTCTACCTGCGGCCCAAGGCTGGGACGAAGAACGGAAGACGGCGATTTTCGTCCTGCGTCTTTCGTCGTTCGTCCCAAAAGGGAGCGAAAGCAGAGCCGAAGAACGAATGAGGGAAGCCGACGGCCGCGCCTTCCTTTCGCCCGCTTTTGACAGGGTGGCCCACCAGCGCGAGAATTGTTGTTGAGCGAGTTGCCCTCCGGCCGGTTTGGCGACGGTGGTCATCGTCCTTTCGTCTCCAACCGGCCCAAGGCCGATGCCCGATGCCTCGGGGACGCATATGGACAGCGTAGCCCCTGGGGCGGCAGGTCTTCGGGGGTAACGCAACACCGGCCGTTAGCCGATGTGCTTCGGGAATGCAAAGCCTTCCTCAAGGCAAGGCGAAGCATGCAATCATTTGAAATCGTCAGCGAGATAACCGACATTGAGATCATTGCCGTTGGGAATGCAATCCGAGAGATTGCGCGATTGCGCAAGCAGTACGGTAAAGGTCGTTGGCGCAAACTGAAAGGAGTTGCCTTGATTCGTCTTTCCAACGGGCGCATACGCCGAGCCGAATTGCATTGGTACGAAGCACATGGCACAGGCAGAAAAGAAATCAAACGTAAGCGTTATCTGGATTAGGTCTATGAGAACACGTTTTGCGATATGTATTGACAATACGGAATATCCCGCCTCTCTTGAATTGCATAAGATCTATCGCGTGCTACCCGATGAGGACGCCGAACGCAATGGGGATCTGCGCGTCATTGACGAGAGCGGCGAAGACTATCTCTATCCTGCGGTGTACTTTGTTTTGGTTGAAGTACCCAAAGAAGCCGAGCCCATGTTGCTCGATTCCTTCGCGCGCGCTGTTCAACCCGTTTGAAGGCGTTGTTTTGCATGAAGGGTAGCACCGGGTACCGCTAAAGACCAAAGGAGAGCAGACGATGAACAAGCAATGGCTCCTGCTGTTCGCTATTTGTCTGGGTTTGGGGATGGTCAACCCGGTTCAAGCGAATGTCCGGTCGGCACAACCGCTATCCTTAGGCACAGGTGAAGCCGGTCTTCCCTTCTCTCACCTCGTCCATTCGAAGCACGCGAGGCCTGGTAGTGATTGGACCACGGAAAGCACGCTCCTCCCTCCGTTCCGGGATATTGCGGCCATTGCCGCCGGTGCACGGCACACCTGTACGCTAACCGTGGGCGGCGGGGTCAAGTGCTGGGGCTGGAACTGGTTCGGCCAACTAGGGGATAGGACGACGCGCAGTCGCGGCATGCCGGTAGATGTGATGGGACTAGCAGAAGGTGTGGTGGCCATCGCCGCAGGCGGTAGTCACACCTGCGCCTTGACCACGGGCGGCGGGGTCAAATGCTGGGGCTGGAACGGAGATGGCCAGCTAGGAGACGGAACGACGAGCAATCGCAGTACACCCGTGGATGTGGCAGGGCTGACGAATGGTGTGGCGGCCATCGCCGCGGGGTACCGTCATACCTGTGCTCTGACCACGGGCGGCGGGGTCAAGTGTTGGGGTGGGAACGGGTCTGGCCAACTGGGGGATGGGACGTGGACCAGTCGCAGCACGCCGGTGGATGTGGTAGGGCTGACAGAAGGTGTGACGGCCATCGCCGCCGGTGGTGAGCACACCTGTGCGTTGACCGCAAGGGGTGGGATCAAGTGCTGGGGCTTCAACTGGGCTGGCCAGCTAGGGGATGGAACGAGAAGCGGACATAGCACGCCGGTGGATGTCGTGGATCTCACGGGCGAGGTAAGGGCCATCGCCGCCGGTGGCGCGCACACCTGCGCTTTGACCATTGGCAGCGGGGTCATGTGCTGGGGTGCTAACGAGAGTGGCCAACTGGGCGATGGGACAATGGACGATCAGCGTAGCACGCCCGGGAGCGTCGTAGGGTTGACGGACGAGGTAAGGGCTATCATCGCTGGTGGGAGTCACACCTGCGCTCTGACCACGGGTGGCGGGGTCACGTGCTGGGGGCAGAATGGCTTCGGCCAGCTGGGTGACGGGACGACAGCCGCCCGCCGCACGCCGGTGAATGTGATAGGAGTGACAAACGAGATAGCAGCTATTGCCGCCGGTGGCGCTCACACGTGTGTCCTGACCACAGGTGGCGGGGTCAAGTGCTGGGGCGACAACCGCTATGACCAGCTGGGAGACGGGACGACGAACTGGTACAGCACACCGGTGGATATCGTGGGACTAACGAGTGAGGTAAGGAGCATCGCTGCTGGTGACGCTCACACCTGCGCTTTGACCACCGGCAACGAAGTCAAGTGCTGGGGCTACAACGAGTGGGGCCAACTGGGGGACGGAACGACAACCGATCGCGGCACACCAGCGAATGTGACGGGGTTGATGGATGGTGTAATGACCGTCACCGCAGGCAGTTATCACACTGCGTCTTAACCACAGGCGGCGGGATCAAGTGCTGGGGATTGAATGGCTCCGGACAGCTGGGGGATGGGACGACGACTCATCGCAGTGTACCGGTGGATGTGATGGGGCTGGGGAGTGGTGTAGCCGCTATCGCCGCTGGTGGGTGGCACACCTGCGCGCTGACCACAGGCGGCGGGGTCAAGTGCTGGGGCGATAACTGGTACGGTCAACTGGGCGACGGTACGACGGCCCAGAGCCCCGTGCCGGTAGACGTGATGGGGCTTTCCAGCGGGGTAGAGGCTATTGCTGCCGGTGCGTATCACACCTGTGCCC
>JAOADB010000080.1 GCA_026417535.1 Caldilineales bacterium
GAGCGTGGGGAGCTTTCCATCCATCGTCCATCCTCCCTACAACATCTCCACCGGGTCCACATCCACCCGCCAGTTCGGGGTCAGACGCAGATCGGCCAGCAACGCCGCTGGGTTCTCGCTGCGGATGAGCAAATGCCAGCGCCATTGGTTGCGCTCACGGGCAAAAAAGGCCGGCGCCGGCCCGATGAGACCGAAATCCGCCATCCCCAGCTCACGGGCACGCGCCTCCAACAGCACGGCCACCCGCCGGGTCTCTTCCCGACAACGGTCCGGATTCGTGTCGAGATAGAGCAACCGGGTGAGCCGCCGATAGGGCGGATAACCGTGCTCCTGGCGAAAACGCATCTCCTGCCGATAGAAGGTCTCGTAATCGTGCCGGGCCGCAGCCAGCACGGCGTAATGGCAGGGGTGATAGGTTTGTACGATGACCTGTCCGCCCCGCGCCGAACGGCCGGCGCGTCCGGCCACCTGGGTCAGCACCTGGAAGGTGCGCTCGGCCGCCCGAAAATCGGGCAAAAACAACCCGATATCGGCGCTGATCACCCCCACCAACGTCACCAGGGGCAGGTCAAGACCCTTGGCGATCATCTGCGTGCCCACGAGCACATCGGCCTTGTGGTCGAGAAAATCCTGCAGGATCTCCTCGTGGCGGCTCTTGCCGGCCGTGGTATCGCGATCCCAACGCAACGGTCGCGCCGCCGGGAACTCGGCCTGGAGCGCCTCGAGCAGACGCTCGGTGCCGGCGCCGAACTCCTTGAAGCGCCAGCTGCCGCATCGGGGGCAACTCGTGGGCATCGGCTCGTCGTGTTGGCAATGGTGGCACACCAGGCGGGTGCCGTGTTGGGTCAGCGGTACGGCGCAGCGCGGGCAGTGCATCACGTGCCCGCAATCCCGGCAGAGCACAAAGCCGGCCGCGCCGCGGCGGTTGAGGAAAAGGATGGCCTGTTCGCCCCGGTCCAGCACCTCCTGCAGGGCCGTCGCCAGGCGCCGCGAGAACATCGAGCGATTGCCCGCGCGCAGCTCCTCGCGCATGTCCACGATCTGCACGGGCGGCAATTCGGCCATCGGCGTCCCGGTCGTCTCGGCCCCGGTAAAACCGAGCACCCGCCGCGGCAACGCGAGCAGCCGATACACCCCGCGCCGCGCCTGGAACATGCTCTCCAGCGAAGGCGTGGCCGACCCCAGTAGCACCACCGCACCCACCAGCCGCGCCAGGGCGATGGCCGTCTCGCGGGCGTGATAGCGGGGCGTGCGCTCCTGCTTGTAGGCAGCGTCGTGTTCCTCGTCGAGGACGATGAGGCCCGGCCGCGGCAAGGGCGCAAACAACGCCGAGCGGGAGCCGATGAGGATGTCCAGCTCGCCCGCCTGCGCCCGGCGCCAGGTATCGAAACGCTCGCCCTCGGAAAGCTGCGAATGCCACACCCCCACCCGTCCCGGAAAGCGGGCGGCAAAACGGCGGATGGTCTGCGGGGTGAGGCTGATTTCGGGCACGAGCACGAATGCCTGCCGACCCGCGGCCAGGACTCGCGCCAGCGCCCGCAGGTAAAGCTCGGTCTTGCCGCTGCCGGTGACGCCGTGGAGCAGATAGACCGGCGGATCGGGCATGGGACCATCGGTCGCCAGACAGGCCTCCAGACCGGCGGCGATGGCTTCCCAGGCGGCCTGTTGGTCGGTGGTCAGGGCGGGCGGCGTATCCGGCGCAAAGGTTCGGCCGGCCAGGGGGTCGCGCCAGACTTCGGCCTCCTCGAAGCCGATCAGCCCGGCCGCGGCCAGCTTTTGCAGGGTGGCAGCATCGGCCCCGGTCTCGGCGTAGATCTGCCCCACCGATACGACCTCAGGGCCAGCGTGGGCCAGCATCTCCAGCACACGGCGATACGTTTCGACCCCGCGCAGGGATACGACGACCGAGAACACCTGGTCGGTCGGCAGGGTGAGTCGCAGTCGGCCCGACGCATCTCGCGCCACAAGCCCTTTCTCCACCAGCTGGCGGATCACGGCCGGGGTCGCGCCGACGGCGGCAGAGAGTTCGCCCTCTGTGGCCGCAGGCTGGCCGCGCAGCCACAGCAGGGCTTCCGCTTGTTTCGAGGCCCGGCCCAGGCTCATGAGCGCCTCGGCGATGGCATCCGGAGGGATGCGCAAACGCACGCGGCGCTCGGTCTGCGGTCGGGGAGCCTGCGCGGTGGTCACATCCCGCAGGCGGGCCAGCCCTTTGGCCACCACGACCCCCAACACATCGGCGCCGGCCAATCGGCGGTCCTGGCGACGCAGATCGCTCAGCGGGATGGGGCCTCGGCGAAGCCGCAGGAGCAGAGCCTGTTGCGCCGGGGTCAGGTCATCGGGATGGATGGGCGCGCCCTTGACGTACTCGACCACGATACGGCTGTGGGCGCCGAAACCGGGCGGCAAGAAGAGCCGCAGGCACTCGCTCAGCGGCGCCAGATAGTGCCGGCTCATCCACCGGGCCAGCTCGATCTGCGCCGGCGTGAGCAAGGGTCGCACGCTGACCGGCTCCTCGATGGGTTTGATCTCGACCCCGGCCGGAGTGTCGGCGACGGCGCTCAGGGCCACGACCACGCCCTGCTGTCGCCCGCGGCCGAAGGGCACCCATACGACCTGACCGGGTTGGATCAGCCCGCGCTGTTCGTGGGGGATGCCGTAGGTGAAGGTTTGGGCCTCGTCGCCGGCCTCGACTAAGGTCTGCGGCCCCTCGCGGGCGGCGGCCAACCGGTAATCGAGGGGCAACAGCACGGCCACCCGGGCATAGCGCAACCGGTTCGGGTCGGCGCCCGGCGATGAAAACGCCTGCTCAGGGGACGACAACACGGCGGTAGCGCGTGCTCACGCGCGTGGCGGTGAGGATGGCCCAGAGGATGCGCGCCGTCTCTTCGATGCGGTCTTGGCGATTCACCACGGCGTAGTCGAACTTGGGCAATTCGGCCAGCTCGCGGCGGGCATGGGCCACGCGGATGGCGATCTGCTCTTCGGAATCGGTGCGCCGGCTGCGCAGGCGTTCGATCATCTCGGCCTCGGTGGCCGTGGTCATGAACACGGTGACGACGCCGGGCAGCTTGGCCGCCATGGTGGCTGCGCCCTGCACATCGAGACGCATGATGACATCGCGACCCTGAGACAGCGGCACGGCGATCTCGCTCTTGGGTACACCCTTGTAATCGCCGTACACCAGGGCGTATTCGAGCAGCTCGCCGTTTTCGATCATGGCGGCGAATCGCCCCAGGCTGACAAAGTGATAGTCGCGGCCGTTCACCTCGTTGGGCCGCGGGGGGCGCGTGGTCACGGTGACCACGCGATGGAAATCCACGCCGAGGCGGCGCAGGGCATCGAGGGCCGAGTCTTTGCCCACACCCGAGGGCCCGGAGAGGATCATGACGACGGGCCGCGGTTCGTCGGGCACGCCGAAATGGTCAGAAGGATGGCTCATGGCTGCAGTTGGAATTTCGGACGAGGTCATGCTGTGGGTATACTTGCGCTGATTCGGATGGACACATCACCCCAGGAGCAGAACGCATGCCGATCTACGACTACTACTGCCCGCATTGTCGTCGCCGTGTCAGCCTGTTCTATCGGACCTTTTCTCTGGCCGCAGCAGCCACGCCGGCCTGTCCGCGTTGCGGCCATCAGGACCTACGGCGGTTGGTCTCACGGGTGGCGGTCGTGCGTTCGGAAGAAGCGCGACTGGAGGCCATGACCGACCCGTCCTTCCTCGACGGATTGGACGAGGAAGACCCACGGGCGCTGGCGCGGTTGATGCGCCGGATGAGCGACGAATTGGGCGAGGAAATGGACCCGGAATTCGACGAGGTCATTGACCGGCTGGAATCCGGGCAATCGCCGGAAGACATCGAAAAGGAGATGCCGGCATTGGCCGGCGAAACCGCTGCCGACGACGACGATTTTGGCGAA
The DNA here is from genome assembly GCA_026417535.1 of Caldilineales bacterium. Classification (GTDB taxonomy): domain Bacteria; phylum Chloroflexota; class Anaerolineae; order J102; family J102; genus SSF26. Next base: position 3,922 of record JAOADB010000080.1, read on the forward strand.
TAGGCGGGGTTGTGCTCCATCCCCCCGATCATACCCCGCCGTTGCGCCAAAACCCAAGCGCCCTGGCCGGTTCAATCGTAGCGGCGCAAGACCCCGACCACCTTGCCGTGCACGCGCACCTGATCGGGCCGGAAGACAAAGGGCGTTTTGTAGGCCGGGTCGGGACTGGCTGCCCGCAGCTCGATAGACCCGTCGTGCTCATAGAAACGCTTCAGGGTGGCGCCGGCCTGTTCCGGCGGCTCCAGGATTTCGACCACGGCCATTTCGCCGTTTTCGACCCGGGGTTGACTGCGCACGAGGACGATGTCCCCGTCATCCACCAGGGCGTCCACCATCGAATGCCCCCGCACCCGCAGGGCAAAGGCCTCGCCGCTGCGCGACAAGAGCATCTCCGGCACCATCACCGTTTCGGCCACGGCCATCGGGTCCTCGGGCACGGGAATGGGCAGACCGGCGGCAATAGCGCCGTAGAAGGGAACGGCCCGCACGGCGGCCTCGCCGCCGAAGACCACCGGTTCCGATTCGAGACCGTCCATGTCCTCCGGTTCGATCAGGCGCAGCCCACGCGAGGTCTCGCGGTTGCGGATGAGAAACCCCATGGCCTCCAGGCGTTCCAGGTTGTAGTTGACCACCGAGGTCGAGGAGATGCCTACAGCGGCGCCGATCTCGCGCAGGGTGGGCGGATAACCGCGCTCGCGCTGGTAGCGCCGGATGAAGTCGAGCATCTGTTGCTGACGGGGTCGCAGTTTCATGGCCGCCTCCTGGGCAAAAACAGAAAATTTGTTCGGATCGGCCTCAGTATAACCGGAACAAATGTTCGTGTCAAATCGCTTACCCAAATTTCCCAAGCCCGACGCCGATTTCCCAAACGCGGCCGCCGAGGCCATCACGCTTCCCACGGAAGCGCGGCCCATCACCGTCCATAAGGCCGACGCCGACGGCCACATCGTCACGAGCTATCAGGGTTGGCTGCTGGCCGCCGGCGCCGCGGTGGTCGTGCTGGCCCGCTGGACGAAGCCCACGCTGGTCATGCCCTATGTGAGCTTCGACCGGGGCGACCTCCTGTTCGAGACCTTTTATCCCGACCGTTACTACAACGTCTTCGCCCTCTACGATGGCAGCGGCCTGCCCCTGGACTGGTCGCCGGTGGAACCCCTGAACGCCTGGCTGCGTCTCCATCGGCGGCTACCGGTGGCCCACATCCCCACCACCTTTTGCCGCGAGGCCGGTCTTCCCTGCCGTCTCAAGGGCTATTACGTCAACTTCACCTATCCCATCCGGTTTCAGGCCGAGCCGCCGGAGCTGGTCTGGCGCGACCTGGCCCTCGACCTGTGGATACCCGCAGCGGGAGCGCCGCAGCTGCTGGACGAGGCCGAATACCAGGCATTGGAGCTGGCCACCCGCGACCCGCAAACCCACGCCGCCGTGCAAACGGCCCTGGCCCACCTGTGGCAGGCCGCACAGCAGCACGGCGACCCCATGTGGATGTAGGACAACTCCCGAGGCGTTGTCCTACCCATCGTAAGGCACCGTATGATGACCGGTTCAGCACGCGCATCCTCTGGAATGATGGTGACGCGGCCCTCGCCTGTCGCCGCGCTCCTGCGCGTCCTCGTGTTGGGAACCCTGTTGAGCGCCGGCATGGTGTCCGCCGTCGTCGCCGTCATCGCCTGGGGCTATGCCGGCGTGGCGGCCACGTTGCCCTCGCCGCAAGAGCTACAAGACCGGGCCAACACCTTCAAATCCACGGCCATCTACGACCGCGATGGCTATCTCCTCTACGAGATTTTCCCGCGCGATGCCGGCCGCCGCGTCCTGGTTCCCCTGGGCAACATTAGCCCTTATCTGATCAACGCCACGCTGGCCACGGAAGACCCCAATTTCTATCGCCATCCCGGCGTGGACCCGGTGGGAGTCGCCCGCGCCCTCTACTACGCGCTGCGCCGTGATGCGCGGTTGCCGGGCGGCAGCGGCATCCCCCAGCAGCTGGTCAAGTTGACCTATCTGGGCGCCGACAAGACCCTGAGCCGCAAGCTCAAAGAGGCCATCCTGGCCATCGAGATCAGCCGGCGCTACGACAAGGACACCATCCTGGAGATTTACCTGAACCACATTTTCTACGGCAACCTGGCCTACGGCGCCGAGGCCGCAGCGCGAACGTATTTCAACAAGGCGGCGGCCGACCTGACCCTGGCCGAAGCCTCGCTCATCGCCGGCATTGCCCAATACCCTGCCCTGTATGACCCCTACACCCGTTGGGAAGCGGCGCGAGCCCGCCAGGCCGATGTCCTGCGGCTGATGGTCGAGCATGGCTTTCTCAGCCCGCAGGAGGCGACGGCTGCCTGGCTGGAATGGGAGGGCCGCGACCCCGCCGCCATCCTGGCCCCGCGACGCCAGGACTTCCCGGCGCCCCATTTCGTCCTGTTCGTGCGACAGCTGCTCGAGGAGCAATTCGGACCCGAAATCGTCAGCAAAGGCGGCCTGCAGGTGCAGACCACTCTGGACGGCCGCTTGCAACGGCTGGCCGAGCAGGCCGTCGTCGCTGGCGCGGCCCTGCTACGCGAACAGGGGTTTCAGGCCGAGGGGCTGGCGTTGGTCGCCCTGGACCCGAAATCGGGCGAAATTCTGGCCATGGTCGGCTCGCCCGATTTCGGCGCCGCGACCGGCCAGGTCAACATGGCCGTTGTCCCCCGCCAGACGGGCAGCACGATCAAACCGCTGACCTACCTGGCGACCTTCGAACATCCCGAGTACTGGACGCCGGCCACCATCATCGTGGACGAACCGACGAGCTTCCCCGACGGTCCCGGCCGGCCGCCCTACCGACCGCGCAACTACGACGGCCGCTTTCACGGCCCTGTGAGCGTGCGCACCGCCCTGGGCAACAGCTACAACATCCCGGCGGTGAAGGCGCTGCAACACGTGGGCGTCCCGGCCCTGGTCGAGGTTGCCCGACGGTTGGGCATCACCACCCTGACCCGGCCCGATTACGGCCTGGCCCTGACCCTGGGCGGCGGCGAGGTCAGCCTGCTGGAGATGACGGCGGCCTTTGCCGCCTTTGCCAACGGCGGGTTCCGGGTGCAAGCCCACGCCCTTTTGCGGGTGCGCGACGAGGACGGCAACCTGCTCGTGGATGAGACCCAGCCGGCGCGGCAGCCGGTGATGGCGCCGGCCCACGCCTATCTGATCACCTCCATCCTCAGCGATCCCGAGGCCCGCAAACCGGCCTTTGCCGGAGTGGCCCGGTGGATGGAGCTGCCCGGGTGGCCGGCCGCCATCAAGACGGGCACGACCGACGATTTCCGCGACGCCTGGGCCGTAGGCTATACGCCCACCCTCGTGGCTGGGGTATGGGTGGGCAATCCCGACAACAGGCCCATGCGACCGGGCACGAGCGGCGGCGCGGCGGCTGCGCCCGTATGGCATCAGTTCATGCACCGCGCCCACGAGGGCCTGCCGGTGGTCCCCTTCGCCCGGCCCGCCGATGTGGTCGAGCTGGAAATCTGCGCCGACACGGGCACCCTCGCCACGCCGGATTGCCCCAATCGGCGTCTGGAGGTCTTCAAGGCCGACCAACCCCCGCCGGCAGCGCCTTGATGGGCGCGGAGGTTCGTCCCGGCATCGCTCTCAAACCGGGACGAAGGCCGATAGACGAAGCTCTTTTGCGTCCTCCATCCTTCATCGTTCCCCACCCAGAAAACGCAGGACGATCCCGTGGACGATCTGCTCGATGGGCGCGCGATCGTCGGTGAGCACGGGTCCGTCCGTCGGCGCTATCCGCACATGAGGCCGCGCCCGGCGGGCCACTTCTGCCAGAAGCGGTTCGGGCAGATCGGCCGTGTTGGCTCGAAAATCGGCCAGGGTGGCCGGCCGATTCGTGGCGACGACCAGGCTGTTGCCCAGGTCGAAGCCGGCCATGGGTTCGTCGAGGATGAAGACGGAGGGGAACACGGCAGCCATCGTCGCGGCCAAGGCCATGACCAGGCTGTCATCCTCGGCCGTGCGAGCCACGTTGACGGCCACAACCCCGTCAGGGGTGAGATGCCGCCGGGTTTCGGCAAAAAATTCGACCGTGGTGAGATGGAAGGGGATGTAGGGCGGCCGATAGGCATCCACGGCAATGACATCGTAACGCGCCGTATCACGGCGCAGGACGTAGCGGGCATCCCCAGCCACGGCCGTGAGATGGGGTTGATCCATGGCAAAAAAGCGCCGGCCGACGGCGATGATGGCCGGGTCGAGCTCGACGCCACGGATGGGGATGGGACCATAGGCCTCGGTGTAGAGCCGGACGACGGTGCCCGCGGCCAAACCCAGGACGAGCAGGCTGTTCACGTCCTCGGGATGGCGCGGGGCCGGCGCAAAGAACGGCGCCAGCAGAAAATAATCCCAGATGCCATCGGCCAGGCCGCCGCCGGGCCGATAGACCGAGTGAACACCGGCGCCTTCGTTGAGTCGCAGGATCAGCTCCTCGCCGTGACGCTGCACGCGCAGGTAGTTGTAGGCCGACTCCTGCTCAAAAACGGTCTCGGCGCCCCCGCGCACAGGGGGCGCCGGCAACAGGGTCAAAACGGCCAGGAGCAGCCAGGCCACCGCCAAAAAGAGCGCCCGTCGTCGCCGCTGCCATGCCAGCGCCGCCGTGGCCACGCCGGCCAGGAGCAGCCCCATCAGGAAGAAAGTGCGCCGCGTGCCCAGGTTCGGCAGCAACACGAGCACCGGCACGAAAACGCCGAACAGGGAGCCGGCCGTGGATAGGGCAAAGACCCGACCGGCCGTGCGTCCGGCGTCCTCACGACCGCCCAAGAGGATACGAACGGCGAAAGGCGCCACACACCCCAGGAGGACAACGGCCGGGGCAAAGAGCAACAGCGTAGCCGCAAAAGCGCCGAGCAGAAGGGCCAGGTCGTAGGTGACGAACACGGCGGCCGCCCGTTGCAGGATGGGCCGGGCCACGAGGGGAACGGCACCGGTGGCCAGGCCGGCGCTGGCCGCCAGGGTGAAGAGCAGGCTCGGCCGGGGGTGGCGGTCGGCCAGGCGTCCCCCCAGGCCGTAGCCCACGGCCAGATAGAGCAGGATCAACCCGATCAGCGCGGCCCACACCAGAATCGAGTTGCCGAACCAGGGGTCCAGCAAACGGCTGCCGGCCAACTCGATGCCCAGGCCGACGAAGCCGGCCAGAAAGACAACGACATAGACCGACCCACGGCCCGGGATGTTTTCATGGTTTGCGGGCGAACGAGCGGGCATGGGGGGAACCCATTACCATTCCAATTCCACCAACACCGGCAAATGGTCAGAAGCCACGAGCGCGGGTTCGGCGTCCCAGCGCCGACACCGCCGCAGCGCGGCGACCAGCGGCTGGGAAACGAACACGTAGTCAATCCGAAAGAGCGGTTCCGGCTCATTGCAACAGGTGGCGCCAGGCCCTTCCCCGCAGACGGCCCAGGCATCGGTATAGCCAGCCCTGAGCAGCCGCGGCACCACCTGAGGCTCGTACAGGCTCAGGCCCAGGGCTTCCACCGTGCGCCGCAGGTTCTCCAGGTCGGCAGGGGTAGGGTAATCGGCGGGGCTGTAGGCATTGAAATCGCCCATGAGCACATGCGGTCGCGCCCGATCGCGCCCGGTCCAGCTCAACAAGGATTGAGTTTGGACGAGACGCACGTCCTCGGATTCGGCGTCGAGATGGGTGACATAAACCGTGAGGGTGCGTTGGCCGTCAGGCAAGAGGATGCGCGCCTCCAGCAACCCGCGCGGGGGATGGCCTTCGACCGGGGTGAGGTGGTGGGCCGCCGAGGCCAGGATGGGCCAGCGGGAGAGGATGGCGTTGCCGAAGCTGCGGCCCGGTCGGTTGAAGGCCAGCGGAAAGGTCTGAGCCTGGCCGAAGGCAAAGTGCATGCCCAGCCGGGCAGCCATGTGTTCGAGGGCCGGCCTGTCCAATCCCTGAAAACGGGACGGATGGTACACTTCGTTGAGACCAACGATGTCGGCGCCGCTGGCAGCAATGACGGCCAGGGTGCGCTCGACATCGGTGACGCCGTCGGTACCCTCCCAAAAGTGAATGTTATAGGTGAGCAGGCGCATGGTCAGTCGCTCCTCGGCTTTGGGGAAGCCTCCAGCAACCGATCGAGAGCGGCGGCCGGATCCTCCGCGGTGGGGGTTCGCGATTCCGGCGACGAGGGGGCATCCGGCCGCACGATTTGAGCCGGTTCACCGGCCGGTGGCGTCGGCGGAGCCGCCGCCGGCTCTGCGGCGGCTGGGCGAGCGCCGATCAGACGGGCCAGCCACACGGCGCCGACGAGTACGAGCAGCAACGGCCACAAACGCACCACCGTACCGGCCAGGGGCGAAGTGGCCGCCACACCGCCGGTCAGGGTAGTCATGGCAAAAAGCCCCAGCACCACGGCCATGATCAACGCCCACAGCAGCCCACGGCGATCCCCACCGACCAGGAAAAGCAGCAGGTAGCTGAGGGCGAAGCCGCCGAAGAGGGCCGTGCCGAGAAGGTATTGGTTTTCGGGCGGCACGCCCACCCCCAACCCGACCAAAGCAATGACGGCGATGGTGCCGGCCTGAAGCAAGGCCCACCAGCGTTCGCGCCGGTTGGTGAGGAACAGCACCAGATAGCCGATGGCCATACCGGCCAAAAAGAGCGCCGCCAGCCAAGTGGGTTGCACCGAGCCAAGGGTCAGGAGATAGAGCAAAACCGCCAGGGTGAGCAGGCTGATGCCGGGCACGACAAAGGCGGTATGCTCACGGCGAAAGGCAAGCCAGGCCAGAAAGGCCACACCGAGGGCGGCGAGGATGCCGGCGACGATGTAGGCGAGCAGGGTGCGATAGTCGTCGAAGACGCCGAAGTTGTAAAGAAGCCCGAAGATGCCCAGGGCGATCAGGGCCAGGCTCCACAGCAGGGTAAAAAGCCGATGGCGTGACATGAGAACGCTCCCGGAAAATGGACGATGGACAAGAGACGAGGGCCGACGGACGACAGGGTGGTTGGTGCCCATCGTCCCGACCTTGGGCCGATGGCGGGAAAAGGAGACCGATCCGGTCGGTGAAAAACGGCGATTCAAGCCGCAACCAGGCCTTTTATCATACCGCACAACGAGGCCAAAAACGTAACGATCAGCCCAATGCCTTCCCTTGCCGGATGGGTCTTGCCTTTCCGCCAACGGCCGCTCGCCAGGACGACGGACGAAAGACGTCGAGCAAGATGGCATCATGCGCTACATCCTGGAACCTCAGAACGGGGAAAGCCGCAAGCGGGACCGTTACGCTGCTCGTCGTTCCCTTTTCATCTTTGGCAACTCGCACCGCTCGATTGTATGATTCCATTCGTGACCACGGCTTACGCATATGACCCCATCGAACAACAGCACACCCTGGCCGGACATCCCGAAAATCGCGCCCGTCTGGCCGGGACCATGCGCCTTCTCCGAGAAGACGGCATCCTGGCGCGGTTGCGGGCCATTCCGGTCACGCCGGTCAGCCTGGAACGGCTGCAGCGGGTCCATCCGCAGTCCTATATCGAGTACGTTGCGCGCGTGGCACGCAGCGGCGGCGGTCACCTCGACCCCGACACCTACGTCGTCGCCGGCTCCTACGAGGCGGCCCTGGCCGCAGTGGGCGCGGCGGTCAACCTGGTGGCGGCCGTCCTGACCGGTGAGGTGCGCAACGGCATGTCGCTCATGCGGCCGCCGGGTCATCACGCCCTTCCCACGCGGGCCATGGGCTTTTGCCTGTTTGCCAATGTGGCCGTGGCCGCTCGCGTGGCCCAACGGGAGTTCGGGGTCGAACGCATCCTGATCGTGGACTGGGATGTCCATCACGGCAACGGCACCGAGGCCATTTTCGACGAAGACCCCACCGTCGCCTTCTTTTCGACCCATCAGTACCCCTTCTATCCGGGCACCGGCGCCGCGCATCACATCGGCCGCGGGCCCGGCCGGGGAACTACGCTCAACGTGCCTTTGCCGGCGGGTGTAGGCGACGAAGGCTACGAACAGGTCTTCGAGAGCCTGTTGGCGCCCTTTGCCCGCCGTTTTCGGCCCGATCTCATGCTGGTATCGGCGGGTTACGATGCCCACTGGCGCGATCCACTGGCCATGGAACAGCTGAGCCTGGCCGGCTATGCCGCGCTGACGCGGCAGGTGCGGGCCCTGGCCGATGAGCTTTGCCAGGGCCGACTGGTCGTCGTCCTCGAAGGCGGCTACGACCTGGAGGTCCTGGCCCATGCGGTGCTCAACACGCTGCGGCTTTTGGACGATCCCACGGCCGCCATTTCCGACCCCTTTGGGCCGGCGCCGACGCCCTCGCGGCCGGTGACCGGTCTGATCGCCGAGTTGCGGGCCCTTCACGGCCTCTGAGTCGCTCATCATCCTGCGGGAGTTTTTCATGTTCGCCGAACGCGTAAGCGGTATCCTCCTCCATCCCACTTCGCTGCCGGGCCCTTTCGGCATTGGTGACCTGGGCAAAGCCGCCTATCAGTTTGTAGACTGGCTGGTCGCGGCCAAACAGCAGCTTTGGCAAGTGCTGCCGTTGGGTCCGACCGGATATGGCGATTCGCCCTACCAATGCTTTTCGGCCTTTGCCGGCAATCCGCTGTTGATTGACTTTTTCGACCTGGTCGAACGCGGCTATCTCACCCTCGACGACCTGGCCGTGCCCGTCTTCCCACCCGACCGGGTGGACTACGGTCGGGTCATCGTCTGGAAAAACGCCATCCTCAACCTGGCCTTCACCCGTTTTCGCCAACAACCGCCGCCGGCCGCCTACACGGCCTTTGTGACCGCACAGCGCTGGTGGTTGGACGATTTCACCCTCTTCATGGCCCTCAAAGAGGCTCACGGTGGACGGCCCTGGCCCGAATGGGAACCCGAACTGCGCGACCGTCATCCTGCGGCCCTGGAACGGGCGCGGCAGGAGCACAGGCTCGTCATCGAGTCGCATGCGTTTCGGCAGTGGCTGTTCTTCGAGCAATGGCTGGCCCTGAAAGCCTATGCCAATGCCCATCGCGTGGCCCTGATCGGCGATATCCCGATTTACGTCGCCATGGACAGCGCCGATGCCTGGAGCCAACGCCATCTCTTCCATTTCGACGCCGAAGGCCGTCCGACCGTTGTAGCCGGCGTCCCACCCGACTACTTCTCGCCCACCGGACAACTGTGGGGCAATCCCCTCTACGACTGGGCCAAAATGGCGGCCGATGGCTATAGCTGGTGGATCGAGCGGTTTCGCGCCAATTTGCGTCTGTACGACTACATCCGTATTGACCACTTCCGCGGCTTTTACAACTACTGGGAGGTTCCCGGCGACGCCGCAACGGCCGTTGCCGGACGTTGGGTGGACGGCCCCCGCGAGCATTTCTTCGATACGGTGCTGGCCGCTCTGGGCGAGCTGCCCCTGATCGCCGAGGACTTGGGCGAACCCCATCCGGGGGTCTATGCCCTGCGCGACCATTACGGCTTTCCCGGCATGAAAATCCTGCAATTCGCCTGGAGCAGCGACGGTCGCGACCCCTTCCTTCCCCACAACTACGACAAAAACTGCGTGGTCTATACCGGCACCCACGACAACGACACGACTCGAGGCTGGTACGAAAAGGCGCCGGAGCGCGAGCGGGACTACGTGCGCCGCTATCTGCGTGTGGATGGCCACGACATCAGCTGGGACATGATCCGGCTGGCCATGATGTCGCCGGCCCTGGTCGCCATCATTCCCTTGCAGGATTGCATGAACCTGGGCAGCGAGGCCCGGATGAACACCCCCGCCGCGGCCAGCGGCAACTGGACCTGGCGTTTTCGTCCCTTCCAACTGACCGAGGGCATTCAGCGCGGCCTGGCCGAGCTGGCCCAACTGTACGGCCGCGACTATGTTCCCCCGGCCGAACGTCCCGTTTCACCCCATGCGCGAGTGGTCGAGCGCTGAAGACCGACCCGCCGGGCGTTTTGAGCCGGTTACAAACCGATTTGGGTCCTAAAACGCAATCGGCTCCCCGTTGGGGGAGCCGATTGCGTTTGCCTTGCCTGTACGAACGGTTTCAAGAAACGCGGTGAATGCGAATGACCTTGCGCGAGCGGATGAACTCAATCTGATAGCCGAGATCGGCAGCCGCACGGCGAAGGCGGTTTTTCACCGTCTGGCGATTATCGGTGGGTTCAAGGGTGACTTCCATACCCTCACCGACTTCAAGAGCCATCAGTTGTTCCTTATAGCGTTCGAGGACGCGCTGTCTTGGCGACTTCGTTCGACCGCGACGTTTTGCTTCGAGGATATCACTGACGTCTTCTCGTGAGAGTTTTTCGAAGGTGGGCATGAACTTCCTCCTGGGAATGACAAAATGGTATCGAGAGATTCACCTATCATTATCATCATTTTCCAAAACTTGTCAACATCTTGGTATGGTAATTATTGACTTTGACTTCGGTCAGAATGTGAACAATCACACCGATTGGCGAGATAAACATTAGAGATGTATTAGCGCGTATGCGCAGCCGCTCTCGTATTCGGACGATGGACGATAGACGATGGACGATGGAACTCCTCCAAGCTCCTCCAAGCTCCTTCCGAGCTCC
>JAOADB010000081.1 GCA_026417535.1 Caldilineales bacterium
ACAGGGCCCCGGCAGCGTGACGGGCCTGGAATGGGGCTGGGATGCCATGCAGCTGCCCGAAACCCTCATCGGCACGGCCTTCGGCATCGTCGCCTTTCCCACCCTGGCCGGCCTGGCCGCGGCCGGCGATGTAGCCGGCCTGCGTCGCACCCTGGCCGAGACCCTGGCCGCGGTGATGACCCTGGCCGCACCGGCGGCGCTGTTGCTCATCCTCTTGGGACGGCCGTTGTTGGCCCTGCTCTATCAGCGGGGGGGCTTCGATGCCGCTGCCATCGAGGCCATCTACACGGCCCTGCGCTTCTTCGCCTTGGGTCTGCTCGGCCATGTCTGTCTGGAACTGGCCGCCCGCGCCTTTTTTGCCCAGCAGGATACGGTAACCCCGTTGCTCGTGGCTGCCGCCGCAGCCGCGGCCAACATCGTCCTGGGCCTGGTGCTGATGCGCTGGCTGGCGCACGGTGGGCTGGCGCTGGCCAACTCGCTGGCCGTCAGCGCCGAAGTCGTGGTTCTGCTGGCGCTGCTCCGCCGACGCTGGGGCGGGGTCGAGGGGCGCCGGCTGGCCCACACCCTGGCCAAGGTCGTGCTGGCGACGGCAGTCATGGCCGTGGCGGTGTTGTTCGTCCTAGCCCTCACCCAGGGCCTGGGGCGCCTGCCCTCGCTGGCGCTGAGCACGATGGCTGGCCTGGCAGCGTACAGCCTGACCTGCGTGCTCTTGCGCGAAACGGCTCTATTCTATCTTCCGGCCGCCCTCTTTGCAGAACGGCGGGTTCTCCGAGGTCATCCCGAGCACATCGAACCATGAGACGCTGGCTCTTTCTCCTGCTGCTGGGGATGGTCCTGGCCGGTTGCGACCGGCCTCGGTCCACGCTCGTGGCCGCGCCGGCCACCCCAACCGCCCCGACGGTAACGCCTGCGGCAGCCCTCACGGCCACGCCGACACCGACAGCCACCCCGACGGTAACGCCGTCGGCCACGCCAACAGCCACCTGGACACCCACCCCATCGCCCACGCCGACGCCCACGCCCGACCCCTACGCCGGGCTGACCATCGCCGATCTGACGGCGCGGCGCTACGGCGGCGGCGCAGTGATGGCCTTGGAGACGTTGACCGTGACGAACGCCTTCACCCGCACACTCATCGCCTACGAAAGCGACGGGCTGCGCATCGTCGGCTTCATGAACACCCCCCACGGCGTCGGCCCTTTCCCGGTCGTCATCGTCCTCCACGGATACGTGGACCCAGCCCGATACCGCACCCTCACCTATACCACGCCGTACGCCGACGCGCTGGCCCGGCAGGGCTATCTCGTCGTTCACCCCAATTTGCGCAACTTCCCACCCTCTGACACCGGCCCCGACCCCTTCCGCGTGGGCCTGGCCGTGGATGTGCTCAACCTGATCGCCCTGATCAAGGCCGAGGCCGGTCGGCCCGGCCTGTTTGCCCAGGCCGACGCCGAGCGGATCGGCCTGTGGGGGCATAGCATGGGCGGCGGCGTGGCCTTGCGCGTGCTCGTCGTCAGCCCCGATGTGCGCGCGGCCGTCCTCTACGGCTCGATGAGCGGCGATGAACGGCGCAATTACGAGAAAATCATCGTCTGGTCGGGCCGCCAGCGCGGACTGTGGGAGCTGAGCGTGCCCCAGGCCGACCTGGATCGCATCGCGCCTATCGGTTTTCTCGACCGCATCACCGCCGCCGTGAGTATCCACCACGGTGAGGCCGATGAGACCGTGCCGCTGGCCTGGTCGGTGGACCTGTGCGAACGCTTGCAGGCCCTGGGCAAGACGGTCGAGTGTTTCACCTATCCGGGCCAACCCCACACGTTCGTGGGCGAAGGCCATCGCCTGTTCATCGAGCGCACGCTGGCCTTTTTTGCGCGGACACTGGACGATGGACGATAGACGAGGGACGATGGAAAGAGGTCGTCTATCGTCCATCGTCTGCCATGTCGAATTTGACTTGTGGCGAGAATGGCGTATGATCGCGTGCCGAATCCACCGCGGCCCGTAGCGCCGCCCCCTCCATACGCCTGTGCAAGGAAAAACCTGTCTTCCGGCCGGAAGATGGGTTTTTTGTTGGACCTCGTTCGAACCTTTTCTCTCCACCCACCCTTTATCCTGCACCGAGACCACACCCATGAGCGAACAAGACCTTCCTCGCGATCTCGAAGAACCTCCCGGTAGGCGCCCTCCTGCGCCCTGGCACGATGTGCCGTTGGCCCAATGGCAAGACTGGCGTTGGCAACTGGCCCATCGGCTCAATACGGTGGACGATTTCGCCCGGGTGATCCGACTGACCGAATCCGAAATCATCGGTCTTTCGACGCCCGGGCTTTTTCGTGTTGACGTGACCCCCTACTTCGCCAGCCTGATGGACCCGGACGACCCCAACTGTCCCATCCGGCGGCAGATCATCCCTACGGCGGCCGAGCTGACCTCCTTTGCCGAGGCCATGACCGATTCGCTGGCCGAGGACGCGCACTCGCCCGTGCCGGGGCTGGTCCATCGCTACCCCGACCGCGTGCTCATGCTTGTCACCACCCAGTGCGCCAGCTATTGCCGCTTCTGCACCCGCAGTCGCATCGTTGGCGATCCGTCGGCCCAGTTCAGTCGCAGCGACTACGACCGCCAGATCGCCTACCTGGCCCGCACGCCCCAGGTGCGCGATGTCTTGCTGTCGGGCGGCGACCCGCTCATCCTGCCCTTGCGCATCCTGGATGACGTGCTGGGCCGGCTGCGGGCCATCCCCCACATCGAGATCATCCGCATCGGGACGCGCGTGCCCAACTTCCTGCCCCAGCGCATCACCGATGATCTGGTGGCCGTGTTGCGGCGGCATCATCCCCTGTGGATGAACATCCACTTCAACCATCCCAAGGAAATCACACCCGAAGTCGAGACGGCCCTGGCCCGTCTGGCCGATGCCGGCATCCCCCTGGGCGCGCAGACCGTGCTCATGGCCGGGATCAACGACTGCCCCCAGGTCATGCGGGCGCTCGTCCACAAACTGGTGCGTAACCGCGTGCGGCCCTACTACCTCTACCAATGCGACCTCGTTCAGGGCGCCGGGCATTTCCGCACGCCCGTGGCCAAAGGCATCGAAATCATGGAAGCGTTGCGCGGCCATACGAGCGGGTATGCCATCCCCACCTACGTCATCGACGCGCCCTACGGCGGCGGCAAGGTGCCCATCCTGCCCAACTACCTCCTCAGCCAATCGGAGAGCCGAGTGGTCATCCGCAATTTCGAGGGCTTCATCAGCACCTACGTGCAACCGACCGACTACCGACCCCATGACCCGAGCACCTGTCCCTACTGCCGGGCGCAGGCCCCGAAAGAGGAGGGCGTGGCCGGCCTTCTCCAGGGCCATGCCATGACGATCACGCCCAACGGCTGGCGCCAAGGGCACGCTCAGGAGACGTTGACCCTTCCCCTTCCCCAGGCTACGCCGAGCGAAGCGTTCTATCATGCCGAGGTGGGTCTATGAATCCGCTGCCTCATCCGAAAGGGTTGCGCGTGGCCATCATCGCCAACACGAAACCGCATGTGCCGGTGGACGCCNAGGCGCCGCCCGACGCTCTGGCCGAATACGACTCGATCCACACCGTGCAGGCCATTGCCGATGCCCTGGCCGCGGCCGGCCATCGGCCCCTGATCCTGGAGGCCGATGAGACGTTGCTCGATACCATCCGGGTGGCCCGACCCGACATCTGCTTCAACATCGCCGAGGGTCTGCGGGGCGAGGCGCGCGAATCCCACGTCCCGGCCCTGCTGGAGATGCTGGGCATCCCTTACACCGGCGGCAACGTCCTCACCCACGCCATCAGCCTGGACAAAGGCATGACCAAACAGCTCTGGCGGACGGCGGGTCTGCCGACGGCGCCCTTCCAGGTGTTTCGGCATGAGGACGAACCTCTCGATCCGGAGCTGGAGTTTCCCCTGTTCGTGAAACCGGTGCGGGAGGGGTCGGGCATGGGCATCAACGGACATTCCATCGTGCGCAACCGGTCCGAACTGATGCGCCAGGTGCTCTGGGTGATGACGACCTACCATCAACCGGCCCTCGTCGAGACCTATTTGCCCGGCCGCGAGTTCACGGTGGGTCTCATCGGCAACAGTTGCTATGGGCATTCCGGCCCGGTCAACTCGTTTTACAATGCCCAGGGCTATCACGTCTTTCCCGTGCTGGAGGTGGACGCTACCCAGGGGGCGGGCCAGGGGTTGTATAATGCCTTGGCCAAGTCGTTCCTGCCCGGCGAGGAGGGCGCGCCGGCCTATCGCTGTCCGGCGCCTATCCCTCCAGCGCTGGCCGACGAGCTGCAGCGCCTGGCCATTTTGGCCTTCGAGGCCGTAGGTGGTCGCGATTTCGGCCGTGTGGATTTCAAGCTCGACGCCGAAGGTCGGCCGCACCTGCTCGAAATCAACACCTTGCCGGGTCTGAACCCGCTGGCCAGCGACATGTGCATCGTCGCCCGCGCCGAGGGTCTGCCTTACGAGACTCTCATCCGGGAAATCCTCCATCTGGCCATCGCCCGCTACGAACGCAACGGCCGCTATCGCTTCCCGCTCTCCTGATGGTCATCGGCCCCATGACGGGACGAAGGACGAATGACGCAAGACGAAAACCCTTCGTCGTTCGTCCTAGAACCGGCCCCAAAACCCATGATGAACGCCCAATCATCCGTCACCCGTGACCCGTTGCCAACCCGTCCGCGGGTCGGCCTCGTCGGCTTCGGCTACTGGGGTCCCAACCTGGCCCGCAACTTCCAGGCGATTCCCGATTGCGAGTTCGTCGCCATTGCCGACGCCGATCCCATGCGGTTGGCCAAAGCGGGCGAGCTGTATCGCCATGTGCAGCTGTATCCCACGGCCGAGGCGCTGATGGCAGCCGATCTCGATGCGGTGGTCATCGCCACCCCTGCGCGCACCCATTACGCCCTGGCCCTGGCGGCGTTGGAGGCGGGCAAACACGTGCTGGTGGAAAAACCGCTAGCCATGAGCAGCGCCGAAGCTCAGGCCCTCATCGCCGCAGCCGCGGCCCGGCAACGCGTTTTGATGGTGGGGCATGTGTTCGAGTACAACCCGGCGGTGCGCTACATCAAGGACTTGCTCACCGCCGGGGTTCTCGGCGAGCTGTACTACCTGTACTCGCGACGGGTCAATCTGGGCCGGGTGCAGAACGACATCAACGCCCTCTGGAGCATTGCGCCCCACGACATCTCCGTTTGCCTCTATCTGCTGGAGCAAATGCCTGTGGCCGTGAGCGCCCAAGGTGCGCGCTATCTCAACGGCACATTGGAGGATGTCGTCTTTCTCACCCTGCATTTCCCCAACGGGGTCCTGGCCCACATCCATGTTTCCTGGCTCGACCCCAGCAAAGTGCGGCACATGACCCTGGTGGGCAGCCGCAAGATGGTCAGCTACGACGACCTGGCCGACGAGGGCAAGGTCAAAATTTACGACAAAGGCGTCATCCGCACCACCGACCCCCAATACGGCGAGTACCAGTACCGGCTTCATTCCGGCGACATCACCATCCCCAAATTGCCTCTCACCGAACCGCTGCGCGTGGAATGCGAGGACTTCATCACCGCTATACGCGAGGGCAGGCCACCCCTGGCCGACGGCCATGACGGCCTGCGGGTGGTGGCGGTGCTCGAAGCCGCTCAGCGCGCGCTCGAGTGCGGGGAAACGGTCTCGATGTCGCCAGCGGAATAGCCCGGTCGTGCCCTCATTCACTGTTCGGGTGGCGCCATGGTTTGGTCCCAAGTCGGCTGGGGTGGGGCCGGTGGGGTCGGGAGCTGCTGAGCGCCGCCATTGGCAGGCGGGGCCGAGGTCGAGCCGACGTTGGGCGAAGGCGCCGCTGGGGTGGCCGCTAAGCGCAAAACCGTTCCCGGCCGCAGATTGAGAGCTGCCCGGCCGTTCAGCGCCCGCAAGGTGCGCACACTCACGCCGCAGCGCGCGGCGATCTTGGTGAGCGTATCACCGCGACGCACGACATAGGTGGAACCACACCGTGAAGAAGCTCGAGGGTCAGCCTGTTCGGCAGCAGCCGGTGCCGGCCGGAGGAACAGAACGACGAGGAGACCGACGGCTATAGCAAACACGACTCGTTTGGGGGACATCAGGTACAGCTGCAACACGAAAACAGGCATCGTTTTTTCACCAAGGCGGGAAGAACAAAGAAGGAAACCTCAAGCCTATTGTGTACGAGAAAATCGTTATCGGGCGCGTTCAATCCTTGCAATTTGCTCACAATCCGCCACGGTAGCTTACAACCCGGATTGGCAGGCGGCCTCCCCTCGTCCTCGCTGCCGGGCCAGAGGCCGAGCCGAACGACAGCGCTCCTTCGCCGTCCGTCCCTCGTCCTCCACCCGTTCACGAGTCCAAACCGACGTCAGGAAAGACCCTGACAGTTACCGCCAAAAATTCAAATTTGGGTTATAAAACGAAAAATGAGCAGTTTATCAATCCGCCAATCATCGAAATAGCTTGACAATTCACAAAAATATGTTATAGTTCTATTTTGTAATGTCTTGTCGCGGTGTCAGTTATTTTTGCATAATCCCCCACCCGCGACAAAGACCCCATCCCATGAAGCAACGAATCACAACGTTTGGTCCTTTTCTCCTATGTCTGAGCCTGTATCTCGCTTTGACGGCCCTACCCCTCCCAACATGGGCATCGGGACAGGCGCAGACCCATTTGAATGCCTGGCGTACCTTCGATCCCTTTGACGGGGCCATCGGGAACTGGTTCTGGACGGCAACGCAAACGGCCGATAACGCCATCTGGTTCGGCACCGACCGGGGTGTGCTGCGCTACGATGGCATCTGGCGCAGCTTCGGCCAAGACGAGGGGCTTCCGGGCGGTTCGGTGCGAACGCTCTTGCTCGACCGCAACGGTCGCCTGTGGGCCACCACCCGGCAAGGGGTAGCCTATCTGGACGGCGAACGCTGGGTGGTCGAAAGCGAGGCCCAGGGGCTGGCGACGCAGACGTTTCTCAGCCTGGCCGAGTTGCCTGACGGCACCCTCTGGGCCGGTAGCGTTGAGGGCCTCTTTGCCCGCAACCCTGCCGAAAGCGTCTGGCAGCCGGTGGCCGGGGTGCCGGTGGCCCAGATTGACGCCTTGACCGTCACGGCCGACGGCGTTGTTTGGCTGGCGAGCGCCAACCGCCTGTTCCGCTGGCAAGGGGAGGAATGGCAGGAAATCGCCCTCAGCGTGAACGGCAACCCGCTGCCGAGCCGAATCACGGCCTTGGCGTCCGCCGGTGACGGCAGTCTCTGGCTGGCCACGAGTGGGCACGGCGTCGCCCATCTGTTTCCCCAAGCCGTGCATTGGTACGACCGCCGCCACGGCTTGCCCGAGGACAACGTGCTCAGCCTGCTGGTGACCCGTGAGGGCGAGGTGTGGGTGGGGACGAACGGCGGCGGTGTGGGTTACTCGGATCGGGGGGAGTGGTCTCAACTCGATTTCACCGATGGCCTGGCCGCCAATTTCGTCACCACCATCTTTCAGGATCGCGATGGCATGATGTGGTTCGGCACGGTGGCCGGCATTTCCCGGTACGACAGGCGCACCTGGACCACCTGGGAGGACGATGAAAACGCGCCGCTGGCCCGTGTCCTGACCCTCCTCGTGGATGACCGGAGTCAGGTGTGGGTGGGCACCTATGGCGAAGGGCTGAGTCGCTTTGACGGCGCTCGCTGGTTGCCGGTAACGGCTCTGGACAGGCGCAGCGGTCTACCCATTCTCTACTTCGAGAGCAGTTTCCGGGCCGCGGATGGCTCGCTGTGGTTCGGGAGCAACGGCTACGGCGTCATCCGCTATCGGGACGGGCTGATCGAACAGTGGACAACGGCCGATGGCCTGGCCCACGACCAGGTCGTCGCCATCACCCAAACGCCCGATGGCGCCATGTGGTTCGGTCTGCTGGGCCACGGGTTGAGCCGTTGGGATGGGCAGACGTGGCAACAAATCACCACGGCCGACGGCCTGATCGCCAATGAGGTTCAGGCCTTGCAGGTGGATGGACAGGGCCGATTGTGGGTGGGGACCATGGCCGGGGTGGCCATGTACGATGGCGTCTGGCACCGCTACACAGTGGACGATGGCCTGGCCGCAGCTGATGTCAACGATATCGCCCTGGCCCGTGACGGCAGTCTCTGGTTTGCCACTTGGGGCGGCGGCGTCAGCCGCCTGCAGGACGGTCGCTGGACGACCTACACGGCGGCCGATGGTCTCCTGGCGCCGGGCGTGGATGCCGTCTGGGCCGATCCCAACAGCGATCGCGTCTGGTTTGGGACGGTGAGCGGCCTGTGCGTCTTCGACGGCCAGACCTGGCAGAGCTACGGCGTAGCCCAGGGCATCGGCGTCGGTCGGGTGTACGAGGTGGTCGGCGGCCCCGATGAGAGCATCTACCTGGGCACCGAGACGGGCATCGTCCGTTTCCATCCCGATCGCACGCCCCCGCGGGTGCGCATTTCGGCCGTCAACGGCCTGATGCCCGCCACGACCACCGTCAGTATTTCGCCCGACGACTTTCTGCGCATCGGCTGGGAAGGCCATGACCTGGTGACGGCATCGAGTGCGTTGTTTTACCAGTACCGGCTCCATGGTTACGACGCCACCTGGCATGAAACGCGCACGCCCATGGCGACCTACTCGCCCCTCCCCGAGGGCGTCTATCGCTTCGAGGTACGGGCACGCGATACGGGCCTGAACTACTCGGAAAGCGTCTCTCTGAACCTGATCGTGCAACGGCCGCCTTCGACCATTTGGGTGCCGTGGGTGGGACCGGTGCGGGCCGAGCTGGTTCTCATCGGCGTGGTCCTGGCGACGGTGTTCGTGCTCGTCTCGGTATATGCCATCTGGAGCACGATGACCCGGCTGGCCATGAGCCGACAGGCCGTGGAACGCCGCTTCAACCCCTACGTGGCCGGCGCGCCCATCCGTGATGCCGCCATGTTCTACGGCCGGGAAGCGCTTCTGCGTGAGATCGTGGATGCCGTTCATCACAACAGCCTGATGATCCACGGCGAGCGCCGCATCGGCAAAACGTCGTTGCTCTACCAGATCCAGAAACGCTTGCAAGGCTACGAGGATGCCGAGTATCGCTTTTTCCCGGTTTATATTGACCTGGAAGGCACACCCGAACCGGAATTTTTCCACCGGCTTATGGAAGGCGTGCTGGAGGCCCTGGCCGAACCGTTGCAGGCGATGGAAAACCGCCAGGAACTCCACTACTATCAGAAAGAACATCCGGAAGAATACGACGATCGCGATTTTCGGCGGGATTTACGTCTTATCATTGATTTTCTCAAGGAACGTTACCATCGCCAACCTCGTCTGATCTTCTTGCTTGATGAAATTGACATCCTCAACAGCTACGATCAGTTGACTCAGCAGCAGTTGCGTCGTATCCTCCAAGATACCTTCGCCCAAAACGTCAGCACGGTTGTGGCCGGCGTCCATATCAGCAAGAGCTGGGAACGCGAAGAATCGCCCTGGTACAACATGTTCGTTGAGATCCATCTAGCGCCTTTCGACCGCAAAGAAGCCGAAAAGCTAATGCGCGAACCGGTGGCCCGCTTTTACAAATGGGAAGACGATGCCATTCACTATGTTTATGCGCGAAGTCAAGGCCGTCCCCATCGAATTCAACAAATTTGCTTGGAAGCAGTCAATTCTATGCTTGATGAGCATCGTAAACGAATTACTCTAGAAGATGTGAAAAAAGCTTATGAACGTGTTATAGCCAACGATAACGATTGATATTTGCTTGCTTTTACGGAGTTCCCCCATGAGTTCTTCCCCCCTCCGTAATCCCTACATCGTCGGCGGCTGGGTTTCCGGCAACGCTTTCTACGGCCGTATCGCCCTCCGCTACAACCTATTGCACGACCCGAACCGCCAGCTCTGGGTGGTGGGTACCCGCCGCGTGGGCAAAACGTCGCTCTTACGGCAGCTGGCCCTCGATGCCGGCGAGGCTTTTGTACCCCTCTACTGGGATATGCAGGCGTGCGAAACGGCCGACGACCTGGATGAGGAGCTGTACTACGCATTGGAAGAGCAAAGCACCCGTCTGCAGGAACTCGGCGTGGATGTCGCGGGATTGCGCGGGAGCGATTTCCGGGAGATCGTTTTCACCGTTGCGCGGGCGGCCGAGAGCCATAACCTGGACGTGTTGTTGCTCATTGACGAGCCCGAGGCGTTGCTCGAAATCGGGCGCCAACAGGATGTCATCCTGCGCCGCTTGCGGTCGGTCTTCCAGCGGCACGAGAACTTGCGCGTGATCCTGACCTCGACTAAGGCCTTTGCCCGCATGAACGAGATGACGCGACA
The DNA here is from genome assembly GCA_026417535.1 of Caldilineales bacterium. GTDB lineage: Bacteria > Chloroflexota > Anaerolineae > J102 > J102 > SSF26. The sequence continues at coordinate 10,339 of JAOADB010000081.1, forward strand.
CTGGCCGACTTCGACCTTCCTCCAGGATTTTACCCCCCGTAATCTGGCCGGATTGGAACCGGTCGAAGCCGAGGCGCTGGTGCGGCAGGTGCAAGGGCCGCAACGGGTCGAGACCGATGCCAAAACGCTGGAGGCCATTCTTTACCACACCGGCCGCCATCCCTATTTGCTCCAATGGCTGTGCCGGCGGCTCTACCAGGAAAACGGCCAACTACGGCGGCCTGGCGAGGAAGACCTGCGGCCCGACGGCAATCTCAACAGCCTGTTCGAGGTCAGCTACAAGCACCTGTCGGAGATCGAGCGCCGGATTTTGCACCATCTCACGGTCACGGGCGCCGACGACGAGGCCGGATTGGCGCAGGCCCTGAATATGGACCTTGCGGAACTGCGTCTGTATCTTTACGCGCTCGACCGCATGGGGTATACTCGCGAGGTTGACGGCCGCATCCAGCCCGGCAACAGCTTCCTGGCCTCGTGGCTCCGGGCCAATCAGGCTTCGCTGCCGATCACCGGCGCCGAAGTGGCCGATGGTTGGGTGGCCGAAGTGGCCGTCCATGGCCAGCAGCAGGAATGGCTGTACTGGCAGCAACAGCTCCAGACCTATCGCACCAACCTGGCCCGACTCGAAATGCAGGCGGCCAATTACGGTATGAACCCGCCGATAGGGCTGATGAACGAAATTGACTTCCACCGACAGAAGATCGAAGAATTGGAGCGACGCCTGGACGCCTTGGCCGCCTATGCCGAGTCCGTCCGAAAACGCTCCTCTTCGCGACCGGAACCGATGAGCTTCTGATGGTAGGCAGCTCCTGCGGAGTTGCCCTACGGATTCATTCACGGCGATGCTGCCCCTTGCGGAGCAGCATCGTCCTTTGTGTACCAGGTTTTCACCATGACCATCCCACTCGTTGACCTGAAAGCCCAATACGATACGATCCGCCCCGCCATTGACGCCGCCATCCGGCGGGTGATTGACAACAGCGCCTACATCATGGGGCAAGAAGTGGCGGCATTTGAGCAAGCTTTTGCGGCCTATTGCGGTGTGAAACACGCCGTGGGCGTCTCCAGCGGCACGGCGGCGATTTTCCTGACTTTGCTGGGGTACGACATCGGCCCCGGCGACGAGGTGATCACCACGCCGTTCACCTTTTTCGCCACCGGTGAGGCCATCTCGCAGGTGGGCGCCCGGCCGGTGTTCGTGGACATTGACCCGGTGACCTACAATCTCGACCCGAATCGGATCGAAGCGGCCATCACCCCACGCACGAGGGCGATTATGCCGGTGCACCTGTTCGGGCAGCCGGCCGCCATGGACGCCATCAACGCCATCGCCGAACGGCACGGCCTGCTGGTGATCGAAGACGCGGCCCAAGCCCACGGCAGCCGCTACAAAGGACGTCGCGCGGGCAGCTTGGGCTCGGCAGCCTGTTTTTCCTTCTATCCGAGCAAGAATCTGGGCTGTTACGGCGATGGCGGGGCTGTCGTGACCGATGATGACCGCCTGGCCGCCCGCGTGCGCTCGTTGCGCGACCACGGCCGCACCAACAAGTACGAGCACGCCGAGCTGGGCTACGGTCATCGTCTCGACGGCATTCAGGCCGCCATCCTGGCCGCCAAGTTGCCCCACCTGGACGACTGGAACGCCGCGCGGCGCCGGCTGGCCGACCGCTACACCGCCTTGCTGGCCGATACGCCCCTCGTCACCCCGCGACATCTGCCCGAGACGGAACCGGTCTACCATTGCTACGTGGTGCGGGCGCCCCAACGGGATGCCCTGCTGGGGGCCTTGCAAAAAGCCGGTATCGGCGTCGGCGTCCATTATCCCATTCCGCTCCATTTACAGCCGGCCTACCGTTTTCTGGAACTGGAACCGGGGAGTTTTCCGGTCGCCGAGCAGGCCGCCCGCGAGGTCCTGACCCTCCCGCTCTATGCGGAGATGACGGAGGCGCAGCAGGACCAGGTTGTGGCCGCCATCAAGACGGCTCTGCGCGAGTTGAACCTGCTGTAGGCCGATTGCCGGCCCGAAGGACCCGACATGGCCGAAGCGCCGACGATTTCAGTCGTCATCCCGGCCCATAACGAGGCGGCCAATATCGCCGAACTCGTGGAGCGAACGGCACAGGCCTTCGCTCAAGTGGGAACGCCGGGTGAGCTGATCATCGTGGACGACGGCAGCAGCGATGAGACGGCCGCACGGGTGGCGTCCCTGCAGGCCGACTATCCCTGGCTCCGTCTCATCCGCCATCGCCGTAACCGCGGGCTGACGGCGGCCCTGCGCAGCGGGTTCCGGGCGGCGCGGGGGGCGTTTATTCTGTTCCTGCCCGCCGACCTGGAATCGAACCCGGCCGAGGATATCCCTAAGCTGTACGCCGGGCTGCAAGCGGGCTATGATGTCGTCGTAGGGTGGCGGCAGGGCCGCGCCGACGGCAAAGAGCTGGCCTCGGCGATTTACAACGCGGTCAGCCGCCGTCTGTTCCCGGTGCAGGTGCACGACGCCAACTGGATCAAGGGCTTCCGTCGCGAGGTCATCCAGGCCTTACCGCCGTTGCGTTCGGACTGGCATCGTTTCCTGGTGCATATCGCCGCCGACCAGGGTTTTCGGATCACCGAGGTGCCCACCACCTGGTATCCACGCCGCGCCGGGCGCTCGCACTTCGGTTTCAGCCGCATCCCCATTTCCCTCCTCGATGTCATGACCATCCGTTTCCTGCTCACGTTCAGCCAGAAACCCATGCGGTTCTTCGGCGGGTTGGGGCTGGCAACCTTCACGATTGCGGGTTTGACCTTCCTTTTTCTGGCCTATCTGTGGTTTTTCCAAGAACAGACGCAGATGCGACCGGTGTTCTGGACGGCGCTGATCCTGGTCGTGGCTGGCCTGCTCTTTTTCCTGGTCGGATTTCTGGCCGAAATCATCGTCGCCCAGGGCGACCGCTTGGCCGAGTTGGAGGCGCGCCTGGAACGACACGAGCAGGAGCACGATCGCGCCTGATGCCCATGCGAATCGGCGTTCTCACCCACAACTACCCTCGCTTCGGCGGGGATTTTTCCGGCTATTTCATCCAGCAGCTGTGCGAGGAGCTGGTACGACAGGGCGATGAGGTGCATGTCATCGCCCCCGATGACCCGGCCTACAGCGACGCAGTGCGGGCAGGGAGGAATCCGCGACTCCATCTGTATCGCTACGCTTGGCCCGNCCGCTGGCAGCAGCTGGGTTACGCGCGCACGATGGAGGCCGATGTGCGCATGCGGCTGCCGGCCTACGCCCTGGGACCGGCCCTGTTTCTGGCCGGGACGCTAGCCGCCCTGCGGGTGGCGCGGCGCCAACGGCTAGAGGTGCTTCATGCCCATTGGACCCTGCCCAACGGCTTCATCGGCGCCGTGGTGGCCCGGCGATTGGGTCTGCCGCTGGTGGTGAGCATCCCCGGCAGCGATGCCCTGGTGGCGGGGCAGAATCCGCTGTTCCGGGCCATGGCCCGTTTTGCCTTTGCCCAGGCCGGTTTGATCACGGCCAACGCCGAGGTGCTGCGCGAGGTGGCGGTCACCGAGCTGGGAGCCGACCCGAATCGCTTCGAACTGGTCATTTACGGGGTTGACCCCAACCGGCTGCGCCCTGACCCTACCGGCACGGCTGCCCTGCGGGCCGAATTGGGTATTCCGCCCGATGCCTTTGTGTTTCTGGCCGTGGGACGCATGGTGTACAAGAAGGGGTTCAACGTCCTGCTGGAGGCGCTGGCCCAGGCCGGTGAGGCCGCCCGCAGCTGGCATACCATCCTGGTCGGCGAGGGCGACCTGTGGCAGGAATGGCAGGACCTGGGGCGCCGACTGGGGCTGGCCAATGTGCATTGGGTGGGCAGGGTGCCGACCGACCGCATCCCGGTCTATTACAACGCCGCCGATGCCCTGGTGATGCCCAACGTGCGCAAACCGGCCACGGGGCTGGAGGTGGCGGTAGTGGATGCCATGGCCTGCGGCAAACCGATCATCGGCAGCAACACGGCCGGGAATCCGCTCGTAGTGGAGCACGGCGTCAACGGTTTCATCGTACCGGCGGGCGATGCCGCGGCCCTGGCTGCGGCAATGACGGAGCTGGCCGCGCAGCCCGAACGGGCCCGGCAGATGGGGGCGGTCAGCCGTCGCCTGATAGAGAC
>JAOADB010000082.1 GCA_026417535.1 Caldilineales bacterium
TCAGGGTAGCGGTGGGTGTGGGCGAGGGCGTCAGCAGGGCCTCCGGGCCGGTCGTGATGTGAACCCGCATCATGAGATGGCCCACGGCAGCGCCGTTAGGCTGCCAAAACCGGTAGTGCTCCACCCAGTTGCCGAAATTCTGACCGTAAAAATTCCGTTTGGTGGGGACGTTCGTGCTGTTGTCGAGAAGAACCCGCGGGGCCTTTTCCCAGGGAAAGCCGTCGGAGCGCAGGGAGACGATGAGGCTGTTGCCGCCGGCCGGGAGGACGAAGCCGACGGGGATGACGTACCAATCGCGGCGGTTCACCTGGAGTCGCGCGGCCGGCGCCGTGAAGAGCGGATCGCCGCCGGCAGGCGCGTCGTTGAGAACGGCCTCGACCCGTGAGGTCACCGGAAAGACGGCGGCGCTGCCCGGTTGGGGTTCCAGTAGGATGGCGATGCTGTCAATCCGCAAGGGACGGTTGGCCGGGTTGAAGCTGAGGCGCACGGCGATGCTGCGGCCGCTGTCAAAGGCATCGTAGCTGCCGCCCACGATGCCGTTGTCGTTGGCCAGTTCGGCCGTGGCCGCCGTCTCGGCACCGACGCCGCCGCGGACGAACGCCACGCCGAGCGCCAAAATCAGGACGGATACGAGCAGGAGGGAACGCATGGGGTCATGGGGGAGAGGTCCGGCTTTGCGGTGCTTGGCTTTTGGGCGGACGAAAGACGAAGGACGACAGATGAAGGTTTTTTTCGTCTTCCGTCATTCGTTCTTCGTCTGTCACTACTCAGGCCGATGACGAGGATGGCTCAGAGTCCGAGGGGGTTCCATCGCAGGCAGACGCAAGACGAAGGACACATGACGACTTTTCTTCGTCCTTCGTCTTTCGTCGGTCGTCCTAGGGAGCGGCCGATGGCCGAACGATGAACGAACCATCGTCTATCGTCCATCGTCTACCGTCCATATCACCGAAGCAAGCGCCTCGGCAACGTGGAGGGCCTGACGACCGGCCAACTCGAGGATTTGGTGGCGACAGGAAGTGCCGTTGGCCACGATCAAGGCTCCGCGATTGGCTGCCAGTGCCGGCAACAGACGATCGGCGGCAATGGTCCGGCTCAACTCGTAGTGACGGCGATCATAACCGAAAGCCCCGGCCATGCCGCAACAGCCGGCTTCGATGAGCTCGGCTTGGGCGCCGGGGATGGCGCGCAAGAGGGCCAGGGTGGGTGCCATGCTGGCCACGGCTTTCTGATGACAGTGGCCATGGACGAGATAGCGCCGACGATGCGGCCGCAGGGCCAGCGCGTCCGGCCGTTCGCGCAGGACCTCGGCCAGGAACTCATCGAACAGCCGGACGTGCCCGGCAACGAGGGTCGTTTCCTCCCCCGGCACCAGGGCCGGATAATCGTCGCGCAGGGTGAGGATGCAGCTCGGCTCCAGGCCGACGACGGGGATACCCTGCCGGGCATAGGGTGCCAGGGCCTGCACCAGCCGACGGGCTTTGGCCTGGGCTTGCGGCACCAACCCCTGCGAAAGCGCCGGCCGTCCGCAACACAGCCGCGGGGTCAGCTCGACGGCAAAGCCGGCCGCCGCCAACACCCGCCATGCCGCCAGGCCCTGTTCGGGTTCGTTGAACGTCGTGAAGGTATCGGGGAAGAGCGCCACCCGCGGGCGGTCTGCGGCCGGGGACGCGGCCGGGACCCGCCGGTCAAAGGGCCGCCGGTGAAAACGCGGGAAACGACGGGCCGGATGCACGTCGAGAAGACGGGCCAGGAGCAAGCGGGTGGGCGCGAAACCGAGGAGGGCATTGGCCAGGGGCGCCACGGGCGCCGCCAGCGCCGCCACCCGGTCGATATGGCCGAAGACCAGTGCGGCCAGGGGCGGGCGCCGGGTGCGATAGAGCTGCGCGTAGGTTTCGGCCTTGAGCCGGGTCATATCCACCACCGAGGGGCACTCGCTTTTGCACGCCTTACACCCCAGGCAGGTATCGAGCGCCTCGATCAGGGCGGGATCGGTAAGCCCGCCGGGCAGGCGGCCGGTCAGCGCCTCGCGCAACAGGTTGGCCCGGCCGCGGGTGGTGTGTTTTTCATCCCGCAGCGCCATAAACGACGGGCACATGACGCCCACATCGAGCTTACGACAGACCGCGGCGCCGTTGCACCGCTCGACGGCCCGCGCCAGCCCACCCTCGGCCTCCCAATCCCACACCGTGATGGGCGTGACGGTGCGGTAGTCCGGCCCATAACGCAGATGGCGGTCAGGCGGGTCGGCATCCACGATTTTGCCGGGATTGAAGCGGTTATGAGGGTCGAAGATGGCCTTGACCCGCCGGAACAGGTCATAGACCGCCGGGCCGAAGAAGTCCCGGTTGAAATAGGAACGGGCCAGACCGTCGCCGTGCTCACTGCTGAGTACGCCGCCGTAACGACGGGCCAGCCGGGCCGCGGCGGCCGTCAGCTCGACCAGATCGCGCACACCCTCGGCGGTTTTCAGGTTGAGGATGGGCCGGACGTGGATGCAACCCGCCGAAGCATGGGCATACATGGCCGCGGGGATGCCACGGTCGGCCAGCAAGGCCCGCAGATCGGCCATGTAGCCGGCCAACTGCTCCGGCGGCACGGCCACGTCCTCGATGCACGGCGTGGGTTTGCTATCGCCCGGCATCGAGGCCAACAAGCTGAGGCCGGCCCGCCGCACCTGCCACACCCGCGCCTGTTCTTCGGCCCCGGTCAGAACCAGCAACGGCCGTTCGCGGCCGTGTTGCGCCCAGTAGCGCCGCAGCGCCTGCACACGGTCGTGCAGACGCTTCTCCTCATCCTCGGCAAACTCGACAGCGAACACCGCCGCCGGCCGACCGACGACGAAATCGAGCCGTTGCCGCCAGTAGGGATGGTCTCGGGTCAGGCCCAGCAGTACATCGTCAATCAGCTCGATGGCGGCCGGCTCCAGCCCCAACAGACCGGGCACATCGCCGAACGCGGCGTCATGCTCGTCGTAATGGAGGATGGCCAGGGCCTTGTAGCGGGGCACGGGCACCAGATTGAGCTCGGCCGCCAGGATGACCCCCAGGGTACCCTCGCTGCCCGCCAACAGCGTGGCCAGATTGAGCGTGCCGTCCTGCCATTGCCGATAGAGCCGGTCCAGGTTGTAGCCGCCGGCGCGACGCCAGTAGGTCGGGAACTGCTCGCGGATGACGGCAGCCTCGGCTTCGAGCAAGGCAATGGTCTGCCGATAGACCCCTGCCTCGAAACTCGTCCCTGCGGCCAGACGCCGCACCGCCTCCCGGTCCAGTGGCCCTAGCCGGGCCTCGGCGCCGTCGGCCAGGAGCACCCGCAGGCCGAGCACGTGGTCGGCCATCATGCCGTAGCGGATGGAATGGGCGCCGGTGGCGTTGTTGGCGATGGCGCCGCCCAGGGTAGCGCGGTCGGCGCTGGCCGGGTCAGGGCCCACCATCAGCCCATAGGGCGCTAGGCGGCGGTTGAGCACGGCCAGGGTGATGCCCGGTTGCACCACGGCGCGCCGCTGCGGCCCGTCCACGCTCAGCAAGGCGTCCAGGTACTTGCTGAAGTCCAAAATCACGGCCTCACCTACGGCCTGACCGGCCAGACCGGAACCACCCCCGCGGGCGAGCAAAGGCAGGTCCAGGGCGATGCAGGCTTCAACCGTGGCCAGCACATCGTCCTCGTGCCGGGGGATGACCACGGCCAGCGGGGTGATCTGGTAGTTCGAGGCGTCGGTGCTGTAGAGCAACCGCGTGGGCAGGTCGAGATAGACCTCGGCGCTGCTGTGCTTTTTCAGATCGGCGGCCAGGTCTTGCAAGCGCTCGTGCATGGTCCCGGTTCAGTCCCCGGTTGCGGTGGATCGTTCGCGGCGGGCACCGCGGCGACGGCCGGAACGCTCGCCCTCGCCTTCGGCGCCAAAGGCCGGCAGGGTGATTTCGGGAATGGGCTGGGTGAGCAGGGCCTGGCGCATGGCACGGATGTGGTCGGGCGTGCTGCCGCAGCAGGCGCCGATGTAGTTGACGCCCATCCCGGCCATATCGAGGGCATAGGCGGCCATGACCTCAGGCGTGGCGTCGTAATGGGTGCGGCCGTCCACCCATTTGGGCAACCCGGCGTTGCTTTGGGCCATCAGATACACCCCTTCGGGTCGGGCGGCGGCCATTTCGGCCATCACCCGGCGGATTTCGTCGGGGCCGTTGCCGCAATTGGCGCCGATGATGCGCACGCCAAACGCGGCCAGGGTGCGCACGGCCTGGGCTGGCGCCACGCCCATCATGGTGTGATAGTTCGTATCGAAAGTCATCGTCGTGGCGATGGGCAGGTCGCTCACCCGCCGGCAGCCCTCGACAGCCGCTTTCACCTCCTCCAGATCGCTCATCGTCTCAATGACGAAGAGGTCCACACCCCCTTCAACCAGGGCGGCGGCCTGCTCGGCGAAGGCTTCCACGGCTTCTTCGTAGGTGAGATTGCCCATCGGCCGGAACAGCTCACCGGTCGGCCCGATGGACCCGGCCACGAGGACGGCCTCGCCGGCCACCTCACGGGCCAGGGCAGCGCCGGCCCGGTTCAGTTCGGCCACGCGGTCTTGCAAGTTGTGCAGTTTGAGGCGATAGCGGTTCCCGCCGAAGGTGTTCGTCTCGATGATCTCGGCCCCGGCATCCACATAGCCTTGATAGATGCTGCGGACAACGTCGGGCCGCTCAACATTCCACAGTTCCGGCGCGCCTCCGGTCGTCAGGCCCGCGCGCTGCAACATGGTGCCCATGGCGCCGTCGCCAATGACGAAACGCCGGGTAGCCAACAGGTCAAAAATGTTGCGTGACATGGTGGGTTTGCTCCTGGGGAACTGCCTGATGAGGATGGGGCCATTGTAGCCCAGAGCCGTCCCCGTCACAACCTCTGTGAAGAAGGAGAACAACGCCTGTGAAAGTGGGTTGGCGTAAGCCCAGGACGAACGACGGAAGAGAGAGTTCAACGTCTCCGTCGCGCGACCGCAGGTGTCCAACACCTTTATGAGGCACTCCCACGCGGGAAAGGGACGCCCGCAGCGTCTGGGGCTTCCAGACCTTTACGGCGTCGGCCGGCGGCGGGTGGCGAAATCGAGCAACACCGCCAGCACGAACACCATCCCCTTGACCACCTGCTGGTAATAGGAGGGGATCTCCAGCAGGTTCATGCCGTTGCTCAGCACACCGATGAGCAGGGCGCCGATCAGGGTGCCGCCGACGCCGCCGATGCCGCCGAACAGGCTGGCGCCTCCCAGCACCGCCGCGGCAATGGCATCCAGTTCCAGGCCGATGCCGGCATTCGGTTGGGCCGACCACAGCCGCGCGGCCAGCAGGACCCCGCCCAGGGTGGCCATAAAGCCGCTGAGCATGTACACGAGGAGCTTGATAACACCCGGCCGCACCCCGGCCAGCCGCACCGTCTCTTCACCTCCGCCGCCGATGGCGCGCACGTAGAGGCCGAAGCGCGTTTGCGTGAGCAGTAACGCCGCCAGCACGGCCACCACGGCCATGATCCACACCGGCATCGGGATGCCCAGGATGTCGCCGGTGCCCAAAAAGGTGAAATCCGCCCCCAACCCCGCGATGGGCCGGCCCTGGGTATAGACCAGGGTCAGCCCGCGGGCGATGGCCATCATCGCCAACGTGGCCACAAAAGGCGGAATGTGCCCCTTGACCACGAGCAGCCCACTGACCGCGCCCAGGCCGACTCCGACGAGCAACGTCAGCAGGATGGCGGGATAGGTGCCCAGACCGGCCTTGACCGCCAGACCCGCCGACAGCGCGCCGCCCAGGGCCACTAACGAACCCACCGACAGGTCAATCCCGGCCGTGAGGATGACATAGGTCTGACCGATGGCCACGATGCTCAGGATCGAGGCTTGCAAGACCACCGTGATCAGGTTGCTCGGCGTCAGAAAGGTGGGGTTGAGCAGGGCGATGAACGCGCCCAAGCCCACCAGAATGAACACCGGAATGAAACGACGCCGGCCCTCGGCCCCTGCCCCGGGCCGTCGCCAGAAACGCGCTCCCCGGTCGGTCGTCATGACCGTGTTCCTCCTGTGGCCAGGGTCATGATGGCATCCTGGGTGGCCTCGGCCCGGTCGAATTCGCCGACCAGCCTGCCCCCGCGCATGACCAGGATGCGGTCGCACACGCCCAAAATCTCCGGCAATTCCGAAGAAATCATCAGAATTCCCACCCCGCGGGCGGCCAGTTCGCTCATCAAGGCGTAAATTTCCACTTTGGCACCCACGTCAATCCCGCGTGTCGGCTCGTCGAGCAATAACACCTTGGGATTGAGGGTCAGCCAGCGGGCGATGACCACCTTTTGCTGATTGCCGCCGCTCAGAGCGCGCACACGCTGCCCCAAGCCAGGTGTGCGGATGCGCAATTCCTCCACATACTGCCGCGCCAGGCCATCCTGCCGCCGACGGTCGATCACGCCCAACCGGCTCAGGTCATGCAGCCGGGTCATGGTGATGTTCTGGCGCACGGCCATCCCCAGGAAAAGCCCCTGCGCCTTGCGGTCCTCGGGCACCAGGCCGATGCCCAACCGGATGGCCTCCTGCGGCGAGGTGATGCGCACCGGGCGACCCTCCAGCCAGATCGTGCCGCCGTCCACCGGATCCACCCCGAAAAGGGCACGGACGACATGCGTCCGGCCCGCGCCGACCAAGCCGGCCAGACCCAAAATCTCCCCCCGATGTAACTCGAAGCTGATGTCGTGTAGGCTGTTATCCCGGCGCAAGCCTTCCACCTTCAGCACCACCTCCGCTTGCGGCCGCGAGGTCTTGGGATACAGCTCGCTCAGCGTGCGGCCCACCATCCAGTTGATGATTTGGGCCTCGTCCACATCCTGCACCGATGCCGTACCCACATGGCGCCCATCGCGCAACACCGTGACGCGATCGGCCAGGGCGAACACTTCGGCGATGCGGTGCGAGATGTAGATCAACCCGACGCCCTGGCGGCGCAGCTGCCGGATGAAACCGAACAGGGTCTCGACCTCGCGTTCGCTCAGGGCCGAGGTCGGTTCGTCCATGGCGATGATGTCGGCGTTGAGGGACAACGCCTTGGCCACTTCCACCATCTGCCGCTGGGCGATGGACAACTCGGCCACGGGCGTTGTCGGCCGCAGATCGAGACCCAACCGCGCCAGCAGATCCTCGGCCTGGCGATTGAGCGTTGCCCAATCCACCGTACCGGGCAGGCGGCCGTGCGGCTCGCGGCCCAAGTAGATGTTCTGGGCCACGGTCAGGTGGGGGATGAGCGTCAGTTCCTGGTGAATGATGGCAATCCCCAACTCGATGGCCCGCCGCGGGTCGGTGATCTCGACCGGCTGCCCGCGCAGCAGGATGGTCCCGGCGTCCTTGGGCACGGCGCCGGTCAGGATGTTCATCAACGTGGACTTGCCGGCGCCGTTCTCGCCCACCAAGGCGTGAATTTCCCCGGCGTGCAAAGTGAACGAGACATCGCTCAGCGCCTGCACGCCGGGGAACGCCTTGGCGATCCCGCGCATTTCCAGCAGAGGGGTTGCTTCGCTCACGGGTGGGGGGGAAGAGGGGAGTTTGGGGGAGTTTGGGGGAGCCGTAGCTTCGGATGCCATCCGGAGAAACAACGAGAAACAAGAAATCGTGAGGAGCTTGGGGGAGCTTCCCTCGTCCGCCTGACCCACCGGGGTGGATCCGGCGCGGACCCACCCCGGTGGCGCGGTCGGTGTCACTTCGTCACCAAGCTCAGTGGCACGCCGATGAAGGGTTCGACCTTCTCGCCCTTCAGGTGCTTGACGGCCATGGCCACACCCAGCCGACCCATCTCAGCCGGCTGCTGGGCCACCGTCGCCGCCAGTTTGCCCTCCTCCACGGCCTTCACGGCGTCGTCAATGGCATCGAAACCCACGAAAACGATGCCCGTGCGCCCGGCCGCCTCAGCCGCCTGGATGGCGCCCAGGATCATCTCGTCGTTGTGGGCAAAGACGCCGGCAATCTCCGGCTGGGCCTGCAGGATGTTCTCGAAGACCTGGAGACCCTTGGCCCGGTTGAAATCGGCCGTCTGCGAGGCAACGATGGTGGCGCCAGGGCAGTTGGCCTTCATCCACTCGTTGAAGCCCTGACCACGGTCACGGGCCGCAGAGGTCCCGGCAATGCCCTGGAGCTCGACCACATTCCCCTTCCCGCCAATGGCCTGGCAGAGAAACTCGGCGGCCATGCGGCCACCCGCCACGTTGTCGGAGGCAATATGGGAGACGATCTCGCCGCCGGAAGCGCCACGGTCAATCGTGAAGACGGGGATGCCAGCGGCATTGGCCTTCTGGATCGAGGGTACGATGGCATCGGCATCGGTGGGGTTGATGAGCAGGGCGCTGACCTTCTTGCTGATCAGGTCTTCGATGGACGCGGCCTGCTTGGCGGGGTCATCCTGGGCATCCACCACGATGAGTTTGACGCCCTGAGCGGCCGCTTCCTTCTCGGCGCCCTCCTTCAACGTGACGAAGAAGGGGTTGTTCAGCGTCGAGAGCGCCAGCCCCAGGGTGATCTCGCCGGCAGGCGCAGGCGCCACGGTGGGCGTTGCCTCGGCCGGAGGCTGGGTTGGCGCGGCCGGCGGAGCAGCCGGCGCACAGCCGGCCAGAATGAGACCGGCAATCAGCAGGATCACCGGTAGGAACGAGCGTTGGCGTTTCATGGGAACTCCTCCTAAGGAACCGAAAGGGATGGGAACGGAACGGACAGTCGTTGCGGAGACGATCGCCCGGCGGCTAACGGGCGGCGCGATGCAAGAGCAGGGCCAGGGCGATGACCACGCCCTTGACAACGCCTTCCCACAGGGGCGAGACGTTGAGCAGGTTGAGGCCGTTGTTGAGCACCTGGATGATGAGCACGCCGAGCAGAGTACCGAAGAGGCCGCCTTCGCCGCCGGCAAAGCTGGTGCCGCCGACGACCACGGCGGCGATGGCGTCGAATTCAAAGCCCTGGCCGGCCGTGGGTTGGGCGGAATTGAGCCGCGCCACCAGGATCAGCCCGGCCAGGGCCGCCAGAAAGCCGGAGATGACGTACACCAGAGCCGTGACACGGCGGGTGGGAAGACCGGTCAGCCGCGCGGCCACGGGATTATCGCCCAACGCGTACACCCATTCGCCGAAGACGGTACGGGCGAGGACGAAATAGCCCACGCCGAACACGAGGGCGAAGAGGACAATGGGCATGGGGATGGGGCCGAGAAATCCGGCGCCCAAAAAGGTGAAACTCGCTGGCAGCCCCGTGATCGGCCGTCCCTGCGTATAGGTCAAGGCCAGACCGCGGGCCACGGTCATCATGCCGAGGGTGACCACAAAAGGCGGGATGCCGGTGCGGGCGATGAGGAGGCCATTGATGGCGCCCAAAAGCGTGCCCACGCCCAGCCCCGCCAGCACGCCCAACGGCACCGGCAGCCCTGTTTGCATCAGATCGGCCGCCACCACCGTCGCCAACGCCAGCACCGAACCGACCGACAGGTCAATACCGGCCGTGAGGATGACGTAGGTCATGCCGACAGCGATGATGCCGTTGATGGTCGCCTGGCGCAGCACGTTGAGCAGGTTCGAGGCGGTCAAAAACCGGTCGGAGAGCAGGGTCAGGGCCAGGCAGAGCAGCAGGAACGAGAGCACCAGCCCGTAACGGCGCAGGGCTTCGCGGGTACGCAGGCGCTCGAACACGGCAACGCCCATCAGAACACGACTCCGGCGATGAGGATGACGTTGGCATAGGGTGTGAACTCGCCCGTGCGCACCACCGCCCGGGCCTGGGACGTCAGGGCCTTGAACTGCTCATGGGGCACCACGCGGAAGGGCACGGACGGCAACAGCTGCGCCAACCCGGCCCGCACGTCCGGGCTGCGCTCGCCCATTTCGGCGGCAATGACGGCCTCTTCCACGGCCAGTTCCTCTAACACGGCCGCCACCACGTCGAGGAAGCGGGGCAGCTGCGGCCGCACGGCCAGGTCAATGCGACGCACACCAGCCGGAATGGGCAGCCCGGCATCGGCAATGACCAGACTATCCCGATGACCCATGGCGGCGATAACAGCGGATAACTCGTGATTGAGAAGGTTTGTTTTTTTCATCGTCATTTGGTAACTAGTAACCAGTAACTGGTAACTAGTAACTGGTTATTCGCCAAAAACGACTATACGGCCAATGACCAGTTACTCATCACCAGTTACTAATCGCAAAACGGCCGTACGGGTAGGTAACGAGGGTTGGGCGCCCAAAACGGTGCAGGCCAGGGCGCCGGCGGCGCAACCCCAGGTCGCCGCTTCGACCGGCGCACGCCCTTCGCTCAGGGCCACGGCAAAGGCGCCGACAAAGGCATCGCCGGCCGCGGTGGTATCCACCACCTCGACCGGAAAGGCGGGCACGTGCACCGGCTCCCCATCCGCCAACACCAGCGCGCCCTGTTCGCCCAAGGTGAGGACCACGACACCCGCGCCGCTGCGACGGAGCACCTCGGCGGCCATTTGGGCTTCTTCCGGTGAGTGGACCGGCAAACCCGTCAGCAAAGCGGCCTCGTGTTGATTGGGGATCAGGTAATCCACCTGTGCGATCAGTTCGGCCGGCAGAGGCCGCGCGGGCGCCGGATTGAGGATGACGGGCACGCCATGACCGCGGGCCAAGCGGATGGCCGTCTCGACTGCGGGCAGAGGGACCTCAAGCTGAAGCAAAAGCGCCGCCGCGCCGGCCATGAGCGGCTCGTGCATGCGCACAAGCTCCGGCGTCACCGCGCCGTTGGCGCCGGGAGCAACGACGATGGTGTTTTCCCCGGCTGCGCTGAGGGTGATCAGGGCCACGCCGGTAGCGGCATCGGCGCGAGCCACGCCGGTGGTATCCACCCCGGCAGCCTGCAGAGTGGCGATGAGAGCATCGCCAAAGGCATCGCGGCCCACACAGCCGATCATGGTGACCGGCTGGCCCAAACGGGCGACGGCCACGGCCTGGTTGGCGCCCTTACCGCCGGGAAACATACCAAAATTGCTACCGACAAGGGTTTCACCGGGCCGGGGATGCCGCGGGGCCCGGATGACCAGGTCCATGTTGAGACTACCGAGGACGATAAGGGGACGTGCCATACCCGCTTTGCTCCGGGGAAACGTAACGGTTCAAAAGGAAATGAGGAGCTTGAGGGAACTCAGGGGAGCTGTAGCTTCGGATGCCATCCGGAGAAACGCAACGGAAAAGGAGCTCAGGGGAGCTTTGGGGAGCCGTAGCTTCGGATGCCATCCGAAGAAACGCAACGGAAAAGGAGCTCAGGGAAGTTTGGGGGAGCCGTAGCTTCAGATGCCATCCGGAGAAACGCGATAAAAAGGGAGTTTAGGGAGCTTGAGGAGCTCGGGGAGCTTTCCATCGTCCATCGTCTATCGTCCATCGTCCACCAAAGCCCGGGTGGATTGCCGTATGACGAGTCGGGTCGGCAGGACGCGACGCACCGGCGGATCGGTTGGCGCCTGCACCCGTTGCAACACCATTTCGGTTGCCAGCCGGCCGATGTCAGCGATGGGTTGGGCCACGGTCGTCAGCGCCGGGGTGACGTAGGAAGCCAGGATGGTGTCGTCGAAGCCAACCACGCTGAGGTCGTCGGGCACCCGGCGGCCCAGGGCGGCAGCCGCGGCGATGGCGCCGACGGCCATCAGGTCGTTGCAGGCAAAGATGGCCGTGGGGGGTTGGGGCAAGCTCAGCAGGGCCTGGGCGC
Source organism: Caldilineales bacterium (assembly GCA_026417535.1). Lineage (GTDB taxonomy): Bacteria > Chloroflexota > Anaerolineae > J102 > J102 > SSF26. The sequence goes on from JAOADB010000082.1 coordinate 11,711, forward strand.
CTTCGTAGCCGCCGGCAAACTGGAAATCCCCACGCACCACCAGCGTCTCTTCGTAAGGGAGACCGGCCTCGCTCAGGGCGCGACGATAGCCGGTCACGCGTTCGGCGCTGGGCGTCGTTACCGATGGCCCGGTGATACAGCCGATACGGCGATGACCCAACTCGATGAGATGGCGGGTGGCCTGATAGCCGCCGTCGAAATTGTCCACCAACAACGTATCGGCCTGGATGCCGGACAGCTCGCGGTCCACGACGACCGTCGGCACCTGGCGCAACACGCGCTGCAAATCCCGGCTGCCAAGACCCACCGCCGCCAGGATCAGCCCATCCACCTGTTTGGCCACCAACACGTTGATATTGGCCAGCTCCCGCCCCAAATCGCCCTCCGAATTCGTGAGAATCAGGCTATAGCCCTGGCGATAACAGGTATCCTCAACCGCCCGCGCCATCATGGCGAAGAAGGGATTGGCGTTATCCGGCACCACCATGCCCAGGGTCAGCGTTTCGCGGCGCCGCAGACTGCGGGCGACGGCGTTGGGTTGATAGCGCAACTCGGCCATGGCCTCCCGCACCCGTTCGGCCAGTTCAGGACTGACGAATCGCGTGCCGTTGATGACATGGGAAACCGTGCTGGTCGAAACACCGGCCCGCTGCGCCACATCGCGGATGGTCACCAGATGCCTGGGCATAGCCTTCCTCTCGCCATCGAGAACAAAGAAACGATTGCGCAATCGTTTGACACCAGTTTATGGCATCTTAATGCGCTTGTCAAGCGGCTTCGAGGAGAGTTTTGAGAAGTTTGAGGGAGCTTCTATCGTCTATCGTCCATCGTCCCTCTTCCTTGGCGGATGCGGACGTCGGTGATGGCCGTGCTACAATGAAAGGGAATCTCAACATCCCTGTGACACCCATGTCCTCTCCTCTCATCCTCGCTTCGGCTTCGCCGCGTCGGCGTCAGCTCTTGGCCTGCCTGGGCCTGGAGTTCGCCTGCGAACGCGCCGACATTGACGAAACGCCCTGGCCGGAGGAAGCGCCTGATGTCCATGCGCGACGGCTGGCCCTGACCAAGGCCGGCGTGGTCGCCGCACGACGACCGGACGCCATCATCCTGGCCGCCGATACGGTCGTCGTCCATGAGGGGCGCATCCTGGGCAAACCCGCCGATGCCGCCGAGGCCCGGCAGATGCTGCGCGCCCTGCGCAGAGGCCCCCATGAGGTCATCAGCGCCGTAGCCGTTGCCGCGGACGGCCGGACAGATGGCGCCGAGCATATCAGTCGGGTCTGGATGCGCGCCTATACCGACGCCGAGATCGAGGCCTACATCGCCACGGGCGACCCCTTTGACAAAGCCGGCGCCTACGCCATCCAGCATCCGGGTTTTCGTCCCGTGGACCGTTTCGAGGGCTGCTTTGCCTCTATCATGGGTCTGCCGTTGGGCCTAGTGGCCGAGCTGCTACGGCGGCAGGGCCTGGTCCCCGATCCGGCCTGGCCGGCCGCGTGTCAGACCCTCACCGGCCAATGTTGCCATGCGCCGACGGGAGCACACTTGCGCGTGTGAACAGCCGCATGCCCATGGAAGGCATCGTCTTGCGGGCTTATTCGGATTTCTTCGACGTTCAGGCCGAAGACGGTAGCCTGTGGCAATGCAAGGTAGCCGGCCGCTTGAAAAAGGAGGCGCGGCGCACGACTCTCATCGCTGCGGGCGACCGGGTGAGCTTCGAGCCGACCCAAAGCGGCCATCATCTCGGCCTGATCACCCACATCCACCCGCGCCAACGGGTGCTTTCACGGCGGCGGCCCGATGCGTCGCATCCGTATGAGGATGTCATCCTGGCCAATCCCGACGCCATTCTGATCGTGTTTGCCGTGGCCCGTCCCGAACCCAACCTCCATCTGTTGGACCGTTTTCTGGTGGCGGCCGAAGCCTCCACCGTCCCCGCCATCGGCATCGTGGCCAACAAAGTGGACCTGGTGGATACGGAGGTGGCCCGCGGGTTGTTCGGTCGGTACGAGGCCATCGGGTATCCCGTCTTCTACACCAGCGCCAAGACCGGCGTCGGCGTTGCCGAGCTGCGCGACCACCTGCAAGGCCAGATCACGGT
>JAOADB010000008.1 GCA_026417535.1 Caldilineales bacterium
GTATGTGCCGAATGCCGACGGTTGGTGGACGGCGGCGACGACGTTCTTTAATCCCGGCGCCAATCCCAACACATCGAACATTGTGGATATGACGATTGATGGCGATGTGTGGTTGTTGCGCAACACCGGCGCGCTGGTGCAATGGCTGCGCGATAACCTCGACTTCTTCGATTTCTCCAAGCACATCGAGGACTACGCCAAGCAGGTGCCCGACAGCGGTGGTATCTACTTCGTGCCCGCTTTCTCCGGCCTCTTCGCCCCCTACTGGCAGTCCTCGGCCCGCGGCGTCATCGTCGGCCTGACCCGTTACATCAACAAGTACCACATCTGCCGGGCCGCGCTGGAGGCCACCGCCTATCAGACCCGCGAGGTGCTGGACGCCATGGAGAAGGACTCCGGCGTCAAGCTGACGGCCCTCAAGGTGGACGGCGGCATGGTCTACAACGACACGCTCATGCAGTTCCAGGCCGACATCCTCAACGTGCCGGTGGTGCGGCCCAAGGTCGCCGAGACCACGGCGTTGGGCGCGGCCTACGCGGCGGGCCTGGCGGTCGGTTACTGGAGCAACCTGGAGGACCTGCGCCAGAACTGGCAGGTGGACAAGGTCTACGAGCCGAAGATGGACGAGGCGACCCGCGCCCGCCTGTACAAGGGCTGGCTGAAGGCCGTGCAGCGCTCGATGAACTGGCTGGACGAATAAGCCCTTGCCTTCTCACCGGGGATCGGCGTCGGCCGACGCCGATCCCCATCTTTCCAGTCGAACCATGGCAACCCAATTCCATGTCGTCGTTATCGGCGGTGGTTCCACCGGCGCCGCCCTGGTTCACGACCTGACCCTTCGGGGTCTGAAAGTCACGCTGGTGGAACGGGGGGAGCTGACATCGGGGACGGCAGGTCGGCATCACGGTCTCCTCCACAGCGGCGGCCGCTACGCGGTGAACGACCAGGAGTCGGCCATCGAGTGCATTGAGGAAAATCAAATCCTGCGCAAGATCGCGCCCGGTTCGTTCGAAGAAAACGACGGCCTTTTCGTGGCCATCACCGATGAGGATGTGGCCTATCTCGACAAGTTTCTGGCCGGCTGTGAGGCTTGCCACATCCCCACGCGGGTGCTGACGGCCGAACAGGTCAAACGGCTGGAGCCGCACATCAACCCCCAGGTCAAACTGGGCGTGCAGGTGCCCGATGCGACGATGGACTGCTGGCGGCTGCCCATGCGCTTCTTCGCCACGGCCAAACGCAACGGCGCCGACATCCGGCCCTACACCGAGGTCATCGGCATGTTGCGCACGGCGGGCATCGTCACCGGCGTGCGTGTTCGCTCCCATGTGACGGGCAAGGAATACGACATCAAGGCCGATATCGTGGTCAACGCCACCGGCGCTTGGGCCGAAAAGGTGAGCGAGATGGCCGGGGCGCGGGTGCCGGTCAAGCCGACGCCGGGTGTGATGGTGGCCGTGCGAGGGCGCTGGTGCAACATGGTCATCAATCGGCTGAACAAGCCCTCGGACGGCGATATCATCGTCCCCCAGCGCGGGCTGTCGGTGATCGGCACGACCTCGTGGACGGTCGAGGACCCCGACCGGTTGGGCCTGCCCGAGGACCACGTGCGGCTCATGTTCGAGAAAGGCGGCGAGCTGATCCCGGCGGTGCGCCATGCCCCCATGCGGGCGGCCTGGTCGGCGGCCCGGCCGCTCATCGCCGAAGGCGGCGCCCAGGAAGGCCGCGCCCTGCCCCGCACCTTCAAATGCTTCGACCACAAGGTGCGCGACGTCGTCGAGGGCCTGGTGACCATCTCCGGCGGCAAAGGCACGACCATGCGCGCCATGGCCGAGGCCACGGCCAACGTCGTCTGCGATAAATTGGGGATTGATGCCCCTTGTCGAACGAAAGAAGTCGTTTTGTTGCCTTATTGGGCTTATTATCAGTAACTGGTAACTGGTTACTAGTTACTGGTTACTAGTGATTGAGAAGCGTTACCAGTTACTAGTCACTGATCACCAATCTATGACCAATAACGGATTCTTCGGCCCCAAAAAGACGATTACGCTCAAAGTTTTGCGTTATAAACCGGGTGCGATCGATCCCCCGCGTTATGATACGTTTCGGGTCGAGGCCAATGCCGTGACGACGGTGTTGGATGCCCTGGAGGAAATCAAGGCAACCCAGGACAGCTCCCTGCTCTATCGGCATTCGTGCCATCCCGCCTCGTGCGGGACGTGCGGGATGCGCGTCAACGGTCGCGAGCAATTGGGGTGTGTGGCGCGGCTACTCGAGCAGGGCAGCGATGTGGTGGTGGTCGAACCGTTGGCCTCGGCGCCGCTCATCGCCGACCTCGTCGTGGACATGACGCCGTTTGCCGAGCGTTTTGCCCCGGCGGGCATGCGCCTGGTGCGGGAGAGCGAGTTCAATCCCGAGGCCGAGACGCCGGTGGGGGTGGAGACGTTCACCCGTTACGAGGACTGCATCGAATGTAACATCTGCCTGTCGGCCTGCCCGGTGGCCAATACGAATCCGGCGTTCATCGGCCCGGCCGGTCTGGCCGCGGCCTATCGGGCGCTCGTGACCGGCGAACGTAGCCCGGCCGAGGTCTTTGCCTATGTGGACCACGACGACGGCGTATGGCGCTGCCATAGCGCCATGGAGTGCAGCGCCGTGTGCCCCAGCAACGTGGATCCGGGACATAAAATCATGGCGCTGCGTCGTGAGCTGGTCACGTATAAGGTCAAGCGTTTCTTCAAGCGAGGGTAAGAGACATCATGGCCGTCCCCATTCAGCACAAATCGCCTGCCGCCCGCGCCGTTCAGGCGTGGTTCAATCCCCTCAAGCGCTCGGCCGGTTTTCTGGCCTTCGTGCTGATGCGCATCACCGGCATCGGTTTGGTGGTGTATCTGCTCATCCACATGGTGGTGATCGGCAACCTGTTGCGCGGACCGGCCGGTTGGGATAGCCTCATCCAAACGATGAAATCGCCGTGGGTGCTGGCGCTGGATGTCGTCCTCATCGCCGGCATCCTGATCCACATGCTCAACGGCCTGCGCGTGACGATCATCGGGCTGGGTTTTGGCACCCAATCCCACAAAGGCATTTTTTGGACGCTGATGGCGGTGGCGGTGCTTTTGCTGGCCTATAGCGCCTGGCTGGTGTTCACGAAATGAGGTGGGTTATGCGCAGCATCGAGGAAAAGCGCCGTTCGGGTATCTGGATCTGGCAGGCCGTGACCGGCGTTCTGCTGGTGATCCTGCTTTCGCTCCATATGATCGTCCACCATTTCGTCGTGGAGGGCGGTCTGCGCACCTATGAGCAGGTGCTGGCCTACATCGGCAACCCGCTGGTGGTCGTCATCGAGATCGTTTTTCTGATCGTGGTGACCTTCCATGCCATGCTGGGCGTGCGGGCCATCCTCTTCGACCTGCCGCTCACCGAACGGCAGAAGACCCTGGTCACGCGGGCCTTGACCGCCGTCGGCCTGGTGGTGGGGGCATGGGGGATCTTCCTGGCCCTATGGCTGTTCCGCATGGCGCGGATGGCCTGAATACGGTCGGCGGGCTTGCTTCCCTCGACCCCTGGGAGGCGGCCTGGGCGCCCTATGACGAGGCGACTTACCGGGCCGTGCTGGCCGCGGTCGGCCCGGAGGATGTGGTGCTGGAGATCGGGGCCGGGGACTTGCGGCTGGCGCGGCGTCTGGCGGCCGTGGCCCGCCGCGTCATCGCCTGGGAGCTACGACCCGACATCCTGGCCCTGGCCCCGGCACCCCTGCCGACCAATCTCGAGGTGGTCTGCACCGATGCCCGTCTGGCGCCTGTGCCGGCCGGCGTCACTGTGGCCGTGCTGCTGATGCGCCACTGTCGGCACTACGGCCACTATGTGGCCCGCTTGCGAGAGGCCGGTTGTCGCCGGCTGATCACGAATGCCCGCTGGCGGATGGATGTCGAGGTGATTGATCTGGCGCCGGCCCTGCCCTTCGCAGCGCTGCGGACGGGTTGGTATGCCTGCCGGCGCTGCGGCGCCGTCGGCTTTGTCGGCGCCAATCCCGACGAGGTCACGGCCGAAACGCTGGCCGTGGTGCAGGATGTGGAGGGTTGTCCGCACTGTGCGGAGTTTTTACCGATTTTTTGAGAGCGTTCGGAAACGCTCTCACTCGTCTACAAGCGAGAACTGTTGGGTGTCAATGTGCCGGAAAAGCGGAGTTTTTGCAGCATAACTGCTCGCAGTTGTGCTATATTGAATGTTTGCAAGATGTGATCTTTGAAAATGCAATCGGTCATGAGTCGGGCAAATCGAGAGCCACGCGCAGGGCCTGTTCGACTTCGGCCAGTTTTCGCGGCGAAAGGACGGCCACGCAGTCGGTCAGCAGCGATTTGGGCAGGCTGGTCAGGGCATCGAGGTGGATACAGCCCCACGTCGCGCCCGTTTCGGCCCGTAGTTCGACCTGAGTACTCAAGCCGATGCCGGTCTCCAGGATCGGCGCACAGATGACGGTGGCATGGGCCGAATCGCACAGTGCCTGCCGGCTGAGCACGACGAACAACGTCGTCCGGCCGTTGTGCTCGACACGATAAATCTCTCCCCGTTTCACGTCCCCTCCCTTCGGCCCAGGGCGGCCATGACGCTACGATTGAGGGCTTCGGCATGAGCGGCGATGCGCATGAGGTCGGCGGCGTGTTGCTCGGCCCGTTCGAGTTGGTGCAAGTAGGCACGCAGGGCCATCTCGATGAATTCCGAACGGTTCTGGCCGGCCTGCTCGGCCCGAGCATCCACGGTCATCAACAGGTCATCGGAAAGGGTGATGGAGGTTTTGATTTTCATGCGAGTTCTCCGGATGGGGCTTCCGTGATCGAAGGAAGGGCGAATGACGGAGGACGAAGGGGTTGTCTTCTCGTTCGTCTTCCGTCCCGAATGGGGACCGATGACCGACGAGGGACGGAGCCTTTCCGTCCGTCGTCTTTCGTCTTGGCAACGAGCCGAAGCCGAGACGTAGGACGACCCTGCCACATGGTAATATCCCTCTTCATCATGGTCAACTCAGGAGGTCAACATGCAACTTGTCGGCAAACGCATTGCCTTTTTGGTGGGTCCGGAGTTCGAGGACCTGGAATTCTGGGCCGTCTATATGCGCCTGATCGAGGAAGGCGCCGAGGTGACGGTCGTCGGGCTGAAGGCTGGCGAGGTGTATCGCAGCAAGAGTGGCGGCCTGACGGCAACGGCCGAGGTGGCCGCAGCCGATGTCGGCCCCGATGCGTTCGATGCCGTTGTCATCCCCGGCGGGTGGGCGCCCGACAAGCTCCGTCGTTACGAGGCCGTCACGGCCCTGGTCAGGGGCATCTACGAACAGGGCAAAATCGTGGGCATGATCTGCCATGCCGGTCTGGTGGGCATCTCGGCCCGCATCGTCGCCGGGCATCGCGCCACCGGGTCGCTGGGCATCAAGGACGACCTCATCAACGCCGGGGCCACGTGGGTGGACGAACCGGCCTTTCGCGACGGCAACATCGTCTGGGGCCGCGTGGTGCCCGACATCCCCGCCTTCAATCGTGAACTGGTGAAGGCGCTGACCGCGTGAGCGCGGGCGCGCACAAAGGCGACGGCGTGCAAGCGCCGCTCCGGCATTCGTTCCGGCCGTGCCGTCTCGCCATATGGCCTTGCGCCTGCTACAATAGGGGTATCGTCATCTCGCCAATGGCAGCATCGGCTGTACAGTTGCTTTAGTTGCTTTTGCTCCTTTGCCCACCTATGGGACTTCTCGATCTCCCTCCCATCGCCGCGATGCGGCGCAATCATGCCATCGAGCATGCCACCATCCATATCCTCAGCCGGATGCGGCCTGATACGAGCATGGCCGGCCGTGCCAACAGCCGCGGTTTCGTCATCTACGGCGACCTGAGCACCGAGCTCGTCACCCAGGCCGTGCACGAGGCCATCCGCCGCATCCACAACGGCGAAGCCCATCTCGCCCTCCATCCCAACTGCGGCACGAACATGGTCACGACGGCCGTCTTGACCACGCTGACGGTGTTGCTGGCGAGCATGGGCCGCCGTCGCCACTGGCTGGAGCGCATCCCCACGGCGCTGACGGCGGCCGTCGGTGCCGTGTTGGCGGCGCAGTTCCTGGGCACGGCCCTGCAACAGCAGGTGACGACGTGCGCCCGGCTGGAGACGGTGGATGTGGTCGAGGTGCGCCGCCACCAATTCGGCCGTCGCGTGCTCCATTGGGTCGGGCTGCGGCATCGGCCTGCGCCTCCGGCGGCATGATCCACGTCTTCCACGGCGATTCGGAATTCGAGAAGAGCGAGGCCATCGCCGCCCTGCGCTGCGGCATCGGTGACGACCCTTCCCTGTGGGACCTGAACTGCACCGTGCTGGACGGGCGGACGGTGACGCTAACTGCCCTGCAGCACCATTGCGATACCCCGCCTTTCCTGGGCGAATATCGCCTGGTCATCGTCAACGAGCTACCCGGCAAGGACGACGGCAGCGCCGAAACGGGCTGGCTGCAGGAGCTCAGCGCCTATCTGCCGCACGTACCGGAGACGACCCATCTCGTGCTCAACGTGGGTAAAGCGTTGCCTCCCCGGCACCGACTGCTGACGGCGGTGGCGGCGCTGGGGCCAAAGGGTGATGTCCGGCTCTTCGCCCTGCCCGCGCTCAAGGGCGGCGAGCTGGCGCATTGGGTCGAACGCCGCGCCCAACGGAAAGGCGCCCGTTTGGGGCCGGGAGTGGCCGACGATCTGGCCACCTTCATCGGGCCTGACCTGCGCCGGATGGACAACGAGCTCGAGAAGCTGGCGCTCTATGCCGGCGGCCGCGCCGTCACCCGTGAGGATGTGCGCAAACTGGTACCCTACGCCCAGGAGGCCAGTATTTTCGCCATGGTGGATGCCCTGGCCCTGCGACAGACGGCCCAGGCGCTGCGCCTGTTGACCCAGCTACATAACGAGGGCGCTCATCCTCTTTATCTGCTGACCATGATCGTGCGCCAATATCGCATCCTGCTGCAGGTGAAGGAGCTGATGGGCCAGGGCCTGGATCAGGAAGCCATTGCCGCCCGGCTGGGTTTGCACCCTTTCCCGACGGGCAAGGCCATGGCGCAGGCGCAGCGTTACCGTTTCGAGCAGCTGGTCAACATCTACGACCGGCTGCTGGCCACGGATGTCGCCATCAAAACCGGGCAGATGGAAGCACTGTTGGCGCTCAACGTCCTGGTCGTCGAGTTGGCGCGGCTTTGAACAGGCGTTATCGCCGCTGCTTTTACGAATTACGCAGATTGGGCCTTGAATAAGACGAAAGACGAACGACGAAGGACGAAAGCGTAGATTTCACAAATTTTGTGAATTATACAGATCTTGCCTGATAATTCACTTCTTGTAATCTGTGATTCATCCACCGTCCATCGTCCTATGACGAGCAAGCCAGCGTGATCGGCCCGTTTTCGTTCTATTCCCCACCCTCGCGCTATGCGCGTGTGTCCGACGTGCGCATCCACTATCGGGTGCTGGGCGCAGGTGAACCCCTTGTCATGTTGCACGGCCTGGGATCGGCCGGCAGCGATTGGTTCCCGGTGACGCCGGGGCTGGCGCCTTACTACCGACTCGTCCTGGTGGATCTGCGTGGCCACGGGCAGAGCAGTTTGGCGCGCGACTACAGCATCGCCGCCATGGCGCGCGATGTGAAAGCCGTGCTCGACGCCGAAGGCATCGGCCAAACCCATGTCCTGGGGCTTTCGTTGGGCGGATGTGTGGCCTTGCAGCTGGCCATCGCAGCGCCTGCCCGGGTGATGGGGCTGGTGTTGGTCAATACCTTTGCCCGTCTGCGGCACGAGGGCATGTGGCGGCGGCGGCTGGCGCGGGTGCGCTATGCCGCCCTGGGCAGCATGGATGACCTGGCCCGGCTGGTGGCAGGGAGTCTTTTCGGGGACCCGGCGGCGCAGGCCCTCGCCTTCGACCGGTTACGGCGCAATGACCTGGGCGCCATCCGCCGTTGTATGATGGCCGTGGCCCGTTTCGATGTGCGGCGGCAGCTGTCCCAAATCACGGCGCCGACTCTGGTGCTCATCGGCGACCGCGACCGCACCGTACCACGCCGTTGCGCCGACGAACTCGCGGCTGGCATCCCTCATGCCCGGCTCCAGGTGATCGCCGACGCCGGACACGCGCTGCCCCACGAGCAACCGGAGGCATTCACGCGGGCCGTGCTCGCTTTTCTGGCCGCAACGTCAGAAACCCGGCAGGCCACGGTTGAGCCTGCCGGGTGAAGCTGCGGGCAGCCTGCCGACGGGATCCCGAACCGTCGGCCCGGCGAGTCAGTCCGCCTTCGTGTCTTTGCTTTCCGTCTTGGCTGCGCTTTCCGAACCCTCCTTCTTGCCGGCAGGCGCAGCAGCGCTGTTCTTGCTTCGCGAATCGGTGACATAAAAGCCCGAGCCCTTGAAGACAATGGCCGGGGCCGTGAATTTGCGCCGCACTCTGCCGCTACCGTTGCACGTGGGGCATTGCGGTACGCTCGTGTCATGGAACGAGCGGCGAACTTCAAAGTCGCTGTGGCAAGTGTCGCAAATGTATTGATAGACTGGCATAGCTCGAATGCTCCGACTCGCAATGAGGTCAAGACGGGGAAAGATGATAGTCCATTTGCCTGCCGGCGTCAAATAGCGCCAGCCTGCCTTGCGGGCCGCGCCATCCGGCACAAGAAAGGCTACAGCCAGTTTGTCTGCGGGGCGTTAACGGAGCATTGGCGAAACGTTAGAATCTCGTGTTCAGGACGATGGACGATAGACGATGGATGAATCACGGACGGCCAAAAATGAATCATCAAGCGAAATCGGTGTCATCCATAGAAAAAGGAAGACCCGATCGGCGGGCGGAGCCGCTGCCAGAGCTTGGCAGCAGAGCATAGGGTCGGTTCGACGTTGCTGGGGATTCAAGTTCGATAAGCCGGTTGTGGAAAGGTTCAAACTGTGCTAGATTGTGTTTGCAACCGACGTTTTTGTACGGGTACGGAGTTGACCTATGAGCCTCGACGTGTTGTCGCCCACCCTGTTTGCCGAGGAACGGCCCGATATCGCCCACCTGATCACGGAGGACGACACGCCCGTGGACAATCTTCCCTCCGAAAAGCAGCAGCGCCTCCTGGTCGAGCCTTTGTACAGCAGCTGGCAGCCGGGACGGCCCTTTCTGGCGGCTGCGAACGTGGGGATTTTTTGGGATGTCCACGAGCAGGCGATAGTCCCCGACATGTTCCTCAGTCTCGATGTGGAGGTGGCCCCGGACTGGTGGGCGCCCGAACATCGTTCCTATTTTCTCTGGGAGTTTCGGAAACCACCCGATGTCGTGGTCGAGATTGTCTCGAACCGACGGGGGCAGGAAGCCAGTACGAAACTGGAAACCTATGCGCGGATGGGGATTCCCTACTACGTGATCTACGACCCGCAGGGATTCGTGCAACGCACGCCCGTGGTGGTGCATGAGTTGCGAGGTGGGCTCTATCATCCCCGGCCCGACATGCGGCTGGAGGGGTTGGGACTGGGCTTGACGTTGTGGGAGGGGGTTTTCGAGGGGCGTTCGGACCGGTGGTTGCGATGGTGCACGTTGGAGGGCGCGCTGATACCCACCGGGGCCGAACGGGCTGAGGAGGAGCGCCGTCGTGTCAGGGAAGCCCTGCGCCTGGCTGCGGAGGAGCGTCGTCGCGCTGAGGAAGAGGCTCGCCGGGCCGAAGAGGAGCATCGCCGCGCCGAACGATTGGCCGCCCGTCTCCGCAGCCTGGGCATTGACCCGGATGCCTGAACAGGACGAAGGACGAACGACGACAGACGAAAACTTTGCCGGCCATCAGACCTGAAGGCCGTGTGTTTGCGCAAGGGCCCTCTGCCCGGCCGCAGCCACTGGAGAGGGCGACCGAAGGGGTGAGGAGCACGATGTCACCGGCCGTTCGCGGGTCTCTCCTTCCAAAACTTTGAACCGCACCCACTCCTTGTCTATAATGGACGTTGCGCCTGGGAGGTACCGCAGGGCTTGCGCGCGAGGTGGAAAAATCGGGACGAAACGGAGACACGGAGAAGGGGAGAGTTCCCCCTAAGCTCCTCACCGAACCGTTTATGGCCAATGTCGTCTTGTTGAACCAGGCCGAAACCGAGCTACGCCAGGCGCTGGCGCAGTATGCCCATGCCTCCCGGCAACGGGAGCTGGCGACGGTCGTGCGTCGGTTGCGCCTGGGCCTGGAGCAGGCCCTGCGCGCGCAGTTCGAGACCGACAGGCCCGAGGCCGATTTTCTGGCCCTGGCCGAGGCTCTCATCCCCACCTATGTCTGGCGGCTGCAGGCGCTGATACCCGTTTTGGCCGAGCTGGAACGAAAGCCGGGCCGTGTGTCTCCGATGGCGCTGCGGGCGACGGCGGCAAGTCTGGCCAACATTGCCGTCAATGTGTGGCCACGGCTTTTCCAGACGGCGCCGCCGCCGCTCGTCCATCCCCCCGCCGCAGGCGCCGCCCTCGGTCGGGTGGAGCGGTCACCCGTAGACATGCCCACAGCCGCGCATCCGGACTGGGAGGATCTGACCTTGTGGGTGGTGCTGAGCTTGCTCATCCCATGGTTGCTGGGTCTGACGCTCCGCTGGTGGGCCATCCGCGTGGTCCCGCGTGTGATACCTTTGTTGTTGGCAGTCATGGCGCTGACCTTGGTGTACCTGTGGCTGCGCAGCCTATGGGGGCTGATCACCCGGTTTGGCCTTGTCCGGCTGCTGGTCGTAGGCACGTTGACGGCGGCGGCCATCGCCGTGGGGTTGGGCTTTTGGGGCTCTGCGCAGCCGCCGGAGGACACGGTGCTGACCCGTCTGCGCTATGGCGTGCGCCGGTTGCCGGATGAAGTGACCCGTTGGCCGGGCTATCTGTTCAGCGCCGGGGCCCATACCGGCGACCGTGTGTTGGCGTTGCTGCTGGCGACATCGCCCCCGGATGCGCGTTCCGTCCCGACGCCGACTGTCCCGATGCCGAATGGGGGCGAGGCTTTTCGCATAGGCATTGCGGTCGTCGTTCACACCGGTGGGTCGGTCCTGCGTTGTCGCTCCAGTCCGGGTTTGGACCATCCCCAGGTCGCCCGTTTTGCCGACGGCACCCGTCTCACCCTGGTGGCAGGCCCGCGTGAAGCCGATGGTTTGCGTTGGTGGCAGGTGGCGCAAGGCGACTTGCGCTGTTGGAGCGCCGAGACCTTTCTACGGCCGGGGGTGGTTGGTGACCGGTAACTGGTCATCAGAGCGGGGGTTGGCCGAGGGCAGGACGAAGGACGAACGACGACGAACGAAAGGGGTTCGCCATGCGTCCTTCGTCTCGGCCTCAGGTCAAGGGTCGTTTTGAAAGATAAAGCTCCCCCGAACTCCCCTAAACCCCCTCATCTCCCCCCTCCTCGGCGTTGAGTAGCACGCGGCGCCCGCTGCGCTTGTCCAGCTCCGGGCCGACGATCCCGGCCTCTTCTAGCGCCTCCATCAGCCGGGCCGCACGCGGGTAGCCGATGCCGAGAAGTCGTTGCAGACCAGAAGTAGTGATCGTCTGGCGGTTGCGCAGTTTGGCGATGGCCTCTTGCAAAAGCGCGTCGCCGTTGCCCTCATCGTCGAGGAGATGACTCCAGGGATAGGCCGGCGCATTGGGGTCGGACGGCGGCGCCGGATGGTTCGTGCGCCACCACTCGACCAGGCGGCCGATCTCGGCATCGCTCACAAAGCAGCCCTGGATACGCCGAGGTTTGGCGCTGTCGGCGGTCATGAGCAGGCCATCGCCGCGGCCGAGCAGCTTCTCGGCGCCGGGACTGTCGAGGATGACCCGTGAATCCACCTGGCTGGCCACGGCAAAGGCCAAACGGGCTGGGAAATTGGCTTTGATGAGGCCGGTGACCACATCCACCGACGGCCGTTGCGTGGCGACGATGAGATGGATGCCGGTGGCGCGAGCCATCTGCGCCAGCCGCACCAGGCGGGCCTCGATGGTCTCCGGCGCGGTGACCATCAAATCGGCCAGCTCGTCCACGATCATCACCAGGAACGGCAGACGCTGCGATGGGTGTACGGCGGCATTGTAGGCCAGGATGTGGCGGGCGCCGGCCGCGTTGAAGCGCCGATAGCGTTCGTCCATCTCCAGCAAAAGCCAGCTCATGGCTGCGGCGGCGTGCTCAGATTCGGTGATGACCGGCGCCACCAGGTGGGGAACGCCATTGTACACCGGCAGCTCGACCCGTTTGGGGTCCACCAGGATGAAGCGGAGGGTATCGGGGGTGTGGTGGAAGAGCAGCGCGCAAAGGATGGCATGCAGGGCCACCGATTTGCCCGAACCCGTGGCCCCGGCGATGAGCAGATGGGGCAGACGATGGAGGTCTACCACCACCGCCGCGCCGCTCACATCCCGGCCCAGGGGGATAGGCATGACGCCGTCGTGGCGGGTGAAGGTCTTGTCTTGGAGCAGGCGGCGCAGGCTGACCAGGGTGGTGTCGGGGTTGGGGACTTCGATGCCGATGTAGGGTCGGCCGGGGACGGGAGCTTCGATCCGCACCGGGCTGGCCGCTAGGGCCAGGGCCAAATCGTCGGCCAAGGCCGTGATCTGGCTGACGCGCACGCGCACGGTGCGGTCATGGCGTCGCAGCTCGCCCGGCGCCAGGGCAAAGCGGGTGACGGTGGGACCGATGTGGGTCTCGACCACGCGGGCCGGGATGCCGAACCCGGCCAGGGTTTCCTCGATGATGGCCGCCTGCACGGCGGCCTGGTCGTTGCGGTTGCCGGTGCGATCCTCGCTGCTCAGGAGGTCGAGCGGAGGTAACCGCCGCGGCGAACGTCGCGACGCGGACGGCGTCGTTGGGGGCGTCGGCGGGGCAGGCGTGGTTGGCGGGGGCGGGGCCCCAGTCGGCCGTTGCGACCGGGCCATCTGCCTGGTGGCCTTCGGCGCGGCGGACGACGATGGTGCCATTGGCGGCGCCGTTGCGGCCGGCGATGGCGACTCCGCCGGTGGGGTGGGGCGCGGTGGCCGTGACGGCAGCCGTCTTGCCACGCGGTCGCGGATCAGGAGTCCCAGCGCCGCCCAATCGAGCACACGCAGCGGCGAATAGACCACCATCAGCGCCAGGCCCACGAGGCCCGCGGCGACGGTCACAAGCCAGGCCAGCACCGGACCGAACGCCCGCCGTAGCGTCTCGGCCACCGCCCAACCGACCAGCCCGCCGCCCCGGCCGGTTTGGGCCACGGTATAGGCGGCGTCGGCCTCATAGGGCAAATGGGCTGTTGCGGCCAGGGCGATGAGGGCCAGGACCAGGCCGAGCAGCAGCTCGGCATACCAATGGCTCCCCAGCAAGCGGGCCAGGGGCCGCCGCCAGACCAGAAACGCGCCGGTGAGGGTCAGGCTCAGGGCCAGGGGGAGGGCCGCCACGCCCACCAGAACCTGCAGGGGGCGGTTGCTGCCGGGGCCGGCCAGCCAATCGCCCAAGGCCAGCAAGCCGCCGCTCAGGAGGATGAGGCCCAAGGTCTCGAAGGTGCGGGTGGGGGAAGACACGGTTGGTAACGGGTGACTGGTGATTTGGTTACTGGTTACTAGTAACCAGTAACCAGTTACTTGTTTTCCGTCTCAGCGGCAGCCGCTTCCATTTCGGCCAGCGTCCGCGCCACCTGGCTGATGGCCACGCGCTGTTTGCGGTAGAGGTCCGATTCGCTCATGGCCAAACGGTGGGCCACCTCGCGCACCCGCTTGCCTTGGATGAACTTGAGGTCCAGAATGTTGTACAGCAGCCATTCCGAAGTGGTCATCTGCCGTTCGCCGGGCGGTCGCTGCCGTTCGATGGCCGCCTGGAGCACGGCGCGCAGGGCGCGGATGGGCGAGTTGTCGTATTCGGCCAGGCGTTGGCGTACCACGCGCAGGCCCAGGAGCGGGCTTTCGCTCAGTTTGGGGCCGCCCCAGAAGTCGCTGAGCGCGTCGCGCACCCAGTCGGTGAATTCGGGCGCAGCCGGCAGGGCGGTCGTGGGCTTCTCGGTTGGGGTGATCACGTAAGGGATGGTGCCGCGCAGGGCCTGCATGGCCTCGATTTCGGGCAGGATCGGCCGCAGGGCCTCGAAGACATCGAGCTGAAGGCGGCGGTCCTCGACGGCGATCTCGGCGCGACGCAACAGGTGCTGAATGGTCGGATCGGCGTCCAACGCGGCCGGCGACACGCCTTCTTCCGGCGCCCGCAGGGCCACGATGCCCATCACCTCGTCGGTATGCCGGTTGATCAGGGGGCAGATCAGGTACGAATCCACGCGGACGAATCGGCTCGTGGGTTCGGTGGTGGTGAGGAGGACCTGCACTGCGGGCAAGGAGAGGATGCGCCGGGCTTCCTGCTCGTTGCCCAACACCGCCTCCAACCGGGCGCCGGTCTCGCCGGGCAGAGCGACAAAACCATCCCCCACCTCGAGGGCATCGGCTAGGGCGATGAGGACGTTTTCCAGGAACTGGCTCAGGTCGCTGCTGGTCATCAACCGCGTTTCCAGTGTCCGCAGCCAGAGCACCTCTTCGCTTTCGTGGCGGTAGATCAGCCGGTCAATCCAGGGTTGGAGCACCTGAAAGGCCAGGGGCGCCAGGACGATGACGGCGACGACGAAGAGGGCCAGGGCCGTGTAGGGCGGCAGACCGAGGATGGCTTCGACCTTGGGCACGGTCAGGATGAGGCTGACGACGATGACGGCCACAAACGGCCCCCGCAGCAAGAAGTAGACCAGCTGGCGTTTGACCACCCGGTCGGGCGAGAGCACGCCGTAGTAGGCCACGCTGTAGGCCATGACGACGAGCAAGATGCCTACGGCGATGTTGGCGACGCTGGCCAACAGGAGCACCAGCGCCGGGTCGGCCTTACCGGCGCTGGGCGCCAGCACCAGGTAGGGGAACACCCCCAGGGCCGGCGCGGCAAAGCTCCAGAGCAGATAGCTCAGCCGCCGTTTCGAGGCTTGCGAACGCACATGCTGTCGGGCGCGCAGCAGCGTCCAGCCGCCCCACAGGGTGGCGATGACGAAGTAGAAGGTGAAGGGCAGAAAGAGCGGCCCCGGTCGTAGATAGGTCACCGGAAAGGCGCCGATGGGCGGTTCCACGAGCACATCGGTCGCCAACGCCAACACGGCAAATGCCGCGCTCAGGGCATAGGCTGCTCGCCCCAGCCAGATCCAGCGACGGCGCTCGCTCTGCAGCCAGGTGGCCAGCAGGACGCTGCGCGTGAAATGGAAATAGGCAGCCGGCACCAGGGCAATGCCCAGCCATTGGAACCGCAGCCACCACTCCTGCCACTCGACACGCGGCAACACCACATCGCCGCTATAGACGATGATGACGCCCAAAAGCAGGGCAGCAAAGGACCGTCCCACGCGGCTGTGGAGATTGAAGGTGAGGATATAAGCGAAGAGGGAGAAAGCCAGGATGAGGATGGCCGAGGCCAGGACCAGGTTGATCAGCTCGACCAGACTCAACCAGTCGGGTAAGGGGATGGTGGGCATACGGGGGATGGGTTACTGGTTATTGGTAACTGGTAACTGGTTACTGGTTACTGGTGACTTAAGGCGTAAATATCACATAAAATGCTTGTTTTTGAACTTAAAACTTAAAACTTGAAATCTAAAATTTGAAAACATGAAATCTGGAAACCTGAAAATTGAAACTTGAAAACAAAAATCGTCAAAAATCCGCCTCGCCACGCATGGCTTCTAGTCACCAGTCACCAGTTACTAACCTTTCGCGCAAAATAGAAGACGATTTCGCGATCGCCATAGAAATACTCCTGAAAACCGCTGAAGACAAAACCGTGGGCGGTGTAGAACGAGAGGGCGGGATGGTTCTTGTGGTTGACGGCCACGCTGAGGCTGTGCAGGTTGTGCTCTTGCGCCCACTCCCACACCCGGCGCAAGAGCGCCGTGCCGATCCCTTGCCGGCGATAGGGCGGAGCCACCACGTGGTGCTCGATACGGCCGGTGCGCGTGGTCGGGTCGGGCGCCATGTGGATGAAACCGGCGATGCCGTTGTTGAGCCGGGCGATGTACATGCAGTCCCCGCGCTGCCAACAGGCGAGCAGATGGTCGCTAAAAGCCGGGCCCGGCAGGGTCAACGGCCGCGGCAGCGGCGCCAGCTGAAAATGGGCGTGGATGGCATTGGCCTCGACGCTCAGCTGCATCTGCCAGACGCGCTGGGTCGTGTAGGAAGGGTCGAGGCGCACGCACTCGTTGAGGTCGTGAAGGGTGGGACGGCGGATGTACACGCGGCCGCTCAAACGATCAGGTGGGACGGGCATAGGCGGCCAAGGCATCGCCGATGCCCTGCCCGCGTTCGAGGAGGTAGGTCGGGACGTTGTTGGCCCACAATTCGGCCAGGATGCGCTGGCGCCGGGTCGGGGCGCCGAAGCTATCGGCGGCCACGACGATGGCCGTGCTGTGCACCCCGCGGCGACGCAGCTCGCGCAGGGCCAGGGCCCACTCGCGGTCAACGGACGGCGAAATGGCGATCAGGGCGCTGGTGCGGCCGAGGAAACTGCCCTCGGTTGTCAACACCCGGTCGAAGGGCGGCACGCCTGCGACCGGTTCGAGGACGGCTAACATCTCCAGGATCTTGTTGAGCTGGCGTTCCCCGCGGTCGGGGTGGATGATCTCGCGGTGGCCGGTGTAGGCGATGAGACCGAGGGCGCGGCGCTGGTTCAGGAAATGGTTCGCCAGCGAGGCCGCCGCCGCCACGGCGTACTCGATGGTCGCCGGGATGAGTTCAACCGCGCTCGGCAACTCGCCCGGCAGCAGGGCCGCCCGATCCACAACGGGCGGGGGCTCCCAGGGCAAGGCGGCATGCCAGCGGGCATCCAGGTCGAGGACGATCCAGATGTCGCTGGCCGGATCCAACTCGAATTCCTTGACCATCAGCCGCCCCGTGCGTGCGGTCGAGCGCCAGTGGATGCGGTTGAAGCTATCGCCCGGCACGTACTCGCGCACGGTGGCGACATTGGGCGTGACGTAATGGGTACGATAGCGGGGCGCTTCCCCGCCGACGGCTTGGGCCTCGGACAGGCGGAAGCCGTGGACCGGATACACCGGTGGATAGACCAGAAAGGTCGTCGTGTAGGGAAGCCGTCGCCTGACCTCGAAGATACCCAAAGGATCACCGCTGCGCAAGGTGAGGGGCCCCAGCAGATAGCGCCCGCGACGATAGCAGAAGGTGCGGATATACCAGCTGCGGCGCTGATGCCCGCCCAACGAGCTGACCACGCGCGAGGGATGGTGGCCGGGCAGGGTCGAATGGTCGCGGATCTCCAGCCACAGCTTGGGCAACCGGCTGCGGTTGACCACCTCGAACTGCTCTTCGGCCCACTTCCCCACCTGGCTGCGGCGGGCGCGCACCCGTCGGGTCAGGCTCACGCTCTGGATGTTGAGCCAGGCCCATAGCCACGACCCGACCAGCACGGCCGTGATCAGATAGAAGGTGTTGTAAAGCAAATCGCGACCCGTATTGAGGGCTGCGGCCAGACTCAGCAGCCAGATGGCCAGGGCTAACCAGGTGTTGCGACGCATGGCACCACACCCTGTTGGACGGCAACCCGTGCTCAGCGGGCCACGCTGCGCAGGCCGGGCACGGCCACCGTCCCCAGGGTCTCCTGCACGATCGTCTCGGGGTTGATGTTCTTGATGCGGGCCGAAGGGCTGATGATCAGCCGGTGCGCCAGCGCCGGCACGGCCAGGGCCTTGACGTCATCGGGAATGACGTAATCACGGCCTTGGATGGCCGCGTAGGCGCGGGCGGTTTTGAACAGGGCCAGGGAACCGCGCGGGCTGGCGCCCAAATAGACGTCCGGATGGTGCCGGGTGGCCGTGATCAACGAGACGATGTAGTGTTTGATCTGCTCGTCCACATACACCGTCTTCACGGCGTCCTGGGCCGCAGTCAGCTCCTCCACGGTCACCACCTGGCCGATGTCCTGGATGGGATGATGGTCGGTCTGGGAATCGAGCATGGCGATCTCGTACTGCCGTTCGGGGTAGCCGAGATGGATGCGCATGAGAAAGCGGTCCACCTGCGCCTCGGGCAGGGGAAACGTCCCCTCGTATTCGATGGGGTTCTGGGTGGCCAGCACCAGAAACGGCCGGGCCATGGGATAGGTGACACCGTCCACCGTCACCTGCCGTTCCTCCATGGCCTCGAGCAGGGCGGCCTGGGTTTTGGGCGTGGCCCGATTGATCTCATCGGCCAGGGTGATTTGGGCGAAAATGGGACCGGGCCGAAATTCGAAGGTTTGCGTCTTCTGATTGTACACCGAGACGCCGGTGACATCGCTGGGCAGCATGTCGGGCGTGAACTGGATACGGCTGAAGGTGCAACCGATGGAGCGAGCAATGGCGCGGGCCAGCATGGTCTTGCCCAGGCCCGGCACGTCTTCGATGAGCAGATGCCCTTCGCACAACAGCGCCAGCAGGGTGGTGCGGATGGCGTTCCGCTTACCCATGATCACCCGCTCGACATTGGCGGTGACCCGCTCGACCAGGTCTTGAACGATGGCAAGGTCAGACATGGGAACTCCAGAAGGCTAAAGATGGCAACCGGACGGCAGCCCGTGGTCGCGATGGCGATTGTACCATAGACCGGCGGCCGACACAGGGGCGCGCCATGCCATTCTACCTGGGCGTTTTGGCAGAAAAAGGGTCTATGCGCTACTATCGGGGCCGTTGTTGCCCTTTTCGTCGCACATCCCGGAGGTTCCCGATGGCACGTTTTCTGCGGTATCGTTGGGCCGTTGTCGTTATCTTCTTTTTGTTCATGTTGTTACACCAGTCGGACCGCCTACTGATCGGCCCCCTAACGACGCCGATCATGGAGACCTTCGGCATTGACGAGGTGCAGATGGGGGCGGTTTCGACCGGCGCCCTCCTCGTCGGCGCCATCATGTACCCGGTCTGGGGCTTCCTCTACGACCGCTATGCCCGGGCCAAACTCCTGGCCTTGGCCTCGTTCATCTGGGGGTCCACGACCTGGCTCAATGCTCTGGCGCCGAGCTACCGTGTCTTCCTGGTCACCCGCGCCAGCACCGGCATTGACGATTCCAGCTACCCCGGCCTGTTCAGCCTCATCTCCGACTACTTTGGCCCGACGATGCGCGGCAAGGTGTACGGCCTGTTGCAGCTTTCGCAGCCGTTGGGCTATATGACCGGGCTAATCGTCGCCACCGTGCTGGCGGGCACCCTGGGCTGGCGCAGCGTCTTCTACATCACCGGGTCGTTGGGGGTGGCGTTGGCCATCGTCATCTTCTTCCTCGTGCGGGAGCCTCCGCGCGGGCAGAGCGAGCCGGAAATGGCCGGGCTGGAGGAGGTCGGTGTCTATCGCTTCGAGTGGAAGCTGGCGAAAGGGCTGTTCCGCAAGCGCAGCCTATGGTTCCTCTTCGCCCAGGGCTTTGTCGGCGTCTTCCCTTGGAACGTCATCACCTTCTGGTTCTTCCGCTACCTGGAGACCGAGCGGAACTACGAATCGGGCGCCATCCTGCTCACGATGGCACCCGCCATCCTAGTCCTGGCCTCCGGCTATTTCATCGGCGGCTTGCTCGGCGATACCCTGTTCAAGCGGATGATCCGGGGCCGCGTGCTCGTGGCCTTAGGGGGCGTGCTCACGGGCGCCATCCTGCTCAACCTCACCATGCGCGTGCCCATCGAGGCCCAGGGGCTGTTCATGGGCATGTTGTTGCTCACGGCCCTTGTCATCCCCTTCGCCGCGCCCAACGTCATCTCCACCGTGTACGACATCACCCTGCCGGAGGTGCGCAGCACAGCGCTGGCGGTGCAGTACTTCATCGAGAGCGCGGGCGCGGCGTCGGCGCCGCTGCTGGCCGGGTTCATCGCCCGCGAATCCTCCTTGGGCAATGCCATCATTCTCATCTGCACCACGGCCTGGTTGCTGGGCGCGTGCTTCCTCGTGCTCACGGCCTATCTGGTGCCCCATGACATCCGCACCCTGCGCCGGCAGATGGCCGAGCGCGCCGAGGCGGAACGCCGCCTGCACGGAGGATGACGTTCAACGCAACGACTCAGCCCTTGCGTTCCGGATAGGTCTTCCCCTGCCCGCCAGCGGCCGCTCGCCAGGACGACGGACGAAAGATGTAGCGCAAGATGCCATCTTGCGCTACATCTTTGGCGTTCAACGGATGTTCGTGAACGCGGCACGACCCGGATAGACGGCCACCTCGCCCAGCTCTTCCTCGATGCGGAGCAGGCGGTTGTACTTGGCCACGCGATCGGAGCGGGCAGGCGCGCCGGTCTTGATCTGGCCGGTGTTCAACGCCACGACCAGGTCGGCGATGGTGGTGTCCTCCGTCTCGCCGGAGCGATGGGAGACGACCACGGTCCAGCCGGCGCGATGGGACATCTCCACAGCGGCGATGGACTCGGTGAGGGTCCCGATCTGGTTGACCTTGCAGAGGAGAGCGTTGCAGGCTTTTTCGGCGATGGCGCGGCGGATGCGTTCCGTGTTCGTCACCAGCAGGTCATCGCCCACGAGCTGGATGCGGTTGCCCAGGGCGGCGTACAGCGCTTGCCAGCCCGCCCAGTCGTCTTCGGCCAGGCCGTCTTCGAGGGAGATGATGGGGTACTTGTTCACCCAATCCACATAAAAGGCCACCATTTCCTCGCTCGTGAGCTTGCGCCCCTCTTTGGCGAGATGGTACAGACCCGTTTCGGGCTCGTAAATCTCGCTGGCGGCCGGGTCGAGCGCGATCATGATGTCTTCGCCGGGCCGATAGCCGGCCGTTTCGATGGCCTTGAGGATAACCTCGATGGCCTCGGCGTTGTAGCCCAAGCTGGGCGCATAGCCGCCTTCGTCGCCGATGTTCGTGCTGTAGCCCTTGCCTTTGAGCACTTTCTTGAGGGCATGATAGGTCTCGGCACCCCAGCGCAGGGCCTCGGCAAAGGTCGGCGCGCCCACGGGCATGATCATGAACTCTTGCAGATCGGTCGAATTGACCGCGTGCTTGCCGCCGTTGAGGATGTTCATCATCGGCACGGGCAGGGTGCGGGCACCGACGCCGCCCAGATACCGGTAGAGGGGTAGCCCGACGGCGTTGGCCGCGGCATGGGCACAGGCCAGCGAGACGCCGAGGATGGCATTGGCGCCCAACTTGCTCTTCGTGGGAGTGCCGTCCAGCTCGAGCAGGATCTGGTCAATCCGGGTCTGTTCGGTCACATCCACGCCGAAGAGGGCATCGGCAATGACTTCGTTGACGTTTTCGACGGCTTTGCGCACGCCCTTGCCGCCGTAGCGGCCGGGTTCATCGTCTCGCAGCTCGAGGGCTTCGTGGATGCCGGTGCTGGCGCCGCTGGGCACGGCCGCGCGGCCCATGTCGCCGTCTTCGGTGACGACTTCCACCTCGATGGTAGGATTCCCGCGGCTATCGAGGATCTCGCGGGCATGGACAGAAGCGATTTCGTACATGGGGACCACCCGTAAACGGATCAGGAAGAGAGAAAGGCGGTGAGAACGTCGAACAGCGCTTGCATGTGGTCGGGGGTCAGCTCGCCCATGTGGGCGATGCGAAAGGTCTGATTTTTGAGTCGGCCGTAACCGTTGCCGATGACCAGGCGCCGTGCTTTAGCGTATTGCACCATGGCGGCCACGTCAACCCCGCGGGTGTTGCGGATGCAGGTCACGGTGGGCGAAGCATAACCCGGCGCAGGGAAAAGCTCGAAACCGTGCGCGCAGGCCCAGGCGTGGGTCATGTGCATCATGCACTCGTGGCGGGCAAAGCGGGCTTCCAGGCCTTCGGCCAGGATACGTTCGAACTGACGCTGGGCCGCATAGAACAGGCCGATGGCGGGCGTGGCCGGCGTTGTCTCGCCCTCGGCGAAGGATTGGGCCAACAGCACCAAGTCGAAGTACCAGCCGCGATGGGGCACTTGCCGGGCGCGGTCCAGGAAACGCGCCGACGCAGCGGCAAAGGCCAGACCCGGCGGCAGGGCCAGCGCCTTCTGCGACGAGGTGAACAGAAAATCGAGGTCCCAGGCATCGAAGGGGATGCGCACACCGCCGGCCGAGGAAACGGCATCCACCAGGACGAGCACATCGGGATAGCGCTCGCGCACTCGGCGGGCGATGGCGGCGATGTCGCTCATGACACCGGTGCTCGTCTCGTTGTGCACCACGGTCATGGCGTCGAAGCCGCCGGCGGCCAGGGCGGCGTCCACATCCTCCGGTCGCACCGGCTGCCCCCAGGGCAGGTCCACCCGCACAGCTTCCAGGCCGTTGCCCACGGAGACCTGATGCCAGCGTTCGGCAAAGGCGCCGTTGACCATGTTGAGGACCTTGCGGCCGGGTCGCACGCCGTTGCGCACGGCGGCCTCTTGCAAGCCCGAACCCGAGGCCGTGACGATGAAGACCTGCTGTTCGGTCAGGAGGATGTGCTGGAGTTTGGCGGCCACGTCGTAGAACAGAGCCTGAAATTCGGCGCTGCGATGGCCCACCATCGGCCGGGTCTGGGCCGCAGCGACCTCGGCGACGACTTCGGTGGGGCCGGGGATATAGAGACGGGGATGATCGGGAAGGATCGAAAGGCTCATGGCAGGCTCGTAGGGCCGTAGCGAGAAGCGCCAATTGTGTCTATGCGCACAATCGCTGCCAGCATACCAGAATCGGCGATGGGCTGCCAAATGCCGACTCCGCCCTCGGCGCCGGCCGCCGAAAGGGGAAAAACACAGCCTCCTTTGGTAGGATAAATGTCCTACAAAAGTAGCCGTTCAGCCTGACGATGGCTCAGGTTCCGACAGGGTTCCATCCCAGGCCAACCGAAGGTGTAGCGCAAGATGGCATCTTGTTCTCCGTCATCCCAGGCCGACCGAGGGTGTAGCACAAGATGGCATCTTGTTCTCTGTCATCCCAGGCCGACCGAAGGTGTAGCACAAGATGGCATCTTGTTCTCCGTCTTTCGTCCTTCGTCCTAGCAAACGGCCGATGACGAGAAAGGAAGACCCATCCGAAGCGTAAGGCAGTGGGCCGAGACGTTATGTCCTACCTTTGTAGGACAATCGTAGCGCCGTCGGCGGCCTGGGTGATGGTGATGTTCGGCTCCAGCCCGGTAGCGGCCCGATAAGCGGCCGCCACATGGGCGGCAAAGGCATCGGCCTGTTCGGCCTTGACCAGGGCGACGGCGCAACCGCCGAAGCCGGCGCCGGTCATGCGCGCGCCCAGACAGGCAGGATGGGCACGGGCCAACGTAACCATCGTATCGAGGGCGGGGCTGCTCACCTCGAAGTCGTCGCGCAGGCTGGCGTGGCTGGCGTCCATCAGCCGGCCCAGCGTGAGGGCATCGCCCGCGCGCATGGCAGTCACGGCGGCCAGGGTGCGAGCGTTTTCGGTGATGACATGCCGCGCCCGGCGGCGGATAACCTCGTCGAGCTCGTGGCCGCGGGCGGCCAGGTCCGTCTCGCTCACATCGCGCAGGGCCGGGACGCCGAAATGGCGGGCTGCGGCCTCGCATTGGTGGCGTCGCTCGTTATAGGCCGAATCCACCAGGCCGCGGCGGGTGGCCGTATCGAGGATGACGACTACCACCCCTTCCGGCAGGGGCACGGGTTGGGTTTCCAGGCTGCGGCAATCGATGAGCAAGGCATGGCCGCGGCGGCCGGCCGCCGCGATCATCTGGTCCATGATGCCGCAGCGGACGCCCACCCAGGCGTTTTCGGCCCGCTGGCCCAAACGGGCCATGGTCGCGGGTTCCCAGGCAAAGTCGGACACGACCTGGAAGGCCCGCGCCGTGGCCAACTCCAGCGCGGCCGAGGATGAGAGGCCTGCCCCGCGGGGTACATCGCCCGCCAGGACGCCCTCCCAGCCGCGCAGGGCATAGCCGGCCTCTTGCCAGGCCCAGGCCACACCCTTGAGGTATTCCGCCCAACCGCGCTCCCGACGCAGGTCGGTCAGGTCGAACTCGGCCCACTCCCCCAGGTCGAGGGCCAAAACCCGCACCCGGCCGTCCGACCGCGGGCGTAAGGCGATCCACACGGCGCGTTCGATGGCCATGGGTAGGACGAAACCGTCGTTGTAGTCCGTATGTGCGCCGATGAGGTTGACCCGACCCGGCGCGCGCACGACGACGTCCGGTTCGGCGCCGAAATGTTCAGCAAAAGCAGCAGTCACGCGAGGGAGAAGCGACATGGCCGATTCGGGAAAAAAGGAACGACGGGATGGCGAAGACTCCGCCAGTATGACACAGGCACCGCTCGCGGCCCAAGTTGCGCCGCGGCCCCTTGGTCAGCGCATGCCATTGGTGAGCGGTTGGGAGCATTTTCGAGACTTGACAAGTTGTTGCGTCCTGTGATACATAGTGATCTAACCGGTTAGACTCGAGGACGACCTCACTATGGCCACCATCCGCGATATCGCCAAGAAAGCTGGTGTTTCGGTAGCCACCGTTTCCTATGTGATCAACGGTGGGCCGCGTCCGGTGGCGTCCGCCACACGCGAGCGGGTGCTTCAGGCCATGGAGGAGCTGAACTATCATCCGAACACATCGGCCCGACAGCTGGCCCGACAGCGCACTGAGGCCATCGGGGTGGCCATTGCTGGCTTGGGCGAGGATAACTTCTCGAGCGCTTACTTTCTGGAATACATCCGCGGCATCAGCTATGCCGCCGAGATGAATGGCTACAATGTCTTGCTCCTGACCAATCAACGTAAAACGGATGGGCTGGTCTTTTATCGGGCGATTGCTCGCTCACGGTTGGTGGATGGTCTGCTCTTTCTCGGCAGCTCGATCCCCGACCCGGCGGTGATCGCGCTGGCGCGGGAAGGTTTTCCGGTGGTGATGCTGGCGCGCCATATTCCCGGACATGTCGTTTACAGCGTCGAGCAGGACTATTACCAAGGCGCCTACACGGCCACACGCCATCTTCTGGAACGTGGCTATCGCCGGATCGGTTTTCTCGGCCAGGCCCTCTGTTTCAATTACGGCATCGAGCGCCTGCAAGCCTACCGCCAGGCCTTGAGCGAAGCCCAGGTGCCGTATGAGCCTCGGTGGGTGAGCATTCCCGAAACGCCCCGCGACAATCCGACCCCGGAGGAAGTTGCGAGCCTGCTCGCCGCTGGCGTGGAGGCGCTTTTGACCGACCGGGAGGCAGTGGTGTTGGCTCATTTGCGGGCGTTGGGCAGGCGCGTCCCGGAGGATGTGGCCCTGGTGGGTTTGGATGAAAGCGAGCTGGGCGCCGTTCTGGAGGTGCCGTTGACAACGGTGCGTCCCCCCAAGTTCGAGGTCGGCAAACAGGCTGTCGAGATGCTTCTCCGACTCATCGCCGGTGATCCGCCGGCCACACAACAGGTTCGTTTGCCAATGGAGCTGATCGTGCGCCAATCGAGTCCTCCTCGCCAGCGCTTAGGGCGCGAGGAGCCCGTGTAAAGCCGTTCTTCTCCGTCCCCCAAATTTTTTTGCAATGTGATCTAACCGGTTAGATTTGTACCGAACGAAAAGGAGGTGGTTGAACGGACAAAATCCCAATGTCTTAACACAAAAACAGTTTTTGTTTGGTCTATCCGCTCACTCTGCACAACCTGGGAGGTCCATCATGAACCACAACTGGCCACGTCTCCTGCTCGGGCTCCTTTTCGTCAGCCTGGTTCTGGTTGCCTGTGCGCCGCCGGCGACTCCGGCGCCGACGCCGACGCCTCAGATCGTGGAACGAACCGTGGTCGTGCGGGAAACGGTCGTGGTGCCGGCGACGGTCGTCGTTGAAAAGGTCGTCACGCCGACGCCTGAGCCTCCGCCGCCCGCTCCCTTTGCCGGAGTGACGCTCACCCTGATTGATAATCCTGAGGGTCAGAGCGATAGCATGATTGCGCTGCAAAACCGTTGTCAGGAAAAAACGGGTGTGCAGCTGAAGGTGGAAGTGGTGCCGCATGAGGAGGTCAATACCAAACTGGAGGCCGCGCTGGCTGCCAAAGCCTCGACCTACGATCTGTTTGCCATTGACATCATTGACTTGGCGAAATACGCGGCCGCCGGGTGGGTCTTGCCTCTGAATGCCTATATCACGCCCGAGATCGAGGCCGATATTCTGCCCTTCGCCCGCCAGGGTGTCGTGTATCAAGGCCAGTGGCTCGGTTTGCCCTGGAAGGCGGAATGGATGTCCTTCGTCTACAATAAAAAGATGCTGGAAGACGCAGGATATGACCATCCGCCGCGCAGCTGGGATGAGCTGATCGAGATGAGCCTGGCCCTCAAGCAGAAGGGCATCGTCGAATACCCGATGATCTTCAGCTGGGCCGCCGGTTACGAGCAGATCACGGTGGATTACGTGATGTTGGTCTCCAGCCTGGGCGGTCAATTGTTCGACAAGGATGGCCAACCGATCTTCAATCAGGGCGAGGGGGTCAGGGCATTGCAGCTCATGTACGACATGATGAACAAGCACGAGATCGTGGATAAGGCGGCGCTGACCATCCGCGGTGGCGGCACCCGGCGCGATATCGCTCTGGCCGGCCAGGGCGCGTTCGTTTTCCTCTGGGGTACGCCGCTCCTAGTCATGAACGATCCAGCCAAGAGCGAACGGGCCGGCCAGTTTGCCATCGCTCTGGCGCCCAACGGCGGTGGCGGCCCGTACTCGGTGGCCGGGCCGATGGGGTGGTCGGTGACAGCCTACACCCGCCATCCCGATGCCGCCTGGGCCTTCGTCCAATGCCTTGCCGGTCCGGAGGGCGAGAAGTTCATGTTCCTGAACGAGGGCGCGCCCCCGGGCTGGAAGAGCGTGATCAACGACCCGGAGGTGGCCGTCAAGCTGAAAGAGGCCGGCGGCGATGTGATGGCACAACAGGCGCTCTTCCTGGCCGTGCGGCCGGCCCTCCCCTATTACGCGGAATGGTCGGCAGCCATCCAGGAGGCGGTGCATTTCGCCCTCACCGACCAGAAGACCGTGCAGCAGGCTCTGGACGATGCCGTGGCCATTACGCGTGAGCTGCAGGCCAAGTACGGTCCGTGAATGGCGGGTGCCCTCGTCGTGATCGTAGTGCAGGTGGCGAACCAAGCCACCTGCACTACGGTGGGCTCATCCGGGCTGCGATAATGTCGCAAGTCACCCATCCTGTTGTTGAACGCGCGGAACAGGTGATGGAACAAGGCGCACTTTCTTATCCGAAAATACTGTATAAAAAGAGAATAATTTTTTCGCCGAGATTTATCGGATTTTTATTCATTTTGCCGTCTATTGTTGTTATTTTTAGTTTGTTATTTTATCCACTTATTTATTCAATTGTTATCAGTCTATACGATCTTCATGTCCGCGCGCCGTGGATGGGTTGGGAGTTTATCGGATTAGGCAACTATTGGCGGGCCCTTACCGACAGTCAGGTTCGGCTATCCATCGGCCGGACCCTTTATCTGGCCGGCGTCGGTATCGGTCTGGGCATTCCGCTGGCCTTGGCCTTTGCCCTCATCCTCAATCGTCCTTTTCCGCTGCGTGGGCTGGTACGGGGACTGTTGATCATTCCCTGGGTTGTGCCCGGTTCGGTGCAGGGCTTGCTATGGGGACGCATTTTCGATCCGCACGGGTATGGCGCGCTGAACGGCCTCTTGCTCCAGTTCGGCCTGATTGACAAGGCCATTCCCTGGTTGTTGATGCCCCAGCGCGCCTTGTTTCTGATCGCCCTGGCCAATTTGTGGGCGACCATACCGATGATGACCCTGTTGTATCTGGCAGGGTTACAAAGCATTCCCTCGGAATTGCACGAGGCCGCCGCCGTGGACGGCGCCGGTTGGTGGGCCCGGTTTCGTTATATCACCTTTCCCCTGTTGTTGCCGATCACGCTGATCAACCTGATTTTGAAGACCATCGACGCGTTTGCTCTTTTCGACCTGGTCTTCGTGCTTACGGGGGGTGGCCCAGCCCGGGCAACCGAGGTGATAGGCTACCATCTCTACAAACAGGCCTTTAGCAACCTCGAATACGGCTATGCTGCGGCACTGGCCTGGCTGATCGCACTGGCCAACATGGCGCTTGCCTATCTGTACAGCCGTCTGACGCGACCGGAAACGATAGGAACATGAAACCACCCTACAACCCCTCAGCGATGGGCCGCTCCGTGCGTCGGGTAGGCCAAGGGCTGCTCCAAACCCTGTTGGTGCTGGCCGTTCTGGCGTTCATTCTGTTGCCCATCCTCTGGTTGCTCATCAGCAGCCTTTCTCATAGCCAGGACCTGTTGCGCATCCCACCGCGCTGGTTGCCCTGGCCCCCTGATTTCTCGCACTATCGGGAATTGCTCGTGGGAACCGGCCAGACGGGCACCACACTCACCCAAGTGACCCTGCGCGCCTTCCGCTATGCCTTGCGGAACAGTTTCCTCGTGGCCGCTGGCGTGAGCCTGACGGCGTTGGCCCTGGGTTCGTTGGCCGGATATGCCTTTGCCCGTTTTCGCCTGGTGGGTGGAGCGCAGCTGATTTACATCTTGCTGTTGGTGCAAATGCTCCCGGTCATCGTGTTGCTGATTCCGCTGTACATGACGATGAACCGCCTGGGAATGCTGGACAAGCTCAGCACGGTCATCGCGTTGCTTTCGGCGTATCATATGCCTTTCGTGATCTGGATTTTGCGGGGTTATTTTCAGAGCATTCCGGCGGAACTGGAAGAGGCCGCCCTGGTGGATGGGGCCAATCGTCTGCAGGCGCTTGTGCGCGTGACGTTGCCGCTTTCATTACCGGGCCTTTTTGCCGCAGGCGTTTACACGTTCATGCAGAGCTGGAACGCTTTTATGATTCCGCTCATCTTCACCTCCAGCGATACGATGCGCACCGTGACCGTTGCCATTGCCTTGTTTGTCGGTCGTCACTATACCGAGTATGGCCTGATGAGTGCGGCCGGTGTGCTGGCGAGTCTGCCCCCCATTCTCCTGGCCATTTTCTTCCAACGGTACCTGTTGGCTGGGCTGACGGCTGGCGCTACGAAGGGTTAAGTGGGGTGTCGTTGCGTGGTTTCGCCGAGCAGGAGGGAACGATGAGCGCGCCTTCGACGACCGGGCAATTGAGTTTGTGGCGTAAAATCGGCTACGGCCTGGGGGACATCTTCGGGGGTGGTTCGGGTGTCATCATCAGCTTTTACTATCTCTACTTTCTGACCGATGTGGTGCGCATTCCTCCCGGTCTGGCCGGCACGGTTATCCTGGTCAGCAAGATTTATGATGCCATCACCGATCCTCTCGAGGGCCTCCTTGCCGATCGGACACGCACGCGGTTGGGCCGTCGTCGTCCCTATTTGCTGGCCGGTATTCCTTTGATCTTTTTGTCGTTTTGGGCGTTGTTTTATCCAAGTGATCTGCCCCAGGAGTGGCAACGTTTTGCTTTTGCTTTGTTCTCGTATCTGTTCTTTTCGACCGTGATGAGCATTGTCATGCTCAACTACACGGCATTGCAAGCCGAACTGACATTGGATTACCACGAGCGGGCAACACTGGTCGCTGTTCGTATCTTTTTCTCCACGTTGGCTTCGATTGCCGGCGCCGTTTTGCCGTTGGAAATCGTGCGGCGCTTTCCGGATGTCTATCAAGGGTATCGGGTCATGGGTTTCTTCTTTGGTCTCGTGTTTGCGCTTCCTTTCGTCGCCACCCTGCTGGCCACCCGCGAGCGCCCTGAGTTCCAGCGTCCAGCCGCGCCGTTGGCCTGGCGGCGGACGTTTCTCTTTCCGTTCCGTGTGCGGGTCTTCGTCTATACCCTCTTGATGTATCTGCTCGCCTTTGTGAGCATGGACGTCGTGAGCGGTATTGTCATCTACTTCATGAAGTACTACCTGGGGCGTGGGGAAGAAACCCAGTTCGTCAGCGGCACCCTGTTGGTGACCCAAGCCCTTTCCTTGCCTGTTTACCTCTGGCTCAGTCGGCGCACGGCCAAACATATCGGCTACGCCGTGGGTGTTCTCATCTGGATGGTCATGATGCTGGTTAGCCTGCTCTTTGGTCCGGGCCAACCTTCGTTTCTCGTCTATCTTTTCGCTTTTGTGGTGGGTTTGGGCACAGGCGGCATTGTGGTCATGATCTATGCCATCTTTCCGGATATCCCGGATGTGGATGAACTGGTTACCGGAGAACGTCGGGAGGGCATCTACGCGGCCTTGTTTACCTTCACGCGCAAGGTCAGCTCGGCGCTGGCCCTTTTCCTGGTCTCCCAAGCCCTGGCGTTGGCCGGCTATGCGCCGCCGGTCGAGCACATCGTGAACGGGGTGCGGCAGCTGGTCGAGCAGCCCCAATCGCCGACCTTTATTCTCACCTTGCGTTTGCTCTTTGCCTTGGTGCCCGTCCTGTTGCTGATGCCCGCGCTCTACCTGGCGTGGCGTTTTCCACTCACGCCCCGAATCCACCAACGCCTGCAAACCGTTCTGGAGGGGTACCGACGGGGCGACCCAGAATCGGCTTTTCAGCACGACGAGGCCCGTTGGCTCCGACAGCACCTGATCGGAGGTCAATCATGACGGTTCGTTTTGGGGTTGGACGGCATCGGCCGATGTACCTATGGGCCGGGCCGGGCACGATTCGGATGAATCGGCTCAAGTTCATGAACGCGCCGGTGGACGAAGCCGTGCATCAGGAGGCCTACACGGCCGTGGGTGCCCACCGTGTCGTGACCGAAACCGGCTGCAATTGGGTTTACCTGACGTATGACTGGGGGTTCCCACCCGAAATCGAAGCGCACGATTGGGACGCCTTCCGTCAGGCGGTGGAGGTTTTTCATGCGTACGGCGCGCAGGTCTTCGGATACATCCAAACGTCGAATTACGTGTTTAGTGGCTCGTTTCGACAGAAAGACTGGTATGCCCGCGATCGCCGGGGACGCCCCTTTTACTACTACACGGGGCGCTACATGGCCTGCTGGTTGCATCCGGAATGGCGCCAGCACCTTCGGGCCATGGTACAGGGCGTCATAGCGGCAGGCGCCGATGGCGTCTTCTTTGACAATCCCTGGTATGGCGCGCAACCGTTTTACTTCGGCAAGACTTGGCTGGGTAGCGCCGGTTGTTCCTGCCAGCATTGCCGAGCGGCCTTCCGCCAGGCGACAGGGCTGGATATTCCAGGCGAACTCGATCTCCAAACCGAAGCGAGTCGCAGGTACCTGCGCTGGCGGAGCCGGGTCGTAACCGAGACCCTCGCCGAGATGGCAGCGTATGCCCGTGAGCTGAAGCCGGATGTCGTGATCAGCGTCAACGATTTCGATGCCGTAATGCGACCCAGCTTCATCGCCTTCGGCATCGACTTGGCGGGTCTGGCCACCGTCCAGGATGTCATGATGATCGAGGATTACGGCTTGCCCCGTTGGGAACCCGGCCACGACAACCGGTCGCCGTTGCTGGTCAATAACGCTCTGACCCTGCGCACCGCCCGCGCGTGGGTCGGCGCCACGCCGATCAGCACCCTTCCCTATGACAAGGGGATCGGCTTCGATCCGGTCTATGAGCCGCGCCGGTTTTTGCAGGCCATGGCCGAAGCCGCCGCGTGCGGCGCGGCCACCGTCATCAAGGGCACCGAGTTCGTGGAGGCCGACGGCACCTTTACCCTCCTCACGGCAGCGGCTTATGCTCCGCAGCGAGAGGCCATCGGCCGTTATCATCGCTGGTTGGAAGCCCATGCCGACTTGTACGACTCCGCCAATTGGGAGAACGCCGCGCCCATCGGCCTCATGCATCCGGGCGATGAGCTGGTATGGCGTTGGCCCGACCTGGCGCGGCGCTACTTCGGCGTGGGCCAAACCCTGACGGCGGCTGCCCTTCCCTGGCGGGTTGTGCGGACCCCGGAGGAAGGCGCCGGTCTCGCCGTGTTGCTGGATGTGCGCTCCGATGCCGACAGGCTATCCCCAACCCCGCCTGCCCGAATCGCCGTCGCTACCCTGCCCTTGTGGGGCGACGAACGTCCCTCGCCGTTGCAGCGTTGGCGGTGGGCTCGCCGCCTGGCCGGTGGTGTGCTCGAAGCGCTTTACCGTGCCTACTTTGAACGCCGTTGGGCGCGCCGTCTCATAGACCGCATCGGCCTAGTCCATTTCTTCCTACAAGCGCCTTACTTTCGTCTACCCCCTCTGCAGGCGCGTACGCATTTGCTCCAGGCTCTCGGGTCCGTCCCCGGCCCGCGTGTACGCGCCGAGGCGCCCGTCTTGGTGGAGCTGTGGCGACAGCGCCAAAGCGGAGAAATGGCCCTCCACCTGGTCAATTACGCTCCGACCCCTCAAACCGTTGCTGTGACCCTGCCTCGGGCAGGGTCTGTGCGCCTGCTCTCGCCAGATAGCCCAGAAAGCGGCGTCATACAGACCGACTCCCTCGCTTTTCTTTTGGATATCTACACCGTTCTGCTGATCCAGGCTTGAAACTCTCGAAAGGAAATCGAGATGCGTGCCATTCCTGTCGAGGACGGATCGCTACACGTGGCCATGCCCGATGCGCAGACGCGCTACGATATGGGAAATCGTCGGCTGTTTGTCACGTTCAACGGCAAAGGCGACGTGACGCGCCTGTTGTTGCCGGCGGGCGTGCATCTTGGCGGCTGGGAGATCACCCTCCGGGTCGGTGGCGGGGAGGTCAGTTTCACCCAAGCCCGCGCCATCGGCCGTTTGTGGGAACTGGAGGGGGAAACCGGGCCTGTGCAGGTATCGCTCCTATCCTTTGCCGCCGAGGACGCGGCCGTTTACCAGCAATGCCGGATTGCGAACAAGGGTGCCCGCTCCCTTTCGGCCCATATCATCGTGCGTTTTATCCCGGCCCGGCCGCTGCCGTGGTCGCAGCGTCTGCGGCCCGAACTGCTGGCTTTGATTCCCCGTTTGCCCGGCCTGAGCTTCCTGTGGAGCCGGGGCTGGGCCAAAGGGTTGCCACCGGAGAGGGCCAGGCTCCACCTCGGCGATAAGACGACGGTAGCCTTTGTCGCTGCGGAGCGATGGCTGTGGTCAGCCGATCAACCTCCCCAAGACGTGCGGCGGGAAGGCGATGTCGTCGTGGTCACCTACACGTTGGCAGTACCAGCCGAGGCGATAACCACGCTCGTCTGGGGCGTATGGCCGGCAGCCGCCGGCCCGGAGGGGCTTTCGCAATGGCCTCAGGCGTTGGCATCGGCAGAGGCCTATGCCCGCTGGCTCCAGGACCAGGCTGCCTGCCGGGAGCCTTTGCTGCGCTCGCTGATTGTGGCGGGGATGAACGGCGCCATCAGCACATTCAAAACCTTTGACGGGGATTTTGCCGGCTTTTTGGCCGGCCCGGACTACGCCTACCCTCCGCGTCTCTACTTTCGTGATGGCTACTGGACGGCGCAGGTTTTGTTGTCGCTTCGCCCCGACCTGGTTCGCCAACACCTGTTGAGTCTGGCGCAAGGGGTCCATGCCGATGGCGAATGTCCTAGCGGCGTCTTCGTGCCAGGCACCCTTGGCCGCATGCCACAGGGAACACGTCCGGACAAGGCCCGCGACTGGTTGCCCGCCCACATAGACTCCCCGGCTTTTTTCGTGTTGCTCCTGTGGGACTACGTGCGCTCTACCGGGGATGCGAGTCTTTTGCAGGAACGCGTTCCCCCGCGCCACCGGCGGCTGTGGGACCTGGCCGTGGCGGCCATCGGCTATCTCCGCCGCTGTGATCGCAATGGCGATGGCCTATTGGAGAAACCCTATCGCCCCAACGATTGGGCGGACAATGTGCGCCGCAGCGTTTGGGTGACCTATGACCAAGCCCTCTATGGTGCGGCATTACGGGCTGGCGCCGCGTTGGCCCTGCGGATGGGGGAAACGACCCGCGTCGAAGCCTATGAGCAAGAGGCGCTCAAGGCCCGCGCTGCGCTCAATCGGCATCTTTGGCTGCCCGACCGCGGGCACTACGCCAACTACGTCCGGCCCGGCTACACCGAGGCCCATGTTTCCATTGACACTCTGCTCTGTCTCTTATACACATCT
>JAOADB010000083.1 GCA_026417535.1 Caldilineales bacterium
CAGCGTCAGATGTGTATAAGAGACAGCGCCACGACCATCAACGACGGTTACCTGACGACCTATGTGGCCGACGGCGTCATCGTCGCCACACCCACCGGGTCCACGGCCTACGCGCTGGCCGCAGGTGGGCCGATTTTGCCGCCGGAGCTGCGTAACATCCTGCTGCTGCCCATTGCGCCCCATCTGAGCCTGGCCCGGCCACTGGTGCTCGACCGCAGCGACATCGTCTCGTTGCAGGTGCACACCGACCATGCCGCCATCCTCACCGTGGACGGCCAGTTCCTGATTGACCTGTGCGACGGCGACCGGGTGGTGGCGACTTCCAGCCCCCATGTGGCCCGCTTCGTGCGCATTCAGCCACGCAGCTACTTCTACAAAACGCTGATCGCGCGTTTGCGCAATGACATTTGATCCACCCGGTCTTCCCCACCGTTGGCCCCATCCAGGACGAAGGACGAACGACGAAAAGCCCTCCGTCTTCCGTCCGGCCATGGGCCTTCATTCGGAACGAACGACGACACCCATGAACGACGAAACCGCGGCCCTGACCTGCGCCAATCATCCTGACCGCAGCACCATGCTGCGCTGCAATCGCTGCAACAAGCCCATCTGCGTCGAGTGCGCTGTGCTGACGCCGGTGGGCTATCGCTGTCGGGAGTGTGTGCGCGGGCAACAGGACAAGTTCTACACGGCGACGACCGTGGACCGGGTTCTGGCCTATGGGGCGGCCCTGGCCAGCGGCCTTGTTCTGGGCCTGGCCGTCCTGGTGGGCGCGTCGTTTCTCCGTTTTGGCTTTTTCGCCTGGTTGATCGCCTTTTTCCTGGGGTCGGCGGCCGGCGGCGGTCTGGCCGAACTCGTCTGGATGGCGGCGCGGCGCCGGCGTTCGCGGCATTTCGCCGTCATCGTCACCGCCCTTTTCCTGGTGGCGGCCGCGCCGCTGGCCCTGCTATCGGGCGTGTGGATTACGGCGGCCGTCTTTGTCGGTGCGGCCGCCAGCGCCCTCTATGCCCGTTCGCGCGTGCGCTCGTGAACCATGCTAACCGAACTGCGCGTCCGCAATTTCGCCATCATTGACGACCTCCACCTCCGCTTTCATCCCGGTTTCAACGTCCTCACCGGCGAAACCGGCGCGGGCAAATCCATCATCATTGACGCCATCGAGCTGCTCCTGGGCACGAAAGCCAGCCAGGAGATGGTCCGCAGCGGCTGCGACCTGGCCAGCATCGAGGGCATTTTCGAGCTGCGGGGCGAAATCGGACGTGAGATTGCCACCCGCCTGGCCGAGGAGGGCCTGGAGGGCGACGAGGGCCTGCTCATCCTCGGCCGCGAGGTCCGCCGGGGCGGACGCAGCGTCGCCCGCATCAACGGCCGCGCCGTCGGACAGGCCCTGCTGGCCGAGATCGGCGGTCGTCTCGTGGACATCCACGGCCAGGGCGAGCATCTGTCTCTGCTGCAGGTGCGCGAGCACATCCACCTGCTCGACCGCTACGCCGGGCTGGAGGCACCACGGGCCGAGCTGGCCCGGCTCGTGGCCCGCTTGCGCCAGGTTCGGAGCGAGCTTGAGACGTTGCGCCGCGATGCCCGCGAGATCGCCCGCCGTATCGACCTACTGAACTACCAGGTTGAGGAGATCGCAGCCGCTGCGCTGGAAGAAGGCGAGGACGAGCGGCTGGAGGCCGAGCGCCGTCGTTTGGCCCATGCCGAGACCCTGGCCGCGCAGAGCGCCGCAGTCCACCGTCTGCTGGTGGAAGGGGAAGACGAACGGGGCGGTGTGCTCGATGCCCTGGGCCAGGCCATCGCCCGGCTGGAGCGCCTGGTCCGGCTGGACCCCGACCTGCAGCCTTTGCTCGAACAGATCGAGGCCGCGACCGAACAGCTGACCGAGGCCGGCCGCAGTCTGGCCGACTATCAAGAGACCATCGCCTTCGATCCGGCCCGGCTGGCCGAGGTCGAGGAACGGCTGGACCTCATTTTCCGTCTCAAACGCAAGTACGGCGACACCATCGCCGAGATCCTGGCCTTCGGCGAGGCGGCCAGGGCCGAGCTGGCTACCCTCAGCCGAAGTGAGACGCGCACGGCCGAGCTAGAAGCCGAAGAGGAGGACTTGCTGTACCGCATCGGCGAGGTGGCGCTGCGGCTCTCGCAAGCGCGGCAGGCC
Source organism: Caldilineales bacterium (assembly GCA_026417535.1). Lineage (GTDB taxonomy): Bacteria > Chloroflexota > Anaerolineae > J102 > J102 > SSF26. The sequence continues at coordinate 2,159 of JAOADB010000083.1, forward strand.
GCGGCCGTCACCCTGGCCGCCGCCGTCGAACAGGAGCTGGCCGACCTGCGCATGGCCGGCACCCGGTTTCAGGTCGCCATCGAGCAGGTCGAAGACCCGCGCGGCTGCTATGTCGGCAACCGTCGGCTAGCTTTCGATGCCACCGGCATTGACCGGGTGCAGTTCCTGGTCTCGGCTAACCCGGGTGAACCGCTGAAACCCCTGGCGAAGGTGGCCAGCGGCGGCGAGACGGCCCGCCTGATGCTGGCTCTCAAGGAAGTCCTCTCCCAGGCCGACCCCACCCCCACCCTGATTTTCGACGAAATTGACCAGGGCATCGGCGGTCGCGTGGCTGCCATCGTCGGCCGCAAGCTTGCCAACCTGGCCGCCAACCATCAGGTCCTCTGCGTGACCCATCTGGCCCAAATCGCGGCCTATGGGGACCATCATCTCGTCGTGCTCAAGACGGTCGAACACGAGCGCACCGTCACCCGGATGCGCCTGCTCGAAGGCGAACCCCGCATCCAGGAGCTGGCGGCCATGCTGGGCACCCTCGGCGAAAGCGGCCGACGTTCGGCGGCCGAGCTGCTGGCGGCCGTCGCGCAGGAGAAAGCGGCCGCCATCCCTGAAACGACCGCTCGACGGCCTGCTTGACATCGGCTCCCTTCCACGAGACAATGAGCACAACGCCTGTGGCATTGTGCTACCAATCGGCTCCAAGGTACTGCCATCTCATGGATAACAAACCCCCTGCCCCCGCTCCCGGTCAGATTCACATCGAAGTTCCCGGCGATCTGACCGCGATTTACGCCAATTTCGCCATTATCAACCACAGCTACAACGAAATCGTCATTGACCTGGCCCACATCCTGCCGGGCGTGCCCACGGCCCGCGTGCAGGCCCGGCTCGTTCTGACACCCTATCATGCCAAGCTGTTGCTCGAAGCCCTGGCACAGAATCTGGCCAACTACGAGCGCCGTTTCGGCGAGATCAAAACCCAAGGCATTGGCCTGCCCGAACGACCGCCCATCGGCTTCGATCCCAAGCAGGTGCACTAATAGCGTTCCAACGTTAGAACGTTCCAACGTTGGAACCGTTTGGATGTTGAGGAGGTGACGATGCCATCCGAGACTACCGTGCTCGTTGGCGCCGATACCTTCGGCTTTGCCGGCGCCGAAACCGTCGGCGAAGACCGCCACCTGACCTACATCGCGGCCATCAGCGAGGCATTGCGGCTGGAAATGCGTCGCGATCCGAATGTCCTCATCCTGGGTGAAGACGTGGCGGGCGAGTTCGGCGGCGCCTTCAAGGTGACGAAGGGCTTCGAGGCCGAGTTCGGCCCGCGCCGGGTGATGAACACCCCCCTGGCCGAGCTGGGGTTCACGGCCATGGCCACGGGCATGGCCCTGATGGGGCTGCGGCCGGTCATCGAGATGCAGTTCGCCGATTTCATCAGCACGGCCTTCGATAGCATCGTCCAGTTTGCCGCCACGGCCTATTACCGCTGGGGCGGGGCCGTGCCCTGGGTGATCCGCGCGCCCTGCGACGGCGGCATTCGCTCCGGCCCCTTCCACAGCCAGAATCCCGAGGCCTGGTTCGTCCACACGCCCGGCCTCAAGGTCGTGGCGCCGGCTACGCCCGCCGACGCCAAGGGGCTGCTCATCGCCGCCATCCGCGACAACAACCCGGTCATCTACTTCGAGAGCAAACCTCTCTATCGCTCCCTCAAGGGCTATGTACCGCCCGGTGAGTACGTGGTGCCGTTGGGCCAGGCCCGACTCGCCCGCGAGGGCCGTGATCTGTCCATCATCGCCTACAGCACCCAAGTGCGCGAGGCCCTGACTGCGGCCGAGCGGCTGGCCGCCGAAGGCATCGAGGCCGAGGTGCTCGACCTGCGCAGTCTGAAACCCCTCGATACCGAAGCCATCCTGGCCACCGTGCGCAAAACGGGCAAGGTCTTGATCGTCCACTCGGCCAACCGCATGGCTGGGGTCGGCGCCGAAGTGGCCGCCCTCATCGCCGAAGAGGCCTTTGAATGGCTGGATGGTCCCATCATGCGGCTGGGGGGATTGGACACGCCCATCCCCTTCAGCCCGCCCCTCGAAGATGCCTATCGTCCCGATGCCGAGAAAATCTACCGTGCCGCCTCCGAGCTGGCCGCTTACTGAACGATGAGGGGGAAGCATGGATGACGTCAAACAGCGTCATCTCGTCATCAACGGCTGGTTTTGGGGGATGAAAACCACCGGCACAGGGCAGTATCTACATGGCCTGTTGCCCCATCTGCTGATTGCCTTGTCCGGTTGGCGCGTCACCTTGCTGATACCTGAGGGCCGGCCGTCCGGTCAGGCCACCCCAGAGGTGACGCCGATCTGGAGCGAGTCGCCGCCGTTTCGCTGCCGGGTGGTTAAGGTGCCCATGCCGGCCTGGGCACAACGAGGCCCGCGGCGTTTCAAACTGGCCTGGGAACAGTTCGTGTTCCCCTGGTGGTGTGAGAAGTTGGAGGCCGATGTCGCCTTTGTGCCCTATTGGGGGTCGCCGCTGATTTCCTGGTGCCCTGTTGTCGTCACCATTCACGACCTCATCCCTGTGTTGTTGAGCGAATACGCCACCAAATGGTCCGCTCACCTCTATACCTGGCTGGTGAGTCACAGCGCCCGCCGGGCCGATCGCGTCCTAGCCGTGAGTGTCGCCACGGCCCGCGACATCATCGCCGTGCTTCGCATTCCTCTGCGCCGGATCATCATCAGCTACGAAGGCCTGCCTGCTGGGCTGGAGCCGGTGACCGACTCCGCCGAGCTGGCGCGCGTGCGCAGACACTACGATCTGCCCGATCGCTATCTGCTCTATTTGGGCGGATTCGACCCGCGCAAGAACGTGCCGCTGTTGCTCAAAGCCTATGCCCATGCGCGCACGCTGCGTCCCGACCTGCCGCCACTGGTCATCGCCGGTCAGCTGCCGCCGCCGGGCGCCGACTGGTTTACCGACCCCCGGCCGCTCATCGCCCGTTGGGGTCTGGGCGAAAGTGTGCGCATCCTCGGCTTCGTGCCCGATGCCGACAAGGCGGCGCTCTACACCATGGCCGATCTGTTCCTCTTCCCCAGCCGTTACGAGGGCTTCGGTTTGCCGCCGTTGGAGGCCATGGCCTGCGGCACGCCAGCGCTCGTGGCCAAGACGGCGGGCGCCTTGGCCGAGGTAACCGACCGGGTTGTGCCCCCGGTGGCCGATTACCAGCCCGAAACCTGGGCCCACGCCCTCTTGGGCGTGCTCGATAACCCGCCCGATCCGGCGGCATTGCGGGCGCAGGCCGCCCGCTTCCGCTGGGATGAGGCTGCCGCCAAGACGGCCGAGGCCATTTACGAGGCCATCGGCGAGCCGAAGCCGGGGAGGTAGGAGGTGGGAACCGGTAACCGCGGTTTGGCCGATAGCCGGACGGAGGACGAAGGGGTTTTCGTCCGTCGTCTGTCGTCTTTCGTCCCGAACGGAGGACGATAGCCGGACGGAGGACGAAGGACGGACGGATGACGAATCGGCAAATTGACAGCGCCGCCGGAGCGGCCTATAATGGAAATCAGGTAAGGGCCAGTAGCTCAGCAGGTAGAGCAGCAGACTTTTAATCTGTGGGTCGAAGGTTCGAATCCTTCCTGGCTCATTCCCGCAAACGAGACCGCCGCTGTTGGCGGTCTTGCCTTTTCTGTTTACCAGTTCCCATCCCATGTACACCCTTTGCTGCCAGCGCGATTTCATTGCCCAACACTACCTTATCGGCGGCGATTGGGGCGCTGAAAACGAGCTCCATTCGCATCACTACCGGGTCGAGGTCATGATCGAAGGCGAGGAACTCGACCATCACGGCTATCTGATCGACATCCTCGACCTGGAAGCCCAGCTCGAGGCCGTCATCGCCCAATACCGAGACAAGACGCTCAACGACCTGCCCGGTTTCGAGGGTCTCAACCCCAGCCTGGAGCGTTTCTGCCGGCGGCTGGCCGAAGAGCTGAACGAGCGCCTCTATGCGCCCAACGTCACCGCCCTCAGCGTCAAATTGTGGGAAAACCCGCAGACCTGGGCGGCCTACGACCTGGAGCGCTGAGCGCGGCGGGGATGCGGGTCGGCCTGGTGATCTACGGCCATCTCGATATCGTTTCGGGGGGCTATCGTTACGACCGCCGCCTGGTGGATTACCTGCGCCGCTGCGGCGACACAGTGACGGTGTACGCGCGGCCCTGGCGGAACTACCTGCGGCATCTGGCCGACAACCTCTCGCCGGCCTGGCAAACCGAATTGCAAAAAGCGGCGGTGGATGTGCTGCTCCAGGACGAGCTCAACCACCCCTCCCTGTTCGGGTTGAACGGACGGCTACAGGCCACGACCGCCTACCCGATCATCAGCATCGTCCACCATCTGCGCAGCAGTGAGGCCCACGGCGCCTGGGCCAACCGGCTCTACCGTGCCGTCGAACGCCGCTATCTGGCCACGGTGGACGGTTTTATCTGCAACAGTCCGGCTACGGCCGCGTCCGTGACTGCGTTGGTCGGGTCAGAAAGGCCGTTGCTCGTGGCGCTGCCGGGCCGCGAGGACACTACTCCGGCGATGGACGAGGCCGCCATCCGTCGCCGTGCGCTGGCGTCTGGACCGCTGCGCCTCGTCTTTTTGGGCAACCTTATCCCCCGCAAAGGGCTGCACACCCTCATCGCTGCGCTGGCGGAGCTGCCCAAGGGGCGCGTGCGCCTCACTGTCATCGGGGATCCGACTGTGGCCCCTGGCTATGCGGCCCGCTGCCAGCGGCAGGTAAGACGCCTGGGCCTAACGGCGGTGGTGGACTTTCGGGGTCTGCTCGCTGAGGCCGACGTGGCGGCCGAGCTTGCGCAGGGACAGGTGCTGGTCATCCCTTCGACCTATGAAGGCTTCGGTATGGCCTATCTGGAAGGGATGGGCTACGGCTTACCCGCCGTGGCCGGTCGGTTTGGCGGCGCGGCCGCCGTGGTGACGGACGGCGAAAACGGCTTCCTCGTCACTCCCGGCGATGTCGCCGCCTTGGCCCATCATCTGGCCTGTCTGGCCGATGACCGGGACCTGCTGCTGCGTCTGAGCCTGGCCGCACGCGAACGCTATCGGCGCCATCCCACCTGGGACGAAACAGCAGCCCGCGTGCGGGCGTTTCTGGAGGAGACGATAGACGATGGACGATAGACGATGGTGCTTCGTTGTCCGTCGTTCGTCCGCTGTTCTGGGTTTGGGTTGATGCGGGGACGGAAAGGGGGACGGAGAAACGGGGTCTGCTACGACGGCCTTAACCGCCTGAATGGGTTCCGTCCCCATTCAGCCTTCCAGACCCAGCGCCTGCACGATGGTTTCGACGCTCGTTCCGTCGTCGGGCCGCGGGACATCCCCGTACACCTCCCAGGTCTCGACATGGGCGACCGAGGACCCGCGTTCGAGGAAACGCAGCGGTCCCAACGTCTCCAGCTCGAGACAGCGGTGGTCGGTGTAGCATTCGCTCGAACTGCCCAAATCGGGATAGGAGGCGCCGGCCTCGTAGGCCGCACGTTTNACGAAGAGAGTGCCCTGCCACCAGTACGCCAGCCAACCGCGCGGGTTGGGAAAGCCGATTTTGAAGGGCGAGCTCATGCGGGCTTCCACGAGCAGGTAACGATTGCCCCAGTGCAGACATGGGCCGGTGATGTCCGTGTAAGGCCAAAGGGCCAGGCTGCGGTTAGGCAAGACGCCGGTATCGACCTGGGATTGGGGTAGGATGGCTATCCCGCCGGTCTTGAGCTGGGTGATGGCCCAGGCTGCGCAGCGGATCGGCCACAGGCCCAGGTTGGTCAGGGTGTGGGTGACGAGGACACGCGGACGGTCATCAGGCAGGCGTATCTCGACCGTCTTGCGGATGCCGGTTATGGCCTCCGTTTGACAGACGCGCACGCCATCGGGAATCGGCTCGATTTCGACCGGGCTGTCGTCGGGTTGATAGGTGCGGTCGGGTTCCTCCGGCGCGTGCCAGAGCCGATGGCCGCCGTATAGCCGATAGCGCCGCCCGTCCGGTAGGGGCAGGGTTGCGTCGGGCAGCTCGGCGAAGAGGTTGTCGCCCCCACGGGGGATGAGGGCCAGCACGCGCGGGCCCACCGCTTGCGTCACGAGCAGTCGCAGCGCCGCGTTTTCGAGAACGAGACAGGGTTGGCCGAGGAAAGTGGAGGTTGGCATGGGAGGTGGAGGATGGACGATAGACGATGGACGAGGGAGGAAGGACGGAAGACGGAGGACGAAAGACGGAGGACGGAGGACGAAGTCCTTCAAGTTTCTCCAAGTTTCTGCGGTTCCCCAAGTTCCTCCAGCTCCCATAAGCTCCCCCAACTCCCTAAGCCCCCGCCTCCCCTCCCCCCAGATAGACAACTTGCGATAAAACGGCTATAATGCCTTATACGAACTTATGTTCTACTCGTGTTGACCCGACATGCCTGCGTTTCGCGTTTCCTCGGCTTTTCAACCCACCGGCGACCAGCCTCAGGCCATCGCCAAACTGAGCGAAGGTCTGCGCCGCGGTCTGCGCCATCAGACCCTGCTCGGCGCTACCGGCACGGGCAAGACCTACGTCATGGCCAAGGTCATTGAGGCCGTGCTAAAGCCCACGCTGGTGCTGGCCCACAACAAAACCCTGGCCGCCCAGCTCTACGCCGAGTTCCGCGAGTTCTTCCCCGATAACGCTGTCGAGTACTTCGTCAGCTACTACGACTACTACCAGCCCGAGGCCTACATCCCCCGCACCGACACCTACATCGAGAAGGATGCCCAAATCAACGAGGAGATTGACCGGCTGCGCCTGGCCGCCACCTCGGCCCTGTTCAGCCGGCGGGACGTCATCATCGTGGCCTCCGTCTCGGCCATCTACGGCTTGGGCAGCCCTGCCGATTACGGCCAGGTGGCCGTCCATCTGGCCGTGGGCGAAACTCGGCGCCTGCACACGCTCTTGCGCCATCTCGTGGACATCTACTACACTCGCAACGACACGGCTCTGGCGCCGGGCAAGTTCCGCCTGCGGGGCGATACGCTGGAGGTCATGCCGGCCTACGCCACCACGGCCTATCGCATCGAGTTCTGGGGCGACGAGATCGAGCGTATCACCGAGATTGACCCCCTCACCGGTGAGATCCTGGCCGCGCCGGAGAGCATTGACATTTTCCCGGCCAAGCATTTCATCACCCCACAGGAGAAGCTGCTCGAGGCCATCGCCGACATCGAGGCCGAGCTAGCTGAGCAAGTCAAGCTGTTTCGCTCTCAAGGCAAGCTGCTCGAGGCCCAGCGCCTGCAGCAACGCGTCAGCTACGACCTGGAAATGCTGCGCGAGGTGGGCTACTGTTCGGGCATCGAGAACTACTCGCGGCCGCTGGCGCGGCGCCCGCCCGGCTCGCGGCCCTGGACCCTCCTCGACTACTTCCCCGAGGACTACCTCATCTTCATTGACGAGTCTCACATGACCATCCCGCAGCTGCGGGGCATGTACAATGGTGACCTCTCCCGTAAACAGGTGCTGGTCGAACACGGCTTTCGCCTGCCCTCGGCCCTCGATAACCGGCCTCTGCGCTTCGAGGAATTTCTAGAGCTGGTCAACCAGGTCATCTACGTCTCGGCCACGCCCGGCCCCTACGAACGCGAGGTCTCCCAGCAGATCGTCGAGCAGATCATCCGTCCGACCGGTCTGCTCGATCCCGTTGTCATCGTGCGACCGACCCAAGGTCAAATTGACGACCTGGTGCGCGAGATCAACGCCCGTATCAAGCGGGGGCAGCGCGCCCTGGTCACCACCCTGACCAAGCGCATGGCCGAAGATTTGGCCGATTATCTGGCCGAGCTGGGTCACAAGGTTCACTATCTCCATTCCGAAATCCACACCCTGGAGCGGGTCGAAATCCTGCGTGATCTGCGCTTGGGCGTGTACGACGTGGTCGTGGGCATCAACCTCCTGCGCGAAGGGCTGGACCTGCCCGAAGTCAGTCTGGTCGCCATCCTCGACGCCGACAAAGAGGGGTTCCTCCGTTCGGAAACGTCCCTCATCCAGACCATCGGCCGGGCAGCCCGGCATGTCGAAGGGACCGTGATCATGTACGCCGATCAGATCACCGAGTCCATGCGCCGGGCCATCGAGGAGACGAACCGCCGTCGCCGCATCCAGGAGGCCTATAACCGCGAGCGGGGCATCGAGCCGCGCTCGATCGTCAAAGCCGTCCACGACCTCACCCAACGAGTCGCCATGGCGACCCATCTCGCCGAACCCGGCCCGGTCTATCAGGCCGGCGGCGAGACCGTGCCTGCGCTCACGGCCCTGCCGCGCGGGGAGCGTTTGCGGTTGATCAAGGAACTCGAAAAGCAGATGCAGGAGGCCGCGCGACGGCTCGAATTCGAACAGGCTGCCGTTCTGCGAGACCAGATCATCGAACTGCGTCGCTCGTTGCACGACGACGAAGACTTGCCGGCCTGGGAACGCATCAAGATGCTCGATGCCTGACCCGGCCTCACCCTGGTTGTCCGGCCATGACTTTTCCCGAAACCCTCGGCAAAGTGCAAATCGTTGACATTGACCGCGAAATGCGGGTGGCCTATCTCGATTACGCCATGAGCGTGATCGTGGCGCGCGCTCTGCCCGATGTGCGCGACGGCCTCAAACCCGTCCATCGCCGCATCCTCTACGCCATGTACGACATGGGCCTGTTCCACGACCGGCCCTACAAGAAGAGCGCCCGTATCGTCGGCGAGGTGTTGGGCAAGTATCACCCCCACGGCGATGTGGCCGTCTATGACGCCATGGTGCGCATGGCCCAGGATTTCTCCATGCGCTATCCCCTCATTGACGGCCAGGGCAACTTTGGCTCGGTGGATGGCGACAACCCTGCCGCAATGCGCTACACCGAGGCGCGGCTGGCCGAAATCGCCGGGGAGATGCTGGCCGACCTGGAGAAGCAGACGGTGGATTTCGTGCCCAATTTCGACGCCTCCCTGCTCGAACCGGAGGTGTTGCCCGCGGCGTTGCCCAATCTGCTCATCAACGGCGCCAGCGGCATCGCCGTGGGCATGGCCACAAACATCCCCTCCCACAACCTGGGCGAGGTTGTGGATGCTCTGGTCTTCATGCTCGACCATTACGAGGCCGTCGAGGAGATCACCCTGGAGCATCTGCTCCATTTCATCAAGGGGCCCGACTTCCCCACCGGCGGCATCGTCTTTCGCTATCAGGAAGGGCGGGAGGGCCGCGAGGATGCCATCGCCAAGGCCTACGGCAGCGGCCGCGGTCGTCTGACGGTCCAGGCCCGAGTGCACATCGAGGCCATGAGTCGCAGCCGCACCCGGTTGGTCGTGACCGAACTGCCCTATCAGACGACGAACAGCCGCGTGATCGAGCGCATCGCCGAACTGGTGCGCGAGGGACGCTTGGAAGGCATCGCCGACCTGCGCGACGAATCGGACCGCCAGGGCATGCGCATCGTCATCGAGCTGACGCGCACAGCCGACCCCAAGGCGATCCTGGAGCAGCTCTACAAACAGACCCCGCTCCAACAAACTTTCGGCATCAACGCCCTGGCCCTGGTCAACGGCGAACCGCACCTGCTCTCGCTCAAGCGTTTGCTTCAGTTCTTCATCGAACACCGCCGTGAAATCGTGCGCCGACGCACGGAATTCGACCTGGCGCGGGCGCGCGAGCGGTTGCACATCCTCGACGGCCTGCTCATCGCCCTGGCCCATCTCGACGAGGTCATCACCCTGATTCGGCGCAGCCCCGACACCGATACGGCCCGCTCGCGGCTGATGCAACGCTTCAAGCTCAGCGAGGTTCAGGCCCAGGCCATCCTCGATATGCCTCTCAAGCGGCTGGCCCGGCTGGAACGGGAGAAACTGGAGGCCGAGCACAAGGCCCTGAAGGAGCGCATTGGCTATCTCGAAGACCTACTGGCCCATCCGCGTAAAATCCTGGGGGTGATCAAGGAGGAGCTTCTGGCCCTGAAGGCCAAATACGGCGATGCCCGCCGCACCCAAATCGTGGCCGATACGGCCGCGGCGCTGGTGGTGGGCGACCTGGTGGCCGACGAAGAGGCGTTGGTGGTGCTGACCAAGAGCGGCCGCCTCTTTCGTCGTAGCCTGGCCGGACGACGTCGCGGCACGCTGCCCCAACGCACGGCCGATGCGGCCGTCGCCTTGGCGGCTGCGCCGCTGCGCGATAGCGTTTTCCTCTTCACGGCGGCCGGTCAGGTGGCGGCCAAGAGCATTCACCAGCTGCCAGAAGAGGAGGGGGTGCCCTTCTCCGATCTGCTCGAACTGCGTGCGGATGATACCATCGCGGCCATGTTGGCCCTCTCCATCCCCGAAAACGGCCAGGCCGAGAACGGCAACGGCGGCAGTGTGTTCCTACTCAGCCGTCTGGGACGCTGCAAGCGGATCGCCGTATCCGAGCTATGGGCGACCGCGCACACGGCCCCGTTGGTGATGAATCTGGAACCCGGCGATGCCCTGACCGGTGTGGTCTGGTGCGACACCGCCGATGACCTGCTGCTGGTCACGCGGCAGGGTCAGGCCATCCGTTTCGCCCAAGACGAAGTGCGGGTGATGGGTCTGCCGGCTGCCGGAGTGCTGGCCATGAAGCTGGACGAGGGCGATCGGCTGGTCGGCGCGGGTTTATGCCGGCCGGGTCATCAGGTGGTCATGCTCACGGGCAAAGGGCTGGGGTTGCGCGTGGGTGTGGACGAGTTTCCGGTGCAAAAGCGTTACGGCAGCGGCGTGGCGGCCATGAAGCTGACGGCCGGCGATAGCATCGAGGCTGTGGCCGTTGTGGATGCCGAGGCCGAGATGTTCGTGGTGCCCGACAAGGGACCGATGCGGGTGCTGCGCCTGGACGATGTGCCACAGGCGCCGCGAGCGGCCCGCGGCCGGCCCGTGGCCGGTCTGGGGGAAGGGGGTGTGCGGCGATTGCTGGCCGTGATCATCCCCAAGGTCAGGGAACCCGAAACGGAACCCATCCTGCCGCCGCCACCACTGCCACCCGTATCGGCGCCAAAAGGCGGCGACGGCAAGACCGCTGCAGCCGAGACGAAGCCATCGGGCCGTCGCGGCCGCCGCAGCGACACCGCACCGGAGCCACCCCCTGCAGCCGAGACCCCTTCATCCGGGCGCCGACGCCGCAGCCCAACAAAACCCGAGACCATCACACCCCCAGCGGAATCACCGACATCGCTGGTTACCGAAGTGCAGCCGGGGAGTCTGGAGACGATCAAAAAACGCGTGCGCAAACAAAAGTAACGTAACTGCGCGGCTCACTGCCTTTCCCTCACGGATGGCTCTTACCTTCTCATCATCGGCCGCTCACCGGGACGACAGACGAAGGACGGAGGACGAAGCGAGGTTGTCTTTCGTCGTTCGTCTTTCGTCCGCCTGGGGGTGGGACAACGTAGGAACTTGAGCCTTGGCAGCGATGTCGTAGGGTGTCATGGTGCCTTTCCGAGGAGAGGGCCGGACTTATCCGGGGCGATAGAGGGTGCGAAGCTCTTCCGGGGCTTGGGCGACCTTGAGATGCGTCAAGACGGCCCGCAGCAGGCCGACATCCTGGATGGCGGCAATTTCGGGCAACA